>JAUGSS010000001.1:0-26524 GCA_044426515.1 Methylococcaceae bacterium | reverse complement strand
CCAGCAACGAAGTCCTCTCTCATCCAATTCCGCTTTCATGCGCTGGAACTTTCTTTTTATGCTATCTATAACTGCGATATCAATCATTCCACCATTATATTGAAACAGACAAAAAGTATGAGTTATTTATTTACGTCTACTAAGCTTCGTGAACTTCGTGTCTCGGCAACTGCTCCATGCATTGCTCTATCTCCTGCATAAGCCACAGGGAGATGGCGAATGCAGATTTTGCATGGAGCAAAAATCTATCCATGCAGTCGTTCGTGGTGAATTAATCAATCGGCTAATATTTCATTCATTGGATTCAACGCAACATCAAGCTTTTGCATATCCAATTCATTTTCCCACTTGGCGGCAACCACGGTGGCAACACCATTGCCGATCAGATTGGTCAAAGCGCGGGCTTCGGACATAAAGCGGTCGATACCCAAGATAAGCGCAAGCCCCGCCACCGGAATGGTAGGAACAACCGAAAGCGTTGCCGCAAGAGTGACAAAGCCGCTGCCGGTTACGCCCGCAGCGCCTTTTGAAGTGAGCAGCAGCACGCCGAGCAAGGTCAGTTCCTGAGTCATGGTCAGCGGGGTGTTGGTGGCCTGGGCGACAAAAATGGCGGCCATGGCAAGATAAATCGAAGTACCGTCAAGGTTGAACGAATAACCGGTCGGAATAACCAAACCGACTACGGACTTGGAACAACCCATTTTTTCCAGCTTGACCATGATGCGCGGCAACACCGATTCTGAGGATGAAGTGCCCAATACGATAAACAGCTCATCCTTGATATAAAAGATGAACTTGAGAATGCTGAACCCGGTAAACCTGGCAATCAACCCGAGCACGATGAAAATAAACAACAAACAGGTCAGATAAAAACTGCCCATTAAACTCGCCAGCGGCACCAATGATGCGATACCGTATTTGCCGATAGTAAAGGCCATAGCGCCGAAGGCTCCGATAGGCGCCAGCTTCATAATGGTTTCCACGATGCCGAACAGTACTTGTGAAATCTTGTTGACGAACATAACCACTTCCGCCCCCGTGTCTCTGATGGCGGCCAGCGAAAAACCGAACAGCAACGAAAACAGCAATACCTGCAATATATCGCCCTTGGCAAAGGCATCGATTACGCTGGTCGGGATGATATTAAGCATAAAATCGACCGTGCTTTGCGTTTTTGCTGCGGCAGTATATGCGCTGAGGCCTTTGCTATCGAGCGTGCTTGCATCTATATTCATGCCTGTACCGGGTTGAATAATATGCACCACAACCAGCCCGATGATTAGCGCCAACGTACTCACAACTTCAAAATAGAGTAGCGCTTTAATGCCGACGCGACCTACCTTGTCCAGCTCCTGCATACCGGCAATGCCGGTTACCACAGTGCAGAAGATGATCGGCGCGATGATCATTTTAATCAGCTTGATAAAACCGTCACCGAGCGGCTTCATGGCGGCCCCGGTTTCAGGATAGAAATGACCGAGCAGAATGCCGATGGTGATGGCGGTCAAGACTTGGAAATACAGATGTTGATAGCGTTTTTTGGGGGCGTAAATCATTTGCACTGAATAACCTTCCGGTTGATGAATCGTGTGTTTTTAATGCAACCTCTCATTAACCATAGGGGCAATTAAAAATCTTTTAAGTTTTTTAACCGAGCTCTTGTGAATTTACCTGTTATTAATGAGAAGTTACGATCTTAAAATCATGATTAATATATATTTATAGCATCAAGCCGCTGTCTTATAAAATGGCGGCAACACAATCTTAAAAAGAACCGGCTGATTGTATAGCTTATTTAGAAAAATCTTGTTCTTTATCTAATGCCCCTTATGACTTTTATCTCCTTTTCCTTCGAGAGAGGACTTTCTAAAAACCTAAACCGCTTGTATCGGATATATTTCATGTTCTTTGCCAAACCAACACCGAACAATTTTAAAAAATAAACTTGTACAATTGTTTTTTGGGCAGTATACTGCCCAAAACAAAATAAAAACAGGAAGTTAACCGTGCATTTTCGTATCCGTAAAAACGTCATCCAGTTTGTACGCACCGCCTACAACCAGGAAACTAAAAAGCCTAAAGCCATGGTGGTTGGAAGTATTCCTTTAGGCAAAGCAATCATTAGCGATGAACTACGCGCTAAACTTTCGGATGAAGAAATAATTCAAGCGGAAACTTGGATTAAGCACCAACACCATACGACTTTATTAAAGGAGGAATTAGGGGCTTTAACCTTGGCAGACACGCTGACGTTAGCTACCAATTGGTTTGCCCGCCAAGGCGATACTGAAGCTGCGCGCATTGCGGCAGTCGATATATTACCGGCGCTACAGTTGTTACGCAAAACCCTCAATAAGTTGTAATTACCACCCCAACCCAAAGCGACAATTACGCTTTTATTAAGTTTTATTTTTGGAGTAGACCTACAATGACATTATTAGAATTAGTACAAGCCGCTCAAGCGGCAAAACCCAAAGCATTTGGCACAATCAATGAAAAACGGGCAGTAGCCATTGTGCAAGCCGCATTAGGTGAACTAAACAAAGCCATCAAACATACCGCGGAAGGCGAAGTTGCACTCCCTGTTTTAGGGACTTTTGTAGCGAAGAAAGTCAGCGTTAAAAAAGAAGGCGCTGAAGCAGTTACCCGTCGCCGAGTAATTTTTAAAGCCCAAAAAGCTAAAAAAGCGGCAAAAGCCGGCTAAAATTTTATTAACGCCCACGCTTGAAGCCTATTGATTCTATACAACCTAGCTGTTTTTTTGATTAACCGGTTGATGCCTAGTGGATATCAACAAAATCAAATAATCCTAAACTCTGTAGAAACGTTCAACTTTAAGCGTGGGATATATAAATCATATAGCCATTCAGATTAAGTTTTGTCCTACATACCCTTATGTCGAGAACAGCGCGACAGAAAAACGCTTTCCGGACAATGGGCTCTTATTTGGTAACATCAACAACAGATAAACCCACAAGAGCTCGATTAAAAACTTAAAAATTTCATCACCAAAGGCACGAAGCTTTATTTTCTTCGGGCCTTTGCTGCTTTCATGGCGAAGGTTTTTTAAGCATCCGCTTAACGAACCTTACACGCCAAAACACGGCTGACACAGGCCAAACAAATTCAAAAACGCGTCTAAAAAGTAGAAGCCAAGTTCGTTATACCCCTCTGTATTCGTAGCATCCACAGAAGAAGATCCATTTTCGGCTTATCAGTTACATCCCTGTCATTGCGTGGCGCTAATATCAGCCCGTATTAATACTTTCTCACCCGGCACCGGATGTTCTAAATTGAAGTGACGGCGTACATCCTGACTACATTTGAACCAGCCTTTTATTGTCTAACGCAAGCCCGTCGGCAAGATGGCTTAAAATAGCCTTGATTTATAGCTTTATGGTCGACACCGAGCCTCATGCAGCAAGCTTGGGAAGCAACCGAAACACCAAGCAATCATCCCGCTTTCAGCATCAAAATGACTAAAACGGGTGCATTGCCCCCCCCGCATTGTTTATACTATGCGCAATAACCAGAGCATTTTCCGGCTTTTTTGCACTATTTCAGTAAAAATACCGGGTTACAATTGCTCTTGAGCTCTATGGGCAGTTCCCCAACCTACATTTTTAATCCAGGCATACTCGTCGTAACAGGATCAATCAATGACCAACAGTTTAATTTCAAAAATCACCGGACAGAATGACATCGATCCAGCAGAAACCAGGGAGTGGATCGAAGCACTGCAAGCCGTGCTGGATCACGACGGCAGCGAACGCGTGCATTTCCTGATTGAGAAATTGGTTTCGATAACCCGACAAGCGGGATTCGACATCCCTTTCAGCGCCAATACCGCTTACATCAATACTATCCCTGTCGCACAGCAGGCGCAGTTTCCCGGCGACGTTACCATAGAACACAATATTCGCGCTTATGTACGTTGGAATGCGATGATGATGGTGTTAAGAGCGAATAAGCACACCAACGTCGGCGGGCATATCGCCAGCTTTGCATCGGCGGCTACTTTATATGATGTCGGTTATAACCATTTCTGGCGTGCGCCTTCAGAGCAACATGACGGCGACCTGATTTTTACCCAAGGCCACTTAACGCCGGGAGATTATGCCCGTGCATTTTTATTGGGACGGTTAACACTGGAACAGATGGATAACTTTCGCCAAGAAGTGGACGGCAACGGCTTATCGTCTTATCCTCATCCTTGGCTGATGCCGGACTTCTGGCAGTTTCCGACGGTCTCCATGGGGCTTGGGCCGATTATGGCCATTTATCAGGCGCGCTTTATGCGCTATTTACAGGATCGAGGCTTTGCCGATACCTCTGACCGCAAGGTCTGGAGTTTTCTTGGCGACGGTGAAACGGATGAGCCCGAATCCTTGGGCGCCATCGGTATGGCCGGCAGGGAAAAACTGGACAATCTTATTTTTGTTGTCAATTGCAACCTGCAACGCCTGGATGGACCGGTACGCGGCAACGGCAAAATCATTCAGGAACTGGAAAGCGAGTTTCGCGGCGCCGGCTGGAATGTGATCAAATTGGTTTGGGGCCAACGCTGGGATTCATTACTGGCTCGCGACAAAGACGGACTGCTGGTGGCTCGTATGATGGCTTGCGTCGACGGTGACTACCAAACTTTTAAAGCTAAAGACGGCGCTTATGTGCGCGAACATTTCTTTAATACTCCCGAATTAAAAGCGATGGTTTCCGACTGGTCCGATCGCGACATCTGGGAACTTAACCGCGGAGGACATGATCCGGTTAAAGTTTTTGCCGCTTTCCATGCTGCCGTGCATCATAAAGGACAGCCTACCGTCATTTTGGCTAAAACCATTAAAGGTTATGGCATGGGCGCATCGGGAGAAGCCCAGAATATCTCTCATCAACAGAAAAAAATGAGCGATATTTCGCTCAGTAACTTTCGTGACCGTTATTCGTTACCGGTTACTGACGAACAGCTGCACGACCTGCCCTATCTAAGCTTTGCCGAAGGCTCAAAAGAACAGGTCTATATGCAACAGCGCCGTATCGATCTGGGCGGCCATTTACCCGCTAGAAGGGCGAAGTCGTATGCGTTGGATGTTCCGGTATTAAACGATTTTAAGCCCTTATTGGAAGCCGGCGGCGAAGGCCGCGAGATCTCCACAACCATGGCTTTCGTACGCCTGCTTAACATTCTGGCCAAAGATCAAAATATCGGCAAACGCATCGTGCCGATTGTCCCTGACGAATCAAGAACTTTCGGTATGGAAGGCATGTTCCGGCAACTGGGCATCTGGTCGCAGGTCGGGCAGCTATACACCCCGCAAGATGCAGATCAATTGATGTTCTACAAGGAAGACAAACACGGACAGGTCATGCAGGAAGGCATCAACGAAGCCGGCGGATTGTGCGACTGGATTGCCGCAGGCACCTCGTATTCGACCCATAACGTGCCGATGATCCCGTTTTTTATTTATTATTCGATGTTCGGCTTCCAACGGGTCGGCGATTTAATCTGGGCCGCCGCCGACCAACGCACCCGAGGCTTTTTAATGGGCGGCACGGCAGGCAGGACTACGCTGAACGGCGAAGGTCTGCAACATGAAGACGGACACAGTCATTTGATGGCGGCCACCGTACCCAACTGCGTGTCCTACGATCCGACCTATGCGTATGAACTGGCGGTCATCATTCAAGACGGTTTGCGGCGCATGTATGTCGAACAGGAAGATGTTTTTTATTACATCACCGTGATGAACGAAAACTATGCCCATCCTGCGATGCCTAAAGGTGCGGAGCTGGATATACTCAAAGGCATGTACAGTTTCAAAAAAGGCCCTGAAACACAAGCACCTCGCGTACAATTATTAGGGTCTGGAACGATTTTCCGTGAAGTCGAAGCAGCGGCTGAATTGCTGCGCAATGACTGGAGCGTAGAAGCCGATTTATGGAGCTGCACCAGCTTTACCGAATTGGCCAGAAACGGCCAATCCTGTGAACGCTGGAACCGTCTGCATCCTACCGAAACCCCCAAGCAATCCCATGTCGCGCATTGTCTGGCCGACGCGCAAGGCCCGGTGATAGCCGCCAGCGATTACACCCGAGCCTTTGCCGAACAGATTCGCAGTCTTATTTCCGCACCTTATACGGTGCTGGGTACCGATGGTTTCGGCCGTTCCGATACCCGCGAAAATTTGCGCCGGTTTTTTGAGGTAGACCGCTACCATGTCACGATTGCGGCGCTAAAAAGCCTGGCGGACTTGGGCCAGTTCGATGCCGCCAAAGTGGATGTGGCGATAGCCAAATACGGCATTAACCCTGAAGCAACAGCTCCCTGGCTAATCTAACGGAAGGACGAAAAATGGCTTTTTTAATTGAAATCAAGGTTCCTGATGTCGGCAATGTGGCTGATATAGATGTAGTAGACGTATTGGTTAAACCGGGCGACGAAGTAAAACTGGAACAAACCTTGGCGGTGCTTGAAACCGACAAAGCCAGCATGGATTTACCCTCCAGCGCGGCGGGCACGGTGCAGGAATTGTTTATCAAACCCGGTGACAAAGTTTCTGAAGGGACATTGATTGCGACGGTATTGGCAAGCACCGAAGCGGTTACCCTGAACGTAGTCGAAGAAGTTAGCGCTACAAAACCGGAACAACCGGTGCAACAAGCGCCGGCACCGGCGGAAAAAACACCGGAACCGGCCGCTGTTACAGCTGAACCAATACCGGAAAAACCGGCCGGCAATATTTCCGTCAGAGCCGCTCATGCCACTCCGGCTGTTCGGCTTTTTGCCCGTGAGCTGGGCGTTGAAATACACAAAATCGCAACCGGCAGCGGCCGTAAGGGACGCATCTTAAAAGAGGATGTGAAAAACTTCGTCAAGAAGGTCATGGCTGAAAACGCAACTCAAAGCAACGGCAGCGGAATCCCGGCAATGCCGAGCATCGATTTCTCCCAATTCGGCGATATAGAAGAGCGGAAACTCAGCAAGATCAAACGGCTGACCGGGCAAAACCTGAGCCGCGTGTGGCTGAACCTGCCTATGGTCACCTACCATGACGAAGTGGACATTACCGAAATGGAAGCGTTCCGCAATGCGCTGAATGCCGAAAAATCCAAGGATGACATCAAAATCACCGGCCTGATATTTATCATCAAGGCCCTGATTGCCGCCTTGGAACAATTTCCGCAGTTTAATGCGTCCTTGTCTGCCGATGGCGAAAACCTGATCTTCAAGAAATATTTCAATATCGGCATCGCGGTCGACACGCCCAACGGTTTGGTAGTGCCGGTGTTACGCAATGTTAACCGCAAAGGCATCAACGAATTATCCGCCGAACTGGCCGAAACCAGTAACAAAGCCCGTCTGGGCAAGCTGATGCCTGCCGATATGCAAGGCGGCTGCATCACTATTTCCAGTCTCGGCGGTATCGGCGGCACGGCTTTTACACCGATCGTCAATGCCCCGGAAGTAGCTATACTCGGCGTTACCCGCGCCAAAATGCAAGCGGTCTGGAATGGCAAGGAATTCGTGCCGCGACTGATGTTGCCGCTCGATCTGACTTACGATCACCGGGTGATTGACGGCGCGGAAGGCGCGCGCTTCATGGCTGCCGTCAAACAGTATTTGAGCGATATTCGCCGGTTGTTGCTTTAAAAAATACGACTGCATGGACAGATATTTGCTCCTGCAATATCTGCATTCACCACATCCATGTGGATTATGCAGGGGGTAGAGCACCAACAGTAGGCGCTTTAGGCGACGCAGGAGCAGTTGCCGAGAACGCAGATGACGCTGATAGTTATGATTTTATAAATATTTTTTGAATTATCCGCGTTTATCATAATCATCAGCGTCATCTGCGTTCCATTGTATTTGATTGTACTGAGTAGTTATTTAACTTTAAGCAGGAAGAATTATGGATGCTAATCCAGCGATTGATGAGTCTACGCTACACGCGGAAGTTCTGGTATTGGGCGGCGGCCCCGGCGGTTACACCGCAGCATTCCGCGCCGCCGATTTAGGCAAGCAAGTGGTATTAGTCGAGCGCTATCCGGCTCTTGGCGGAGTGTGCCTTAACGTCGGCTGCATTCCGTCTAAAGCGCTACTGCATGTTGCGCAGATCATTCACGAAGTCGATGAATTCGAACAACACGGCCTCAGCTACGGCAAACCGACCTTTGATATAGACAAAGTTCGCGCCTGGAAACAAAGCGTTAGCCAAACATTAGTTGACGGACTCGCCCGTTTGGTAAAACAGCGCAAAATCACCTTGATCCAGGGCACCGGGAAATTTATCTCGTCCCACACGGTCGAGGTAAAAACCGGAACCGGCATACAAACCGTCAATTTCGAGCAAGCGATTATTGCCGCCGGATCGCATCCCACTAAAATCCCGGTTTTCCCGAATGACGACCCGCGCTTATGGAATTCAACCGACGCGCTGGAACTAAAAGAAATCCCAAAAAAGCTGTTGATCGTCGGCGGCGGCATCATAGGTTTGGAAATGGCTACGGTTTACCATGCTTTGGGCTCGGAAATCAGCGTGGTTGAACTGATGGATCAGATCATTCCCGGTTGCGATAACGATTTGGTTACCCCGCTGTACCGGCGCATTAAAAAACAATATAAAAACATCTGGCTGGAAACACGGGTTGCCTCGATTCAGCCGCATAAAAACGGCCTGAAAGTTTCCTTTGAAGGTAAAAGTGCGCCGGATTCGGCTATATTCGATGCGGTTTTGGTAGCCGTAGGACGCAGGCCTAACGGCAAGCTGATCGACGCAGATTTGGCCGGGGTTTATGTCGATGACATCGGTTTTATCGCCGTCGATAAGCAGCAGCGCACCAACGTTCCGCATATTTTTGCCATAGGCGATATAGTCGGCAACCCGATGCTGGCGCACAAAGCCTCTCACGAAGGCAAAATTGCCGCCGAAGTCGCGGCCGGTCTAAAAGCCGGTTTCGATGCCCTAACCATTCCCTCTGTTGCCTATACCGATCCTGAAGTCACCTGGATGGGATTGACTGAAAATCAGGCCAAACAACAAGGCATAGATTATGATAAAGCGGTCTTCCCGTGGGCGGCCAGCGGACGTTCATTAAGTTTGGGACGCAAAGAAGGCTTAACCAAAATACTCTGTGAAAAAGAAACCGGCAGAATTCTCGGTGCCGGCATGGTCGGCCCTAATGCCGGCGAATTAATTTCCGAAGCGGTGCTGGCCCTGGAAATGGGCGCGGATGCCGAAGATGTCGGTTTGACTATCCACCCGCATCCGATGTTATCCGAAACCTTCGCCTTCGCCGCCGAAATGATCACCGGCTCGATTACCGATCTTTATATAAAAAAGTAGCTGTAGAATAAGCGCGCAGGATGCACTGTTCGTAACTTTAGGTACTAAGGTATGAACAAGCGCAGCCTATGCGGGGCAGGAATAACAATGTCATTCCCCGGCGCGCATGGTTTACCGCCTAAGTCCCGTTTGCTAACCGGCGAGATCACCGCGCTATTATTGCACCCAGTTGACCGCATCCTTTTTTAAAATTGCGCTTGAATAGTGCAAAAACTCATCCAAATGCCGAGTAATGACCTGCACCGTGATCGGCAGTTGCAGGCTTTGATAATCATGCACTGCAATATTACGAAATCCCACCATGCGTTTTAGCGACTCAGACAGTGCTGTGTCTATCCAATCCGCTTGAGCCAGAAGCGTGAACACATCCCGGGCGCTTTGCGGCACCCCCAAGCGTTCGCGGCGAATTAAATGTTGCCCCATATCCAAAGCCGCTTCACAAGCCCGCTGAATATTCAAAATGGCGGCATCCTGGCGCGTTAGATTGCCTGCAAAACCGGCAGGATCGATTTGATATTCTTCACGCGCACGAGCTACACAACGCTCAATGCTGGCGGCTTTATTGATTAACACATCATCGGCCATAAATCTTTCCCGTTTGCTGAATATCGGCTAACAATCCGGCGCGGGCGCTGTCCAGCGCGGTTTTTTCGCTGAGCACAAAACACTCGAACAAACCGGCCGCAGGTTCTTGTCCCCACAACCGTCGACCCGTTTGTAAAATTTGATATTGCATCACCGTCGATGCGGCGCGCATATCCAGTAAATCTACAGCGCAATTGGTTATTTCCGCCAATTCAGAAGACAATTCCCAAAGCCGTAGTGGCTCGGCATAACCCGCTACCAGCACCGCCAAATCCAGGTCGCTTGCACTGTGAGCCGTCCCATTAACACGACTGCCGAAAGCATAAATCGCTAAGGCTTTGGGGAAATCTGCACGAATGGCGGCAATGATCAAGCTCTCTTTAACCGGAGCATTGTTTGCAGGTGTTTCAAGTGTGGCTGAGTGGGTTGAAATCATAAGGCCATTATTTTAAGTCCTGTGAGGGGCATTCCGTTCGATAAGGAGCATTTAAAACGCAAAGAACACCAAGTTTACGCTGTTTCCGTTTATCAACGGTATTAAGGTTAGCGACGTGTCTGGTAATCCCAGCCGAAAAAACTTCAGTAAAGTAACCGCCATTCACATCAAACCCCAATATTAGCTGTAGGCGAGACTTTAGCGATCATGTACGCCATCGTAGAGATGATAGCGATTCTTGCCCGATTGCTTGGCGATATACATGGCTTGATCGGCATGGCGTAACAGCACATCCGGGTCGTTATCGTCATCGGGAAAAATACTGACGCCGATGCTGGCCGTAAGCGAAAACGACTGCTCCTGAATGCAAATCGGCAAAGCGATATGCTCATGCAGCCGTTTTACGGTGGCTATACATTCTTCGACATGATTCAAATCCGGCAGCAGCACCACAAACTCATCGCCGCCCAGACGGGCGACGGTGTCGCCCTCACGAAGAACATTGCCGATGCGCCGGGCAATCTCAATTAATACAAAATCGCCGGCCTGATGCCCCAAGGTATCGTTAACGGGCTTAAAACCATCAAGATCCATATAGCAAACGGCCAACATTTTATCCTCGCGTTTGGCTTGGGCGATAGCCTGCTTCATGCGGTCAGCCAGCAGCAGCCGGTTGGGGATACCGGTCAGGGCATCGTAATGGGCGATACGCTCTAATTGCTTTTCGTGCTGCTTGGCAAAGGTGATGTCGGAAAAAACGCCGATGTAGTTAACGACCTCGCCCCTGTCATCGCGCACAGTGGTGATGGTTAGCCACTCGGCATAGATCTCGCCGTTCTTGCGGCGATCCCACATCTCTCCCCCCCAGTGACCATGACTCCTTATCTCTTGCCACATGTCGGCGTAGAAGGCCGCATCGTGCAGACCGGACTGGAGTATCCGGGGGTTCCTCTCCAAGGCCTCCTCCCGCGTAAAGCCGGTGATGGCGGTAAATCCCGAGTTGACATCAAGGATAGCGCCGTCCTGATCGGTGATGATGATACCCTCCAGAGCGTTGTTGAATACCGCCGCATTCAGATTAAGCCTGCGCTCGGCCTCCTTACGCTCGGTAATGTTACGAAAGGTCACTAACACCCCGATCTGCATCCCGTCACTATCCCGCATCGGCAACACGGTGTAATCGACCGGGAATGTACTACCGTCCTTGCGCCGGAACAGTTCGTTCTCCACCGCCCGTTCCTGCCCATCGCGAAGACAGGCGTAAATAGGGCACTCCTCCACCGGATAAGCGGCGCCATCACCACTGTGGTGATGGATGGCGGCATGGGAGGATTGGCCCAGAAGCTCTCCCGCCGGGTAGCCCAGCATTTTCTCCGCCGCCAGGTTCTCAAACATGATGCGGCCATCCATATCCACGCCATGCAGGCCGTCGGCCACGCTGTGGGTAATGGTTTCCAGCTCCCGGATGAGCCGTAACCGCTCGGCCTCCGCCAGTTTACGCGCCGAAACATCCCTCAATATTTTCACCAGGTATATCCGGCCGTCCAGATGGATCGGAGTAGCACTGATCTCGGCCAGAAATGCGCTACCGTCCTTGCGCCGCACCGGCAATTCCATGAGCCCTTGCTCCTCCCCTCGCAAGGAACGCTCGAAGGCGGCTCGTACACTGGGCATCTCCGCAGGCGGGTGAATATCCGCCACACCCATCTGCATCAGTTCCGCGGAACTATAGCCGAGCAAAGCGCAAATCGCCGGATTGGCATGATGAAAATGCCGATTGACCGCGTCGGCGATAAGAATTCCGTCGCGAGAGCCGTCGAAAATCGCATGATAGATAGCTTCCTGATCGCGCTGTTCGCGTTCTTTGCGCATAGGCTCGCTGATGTCGCTGATAGCGACGATAGCCCCCACCACTTGCCCATTCTCCTGCCTCACCGGAACATAGGTGCCGGAAACGAATGGCTTGCTGCCGGGGATCTCGGTCAACTCCCTGGCGAAAGGAACCGTCTCCCCTGTCAGGCAGCGGGCCAACAGACTACCGTGCTCTTCCAGCAGCAAAGGGGCCAGCGTCTCCCAGGAACTGCCATAGCTCTCCTGAGGGGCAGGCAAGCCGAACAAAGTTGCCTGCTGATGGTTATCCAATACGATGCGCCCATCCCGGTCCAAATAGGCAATCCACACCGGCACCGCATCCAACACCGCGCGCAGCACATTCTTCTCCCGGCGTACGGCTTCCGCCGTGCGCAGATGCTCATGGATACGTCCGTTTATAATAAAAAGCGCCAATACCGGCGTAACGAAGGTCGCCAGATTGAGATAATCTTCTCGCCGTTCGGGAAAGGCCAGTCCCTCCACCAGCACTCGTCCAAGAACCTCTTGATCCTTATGCACCAGGATATGAAAGCCTCCCCCCTCCATGAAGCCACAATTTGCCGCCTTGCTCCAGTCGCGCATAGCCGATCCATCGTCCAAAACGGCGCCCTGGGGAGCGGACCGCACCGAGCCCCCCGCTGCCGGCAGATAATGCACCGCACGCGGCGCAAAGAGAGCGACGAAAAGCTCCAACAAACCGGCGACAGCCGCCGCCTCATCAGGGAACGGCGGCATCCGCGCCAGAAGATCGTAGGCCATGCCCAGATCGGAATTCAGCCGCTGGGATGAAGTCAGCCTAGTCTGTAACCTTTGCTGTTCTTCCTGCCGCGCAACAAGAACCAGGGCATGGCGCAGCATCAGACGCAGATAATCCGGAGAAATAGGCAGAACCTCCACCGGACGACCGGTATAGTCGGCGATTTCGCTGAGGGCGTCCGGAGCGACAGGCTGCGCCCCCGTATCCAGGATAACGAAGCGGCTCACCGAGTCGCCAAAATATTCTCTCGCCGCCTCCGGACTGAAGCCCCAGGCCGCGACATTTCCCGGCCACGCCAGCAGCATGTTGGGGGTAAGCAGATGACAGCCCTGGGAAAGCAGGGCGGAAAGATCGGCAGGCCCCAACAGCAATTCGAAACACAACTCGAAGGGCAGGATGGAACCGGACAAATTGCCCGCGCAAGTCCCGCATAACAACGGAGCGCCGACTTCCTCCGGATGCGGACAGTGGCCGCCGATGGGACGCTCGTCACAACGGCCGTGGAAAGGAACAATGTCTACCTCCCCTCGGCCTTCCAACACCAAAGCAGCGGTGATTTCCGAAACAAAGTAGGCGCAAACAACTAGCCGGAGCTTATCCTGAGCGGGGTCTGCCGTCATCTCTCAGCTGCTCGCAGCAGTTTGGAGTGGATAGCCGCCCTCACGGCGCACGGTGGCGGCGATAGTATCGAGCACTGTCAAAGGCACTTGAAAAGGTATTTCGCCGTGATTGTCGGTAAGCAAAAATCCGCCCCCCGGCCCGCCCTTCCGGATAGCTTGCCGAACCTCGGACTCTGTGGCTGCGGTATCCCAATTGCGCATAGTGATAGCGTTGAGATTGCCGCAAACAGCGATTTTTCCTTCGCAAACAGCCTTGGCTTCAGCCAAATCCTCAAAGGTACTCACACAGACCATCGGAAAGCCCAAATCGCAAAGCGCTTCTACCCGATTCAGGGCGTGGGCGCCGGCGAAGTGCGCCACCAGCGGGCTATTTACCTGCGCCACAACCTCTCGCTCCACCGGCAGGCACAACCGTTGATAGAGGTCGTCGGAAACGATGGCGGATGAGCCCACCGGATCGTAGAAAACCACCGTCGTCGCCCCGGCCGCAAACTGGGCATTGATCCAATCGACACAAAAAGCGGCGTTGACCTCCATCAGGCGTAAAAAACGCTGCTCATCCTCGTGCATCAGCTGCAGATAGGCATCGAAACCCATTTGCATGACCGGCAGGGAAAAGGGCGACAAGGCCAGACCGATGATAGGAATAGTCTCACCCACCGCCGCCTTAAGTCCCCGCTGCACCGCCAGGCTGTTCTGCAAACCGGGGCAATCAGGAATATGCGGCGGACGCAGCCGATCTATATCGGTAAACTCCCGCAGGCAAGGCAATCCGGCGTTGGGCGGGCCATCCGTGTAGTAAAGAGGCGGCCGGCCGAAGGCCTCCGCCTCGCGCGCGGCGAAGGTATAACCCACCAGGGCGTCGTGCCCGAAGCGCCGCTGGAAATGCAATTGCGCCTCGACGATAAGATCCGGCCTGGCAAAATACTCCTCGATGGACAAGCCGCAGGCCGGAGCGCCATGCAGGGTGACAGGGAGGAAGAAAGGCACCCGATCCGGGATACCCCGCCCTAGAGCGGTAACCACCCGCTCCATGGCCGTCAAAGTCTCAATCATGATGCGCCTCCCGGAACGCTGCGACAAGACGCAGGGCATCAGCGGCATTGGTGCCGAAACCATCCGCCCCCACCTCGGCGCACAAACCGGCATCGAAACGAAAAGGGGCTCCCCCCACATAAATACAGGTGGAAAGCCCGGCGGCGTCCAAAGCGGCCCGCAGGGGCCGGACCTGCAATGCGGCACGCACCATCAGCACGGAGATCAATAAAAGTTCGGTTCCCTCCACCCGCACTCGCTCCACCGCCTCTTCCACGCTGGTCCGTCCCCAATCCTGCACGGAATGCCCGGCAGCGCGCAGCAAGGAAACGACCATGTTCTTGCCCAGCATGTGGTAATCCTCAAGCACAGCAATCGCAATCCGGGTGGAAGACGCTTCGGCAGGTAAGATCGTGAACTTTTGCGACAGACACTCCTCTACGATTCGTCCGGCCATGTACATCTGCGACAAAGCCAGGTCCCCGGCCTCCCAGCCGTTGCCTATGGCTTCCAGCACCGGAACCAGCATTTGATCGGTCAAGGCGACGAGCTCGCCGCCATTTTCCAACTCGGCGTCGATCAGGGACTGGACGCGCACGCGATCCATCGACAGAAGCGCCTCCGCCAGAGCTTGCTGGCCCGTGTTCAAGTTTTGGATGATCATGCCGCCTGCGGTGCAGGCTTTACTGCGGGAATGGATTTTTTCTCGGGGGATGTATTGCCAAATAGATAACTGGCGGGCGGCGCTATGGCAAGGCTTGAGAATATTCTTACTACATACGTCAAAAACGCAAAATTTAACAGCATGATCTGACTCTTTCCGTAAAACTTAGAATGTAAGTATCAGCTGACAGTATAATTCAAGAACAGAATTTCTTACAATGCAAATTGAGAGGCGGCTACTCAGGTAACTCGCAAAAAATAAACTACAAATACAATAGAACGCAGATGACGCTGATAGTTATGATTAACGCAGATTTTTCATGGATTATCCGTGTTTATCATAATCATCTGCGTCATCTGCGTTCCATTTTTGATTGATTCATCGTGTGGTTTATTTATTGCGAGTTGCCTCAGTAAAAATCGCTTGAAGTCTTCAGCTTTTCCGCTGAAATGCATAAGATTATATGGAACACGAATGACAGATATTTGCTCCTGCAATATCTGGCATTCACCGCATCCTTGCGGCTTATGCAGGAGCAATTGCCGAGTTCCATTTTTCCAGCTGCTGAGTAGTCACGCCTTATTAAGTTTTGTTTCAAGTTTTAAGAACTGATCTTCCCAGTATTTAGCGGCCTTAAGCGCTTCATTCTTTTCATTCGTCAAGCCGATGATGCGTTCGTTTAAAACCCTGTTCAGTTCGGTTAATTTCTTAACTTCTTCAATCGAAGCTGAAACTCTATCGTCCGACTCAAACACTTTCAGCATGGCATTGTTATTAGCTTCCAAAGCTTTTATCGCACCTTGCTGTTCTTCAATAATGCCGTTCAACTGAACCTTGCGGCTTGCCTCGTGTTCCTGTTCGATAACCGGAACGGGTTCAGGCTTTAGTTCTACAGGCTTTGGCGGAGTGATTTCTTTAATTGCTTTATTCAGGCTTTTTTTGCCGTCTATGACTTCCTTTATCAGTTCTGCCGGCGCTTCCTTGACCAACTTATCCGCTAACTGTTGAGTACGATGCCCAACTCCGGATTGCTTAGCCCTGGATGTAGCTGTGTCTAACTGGGCAGTATTGCTTACTTGGGAGCTATTCGCTGTTTGAGCATTTATCCAACTGAGAGAAGCCGATACGATAGCCGCAGACTGGCCTTGAGTTAAGTGCCTGCGATGTAAATTCGACGACAAGATAAATTGTGCAGGATTAGCGCCGCTGTATTCAATAATTACCGGATCGATACCCAGTTCGCATAACGCCCGATAGCGATTACCGCCATCCAGAATCATGCCGTCAAGTGTGTAAATAGGGTGTGTTTGTCCGTTATCCTGAATATTATCTTTAAGGGAATTAAACTCAGCATCAGACATTCGTGGGAAATAAGTGCAAAGCGGATGTAGTTCTAATGTTTGATTATTTTTCTCAGTCATTTTTAAGCAACCTTAATTTGTATTTAACTATAGGTATTTTATTTATTGCGATTTGCCTTACTTGCTTTGAACTAAAACGTTCAATACGCCGATCTACAAAACTTTCTCCAACATCTCCAAGCGTAAATCCTCAACTTTAGGTATCCATAGTTCCGGATTCACTGGAAATGCCTTGCTCACCCCTGTGCGCCGGTAACCGCATCGTTCATAAAATGCGATCAATTCGCTCCTGCAGGCGATGACAGCCATAACCGATTTACCGACCGCCCAGGTTTCCAGTGCGGCCAGCTCTGCTGCGCTTAGCAACTGCTTGCCTATGCCTTTTCCCTGTAACAGCGGACTTACCGCCAGCATGCCGAGACAAACCTGCTTATTCTGTTTTTGCAAATGCACCGACCCAATCAGCTCCGCTTTAGCCTTGCACAATAGAAACATCGAATCGCCGCTTGTCATTAATCGCAGGATTTCTTCTGTGTCGGTTCTGCGTCCGGCCAGCAAATCGGCTTCCGTCGTCCACCCTTGTTTACTGGATTCGCCGCGATAAGCCGAGTTAACCAGGACGGCAATTTGTTCGGCATGCCGTTTTTCAGCTTTGGCTATCGATAATACCAAGGTCATCGTCAAAGCAGCCTATTTACAGCATCGCACTCTTCGGCAGTCAGTTCAAAATCGAAAATCGCCAGATCTTCCCGCATATGGCTTTCCGATGTAGTACCGGTCAAGGGAATAATGCCGATGTAATTTAAGTAACGAAAAAATATTTGAGCCGCGCTGCGCCGGTATTTTGCCGCCAAAGCTTGAAGCGTGGCATCTGCCAAGACAGCGGGATTGGCGGTTAGCGTCCAGAAGCTTTGATAAATTATCCGGTGCTTCCGGCAAAAATCGCGAATAACCGGGTCGTACCGGGTTTCAGCATAAAAGCGGTTCTGGATAACAGCCGGTTTGACATCGGCATTCCGAAACAAAAACTCAAACTGTTGAGGGTCGTAGCAATTGCTGATCCCCAGCTGCTTGACCTTGCCGCTGTGAAAAATCAGTTCCATGGCTCGCCATGCTGCCAAGGTATGCTCAGGATTTGCCAACGGTGAATGCAGCAGCAAACAATCCAAATAAGGCGTTTGCAGGTTTTTCAGCGAGGTCCTGAATGATTGCTCGACTTGCTCGCCGAGACCGGCTTTGGGATCATAAGGCACTCGTTCCGGATCTTGGCCGTTCAACGGCGTGAATTTGCTTTGCAGATAAAGCTCGGCACGGTCTATCCGTTGATGCCGACAAGCGGCGGCGACGCCGTCCCCGACCCCCGCTTCATGGTAATGCTTGGGCTGGCAAGCGCTATCGATGCCGCGAAAACCCAGCCCGATAGCCTGTTCTACCAACGCCGCCGTGCTGTCTTTTTTCCAGGCCGTACCGTAAATAATCGGGGGCATCCGCACGCCGTAAACGGAAGTAAAAAAGTTGTTAGGGTTCATAAGTATGCCTCAAGAAAGGTTGGACTCCGGTCATACTCTCATATTAGATAATTTCAGGCCAATAGCTGCCGTCAAATCACGAGGTTTTTACCAGCCTTCCCTTCTCGCAGGACAATGGCCGGGCTTACACCAGTTGGCTGACTTAAGATTCCTACGCTGAGAAGCTTCGCGGTCAAGGCCCCATCTCAACCGGCAATCGCTTAAAATCTGTAACCTCGCCACCCATAATAAGCAATATAGCAATAACAAAGAACCGGTATAAAAAACGCCTGTTGAATGCCGATCCGGTCGGCAAATAGCCCTTGTACAACAGGAAGAACAGCGCCGCCGACTATCGCGGCGCATAAGATCCCTGAGCCTTGTCCGGTATGTTTTCCCAAGCCGTTAACCGCCAATGCAAAGAGGGTTGGAAACATGATCGAGTTAAACAGCCCAACCGCAAGAATCGTCCACATCGCAACCTGGCCGCTGCCGAGCATGCTCAGTAAAACCAACAGCGCAGCCATTACCGCGTTAAAAGTGAGCGCCTTAGCGGGCTGAATTTTTTGCATGACGGCCGCGCCGGCAAACCGCCCGATCATAGCGCCGCCCCAATAAAACGACACATACTTTCCGGCATCTTGCTCTGCTAACCCGGCAATTGAAGGCTCGCCTAGAAAGTTGATAAGAAAACTGCCGATAGACACCTCTCCGCCGACATAAACGAAAATACCGATCGCGCCTAATGTCAAGTGCTTATAGTCCCAAGCACTATCATGATCCTCACCTTCCATGCCTGAAACTTGTACGTCGGCCGCTTTAATTTTGGGTAATTTGACCAGCGTAAAGACGATCGCCACTCCGAATAAAACCGCTGCCAGCAGCAAATAAGGGGTTTGTACCGCGGCAGCCTGCGCCGCTTGGTAAATTGATAGCTGTTCGGCGTTGAGCGGCTTAACTTCATCCGCAGTCTTAACGGCAGCGGCCAGGATAAATAACGCGCCGAAATAAGGAGCGATAGCCGTACCCAGCGAATTAAATGCCTGAGTCAGGGTTAACCGGCTGGAGGCGGTTTCCGGCTTGCCTAAAATAGTGACATACGGATTTGCAGCGACCTGCAGCAAGGTAATACCTGATGCCAACACAAAAAATGCGGCCAGAAACAAAGGATAGGAATGCGCACTTGCGGCCGGATAAAACAGCAAACAGCCGATGCCTGCTATGGCCAGTCCGGCAATAATGCCGCTTTTATAATCGATTTTTTCAACCAGGTACCCGCTTGGAACGGAAACCACAAAATAGGCGGTAAAAAAGCAAAATTGAATCAACATGGCTTCGGTGTAATTCAGGGTAAATACCGATTTCAAATGAGGAATCAAAATATCATTCAAACAGGTTATAAAACCCCAGATAAAAAACAGCGAAGTTAATGCTGTTAATGAGCCTAAATAAGCTTTTTTATCGGCGTTGATTGTTGTGTCGGCTACATTAATCATGATTTTATCGGTACTCAGGAGTAATCGGTTAATCCTAATACAAATGACTTAAGCAAAACACCGGCGATATAAGTCTTTTTGTGTTGAAAAGATGCGTTATGGGAAGGTGGGAAAATAATTCGAGGAGCCGAAAATATGCGAAATATCGGCTGTAGGCCAATAGAACTCTCCATGTTTAAGGCAACTCGCAATAATATAGAATACACAATGAATCAACCAAAAATAGAACGCAGATGACGCTGATAGTTATGATTAACGCAGATTTTTCATGGATTATCCGTGTTTATCATAATCATCTGCGTCATCTGCGTTCCATTGTATTTGTGGTTTATTTTTTGCGAGTTACCTAAGGAGTCGATCAAAAGTCTTTTAACATTTTTTTATTCACCACGAAGAACACGAAGTTTATATACACAATGCGGTCACGAATGGCGGCTAGGATGAGAGTGTTTCAAACCAACTTCGGAGTCTATAGTTTATTCTTCATGGTGAGTAAAAATGCGTAACGATTGGGCATTTCTCCTGGAAATCCACCGTCTTACAACCCTCTTAAAATATCCTTTTTAATATCTTCAATATTTTCCAATCCGACTGAAATCCTTACCAAGCCGTCTTTAATACCGGCCGCCGCTCTAACTTCCGGCGTTAATCGGCCATGCGTGGTGGTTGCCGGATGGGTAATGGTGGTTTTGACATCGCCCAGATTTGCGGTAATTGACAGCAAAGCGGTGGCGTCGATCAGCTGCCAAGCATGTTCTTTGCCGCCGGCCAGTTCAAAACTGACTATCCCGCCGAAATGACTTTGCTGACGCTTGGCCAGTTCATGCTGAGCATGCGCTGACAAACCGGGATAATGAACTTTTGCGACACCGGCCTGTTGCTCCAACCAAAGGGCCAAGTCAAAGGCGCTATCGCAATGCGCTTTCATTCTGAGCGCCAGCGTTTCCAGCCCGGATAAAAACACCCAGGCATTAAAAGGGCTCATGGTCGCGCCGCCGGTGCGAAGATAGGGGTATATATGCTTTTCTATAATATCCTCACTGGCAACAACCGCGCCGCCGACGCAACGCCCCTGCCCGTCTATATATTTGGTTGCCGAATGAACGACAATATCCGCGCCTAATGCCAAAGGTTTTTGCAAGGCCGGCGTACAAAAACAATTGTCGACTATCAGTAAGCAATCGTGTTTATGGGCTATATCCGCAAGCTCTGAAATATCGGCAATTTCAATCAACGGGTTGGAGGGAGTTTCCAGAAACAAAAACCGGGTATTCGGTTTAATCGCCGCTTCCCAGGCTGCGGTATCGATCAAATCGACAAAATCGGTTTCAACCCCGAATTTGCCGAAATAATTCTGGAACATCAATACGGTATTGCCGAATACGCCGCGTGAACAGACCACATGATCACCGGCTTTAAGCAATCCCATACCGACGGCCATAATGGCCGCCATGCCGGATGCAAATGCCAGACAGCGTTCGCCTTTCTCCATTAACGCCAGTCTTTCCTGAAAGGCATTAACCGTAGGATTGGTAAATCGGGAGTAGATATTGCCCGGTTTTTGCCCGGTAAAGCGTAAAGCCGCCTCTTCGGCATTTTTGAACACGTAACTGGAGGTGGCAAAAATCGGAATGCTGTGCTCATCTTCATGAGTACGTTTATGTCCGGCTCTGATCGCTTGAGTTTCCAGAGAGTAGTCGTTCCAGTTAATATCAGTCATTGGTTTTTATTCTGGGGAAGTCATATATAAATTTTGATTTTAACACCTTTTGATCAGTGATTCCGCCACTTTCCGTCCTGAAATATCTTGGGGTCGCATTTAAGACAGCTCCCATAATTTCCCAAGCGAACTTTAAGGTACATGAAGCGAATATAAGTTTTTTCGTTGGAATATTTTGTCATTGTTTCCAAAGAGCCTGTTTGAAGCTTCATTTTTATTTCTTTGCTCAGTGGTGGCGAATGACTTTTCTCAGTTCCAGAACGAGCAGCGGTATGAACCCAATCCCGATCCATGTCACGCATTGATTGAGAGAAACCGGTTCGATCTGGAACAGCGTTTGCAACATAGGGATATGATGTATCGCCAACTGCAAGGAAAAACTCACTGCCACAACCAAAAATAAGCGAATATTGGAAAACAAGCCTATCTGCCAAAGGGTACGCTGCTCACTTCGTGCGCCGAAGGCGCGCAGCAGTCCTGTGATCACCAAGGCGGTAAATGCGGCGTCGCGAGCATGATCAAGGCTGTTGCCGATGATATATAATTCATAAGCAAACACGCCGAGAGTGACACTGGCCGCCAGCAAGCCGGTGAACAGGGTTAGTTTGACTAAATCCCGGTTGAGCAATGCCGACTGTGCATGTCGCGGCGGACGGCTCAACACGTCGGGATCAATCGGATCAGTCGAGAGAGCCAGCGCGGCAAAGCCGTCTGTGACCAGGTTGATCCACAAAAGATGCAGCGGTAATAACGGCAGCGGCCAGCCCAGCAGAACCGCGACCAGCATCACGATCAATTCGCCGGTGCTGCTGCCCAGCAGATAAGCCAAGGTTTTGGCGATATTGTCATAGATGCCCCGCCCTTCTTCTACTGCCGCGACAATGGAGGCAAAGTTGTCATCTGTGATGATAATGTCGGCAGCCTCCTTGGTCACCTCGGTGCCGGTAATACCCATCGCGATACCGATGGACGCCTCTTTGATCGCAGGGGCATCATTAACCCCGTCCCCGGTCATCGCCACAACTGCGTCCCGAGATTTCCATGCGCGGACAATGCGGAGCTTGTGCTCGGCGGTAACCCGCGCATAAACGGAAACTTGCGATACACGTTGCTTCAGCGCTTCGTCGTCCAAGCGGTCGAGTTCGGCTCCCATGAGGGCTTCGTCGCCCGTGCCCAGTATGCCTAATTCATAGCCTATTGCCCGCGCAGTATCGGGGTGGTCACCGGTGATCATCACGGTTTTGATCCCGGCCCGTTTGCATTTAGCCACGGCCTCTTTTACCTCAACGCGAGGCGGATCCTGTAAGCCTACAAGCCCCAACAAGGTAAGCGCCTGCTCGATTTCGGCACCGTTGACACCCTGGCCATCTTCAAAACTGAAGCCGTCCAACGGGCGCTCGGCAACGGCCACCACGCGCAAGGCGTCGTTCGCCAATAACGTATTGGCATCGAGTAGCCGGATACGGTCGCTCTCAGTCAGTTCCCTTACGCCCTGCTCGGTACGAATCAGAGTGCAACGACTGAGAACAACTTCGGGGGCACCTTTAACAAACGCCCAGGCATGGTTTTCCCGGTTGCGGATGACCGTCATGCGCTTGCGCTCGGAATCGAAAGGCACCGTAGCCAGACGCGGCATTTCAGTCTCGAAGACAGCACGGGTAATACCGCCTTTTGCGGCGGCCACCAGCAGCGCTCCCTCAGTAGGATCGCCCACTATTCCAGGCCGTTCGTCTATCAGGGTCAGTTCGGCATCGTTACAGGCGGCCAATGTACGCAACAAAGCCAGGAGTTCAGGACTTTCCGATGGCAGGCTTTCCCTATTGCCTGAAAAGAATGCGCCCTCCGTGGCGTAACCTTCCCCGGTAACGCGATACAAGCTTGTTGAGGTAATCAACTTTCTTGCCGTCATTTCACCCATCGTCAGCGTACCGGTTTTGTCGGTACAGATAACCTGAGCACGGCCTAGCGTTTCAACCGAGGCCAAGCGCCGCACTAACGCATGACGCCGCACCATGCGTTGCACACCCAAAGCCAGCGCAATAGTCACCACCGCCGGCAGACCTTCCGGGATAGCCGCTACCGCAAGACTCACCGAGCTCAAGAAAAGCTCAAATGGGGCAATGCCACGCCATAATCCGAGAGCGAAAATCAGCGCGACGATGCCGAAACAGGCCATCAACAGCAAGCGTCCTGCCCGTTCAAGTTGGCGTTGCAGCGGCGTTTCTCCGCTTGCTGCGGTGTCCAGCAGCTTGGCGATATGACCAAGTTCCGTCTCCATGCCGGTAGCAATCACCAAGGCACTGCCGGAACCTCCGGTCACGCTGGTGCCGAGAAAAACCATATTGTTCCGCTCCGCCAGGGGTGTTTCCGGAGGCAAGTTGCCGGTGGACTTGCCTACCGCCTGCGATTCGCCGGTCAGCGGCGCTTCGTTGGTGCGAAGAACGGATGACCGGATCAGGCGAGCGTCTGCGGCGACCAAATCCCCGCCTTCCAGCAGCAGAATATCGCCCGGAACTATTTCAGTTGCGGCGATCACCACGCTATGGCCGCCGCGCACCACGCGGCAATGGGGCGCTGCCAGACGAGCTAATGCGGCCGCCGCCTTCTCGGCACGATACTCCTGAAAAAAGCCGATTATCGCATTCAAGATGACGATGGCAATGATAGCGATGCCGTCTATAGTTTCGCCCAGTGCAGCGGAAACCGCCGCTGCGCCAATCAACACCCAGATAACCAGACTTTTAAACTGGTTTACAAAAATGACCAAGGCAGAAAATCGTTTGCCCTTGCGTAGTTTATTTTGCCCATACTGGGTGAGCCGTTTTTTCGCTTCATTGACGGCAAGCCCCCGCTCTACATTGGTAGCAAGAAGGCTTACGGCTTCGGCAATCGATAGTTTATGCCATGCAGTCATAGTGGTTTTCTCCCATTAATTAGTGGCAAAAAAATAACGGGCGATGCTATGTTGTAGCATCATCTCCAGCCGATGCGCTTCAACGCCGCTGATTTTCCGATAAAGATCGGGGGCGAGCTTCACAAAAACCTTCACCAGTTGCGGATCGAAATGGCCACCGCTGTCCCGTTCGAGCATGGCGATGGCTTCGGGTATTGTCCACGGCTCCTTGTACGGACGCTTGGACGTCAGGGCGTCGAACACATCCACGATGGCGAATATCCGCGCATTCAAGGGGATCGCTTCGCCCTTGAGCCCTTGCGGATAACCGCTGCCGTCGTATTGCTCATGATGGAATTCGACGACGTCCCTGGCGCCGCTGAGCCAACTGGACTTGTTAAGAATATCCACGCCCAGCGAGACGTGCGTTTTCATAATCTCGAACTCTTCCGGCGTCAGTTTTCCCGGTTTCAGCAAGATCGGGTCGCGGATGCCGATTTTGCCGACATCGTGTAAAAAAGCACCGGCAATCAGGTTGTGAATATCTTCACGGGCGAGTCCTATCGCCTCGCCAAGCCGTAGCGCATAGAACGTTACCCGATAATTATGGCTATTGGTATCGGAGTCGCGTTCGGCAATCGCGCAGCCGAGCACATTCATCAATTCCAGGTTGCCCTTCAGCAAATCGCCGGATAATTTGATCAGTCCCCGGTTGAGCGTCAAGATGATCGGATACATCAGGAAAGTGGTAAAGGTGATGCCGAGGCTGACGAATAATAGCGTGCGCAGCAGGTCATCCTTAATCGAGTTGAGGGTCTGCCTATCAACCTGATAGATGCCTTCGAAATAACCGGTCGGTGAATCCTGGACGCCTTTCAGCGGAACCAGGATGACCAGCAGCAATCCGCCACGGATGAAGTGAAACTCATGGGAAAATTCACCCACTTGTGGAAATCGATGGCGATAGCGATCAATACCCTGTTCGGCGACCTCCTGCCCAGGCCGAATGGCTTCAAGCTGGAGTTGTTTGTTGCGGTCGTACAGCTCGACGACCAGGAAATGTTGGTTGACCAATTGCTGTGCCAACTCTGCCAGATGTTGGCGAGCTGCTGAATCCAACTGCTCCAAATTATGGGCGGATTCACCGCTGAAGGTCGCGGACTCCCGGAGTGCGAGATCATGTACGAACTGGCGGATGCGGTTGATCTCCAGCCATAACACGCCGCCGCCGACCGCCACGCTGAGGAATAGCCAGCCCAGAAACAGCCGGATCAGGATTTTCCGGTGAATAAACCGGCCCGTAGAAATCGCTACGCTGGAATCGGTTTTACCGTTCATCGGCTTTCCGCGTTGTGGTCTGTATTTGTAACTTTGTTTTCATGGGTTTTCTCTGGAGCAATTTAAAATACCCCCATCTGAGTGACAAATCGTATACTTTTATAAGACTTGGTGGCTCTTGACTAGCAAGGGGTTCCGTTGTTTCAAAACTGCACGTTTTCAACGTAAGATGGGAGTAGTTAAAAAGCTCTATTATTTAATATCCCACAAACCCGCCATGCCAATAGCTTCATGTTCGGGAATGTGGCAATGGAACATAGTTACACCGGTAAAATCCTTAATTGGCACTAACAACTTGACACGCCCATTTTTAGGCACGATAACCGTATCTTTCCAGGCAGGGCTTGTCGTATAAAAGTTCTTATAGGCCGCATCGCCCCCGGTAATTGAAATAACTTGGGCTGGATTGACATGTTGATGGAAAGGATGATCCATGCCACTATCATTGATAATTTCCCATATCTCATAAGTGTTCAATTTGGAATAAGCGGTATAAGCAGTGGTCGAAGAATACGCAATATTGTTGATGTAGGCCATGTCGCTCATGCCCGGCATGCCACTCATCAATTCCATGGTCAAGGTGATCTTTCGGGTAGGCGTGCCTTTTGGGACTTTTAGCCGTATTGCCTGACTGTTAATCGTGGCAGGAATGCTATTGGCAACAGTCTTGCCGGCAACATTAATAGTCAGTAAGGTAATTTTCTGGCTATTGCTTGCGCTAGGTGCCATGCTCATATCATCGGTGGCATAAGGTTTGGACAGTAATTTGTAATATCCTTTGGTGGTTGATGCCTTGACCATGATATCGATACGTTCACCTGGTGCAAGTACAATAGAGCCTTGTACATACGGCTTATCCAGTAACCCGCCATCTGTACCGATAACTTGCAAG
>JAUGSS010000045.1:0-81904 GCA_044426515.1 Methylococcaceae bacterium | reverse complement strand
TAAACTTGACTAAAAATAATTGGGAAACGAACTTTATCTCGTTTTAGTTTGGAAGCTTAAAATCCATAAAAATAAAACATACTTAATTATCAATACCTTAAATAAATGCAAAAATTGTTTTAGGGGTGCGGAATGTCGGTTTAATGCAGTCATCCTGTCAGTTTGCCAGCGCCTTCGCCGCCATCTCCAGCAAAACTTCCCCGCTGGCCGGTTTGCGCAGCAGTAGTGTACTTCCCGGTAGTTTGGCCTTGTCTTCGGCCGGGATGGTGTGGGCGGAGAGGATTAGTGTCGGTATTGGGCCGCCGCCAGCCTGGATGGCGGCGATGATATCGTGGGCGGTTTCATCGTCGTCCAGGTAGAAACCGGTAATCAGCAGGTCGGGCGATCTGAAGTTTTCGGCAAGAGCGGCAAGGGCTTCGGCTTTAGAGGCGGCGGTTTGTACCAGACAGCCCCAAGCGGTTAATTGTTCGGCCATGGCATCCAATACTTGGTGATCGGCATCGACGATGAATACAAAGTTACCGGCGAAATCGGGTTGCCGGGTGGACGCAGTCATTGGCTTCGGTACGACGTCGATCAACGGCAGGCAAAGCTGAAAATCACTGCCCCGATGCAGCCGGGAATAGACTTGCAGGCGGTGGTTCGGCAACCGTTCCGCGGCTTTTAACACATAGGCCAAGCCGATCCCCAGGCCGTCGGCTTGCGAATAGGCCTGACTGTGACAACGGTAAAACTCTTTGAATATCTCTTCGTGCAAGTCATCGGCAATACCGATGCCGTTGTCGCACACATGCAGTTTGAGCCGGTCTCCGCTGATTCTAACCGCGCCTATCACCACCCAGCCGCTGTCGGTGTATTTGATTGCATTGTCGATCAGATTGCCGATAATCTGACTCAGAATACTGACGTCGCTGTATACGGTGTAGGGTGGTCGGGAGCACAGGCGAACTTTCAGTTTCAGGCCGCGTTTAGCGGCTTGCGGGGAGAACTGGCTTTCCAGCGTCGCCAACAAAACGTTGATGTCGACTGCCGCCAGCTGCGGGATTTGCCGGCCGGTTTCCAGATTGGCGATGTCGAGGATATGGTTGAACGCGTTGTTGAGTTCGTCAATGGCTGAGCCCAGTTTGCCGACCACTTGCTTCAATGAAGCGCTGGGGTTGTCCGCAAAAGCGACGTCCAGAACCGAAGAATAGCAACTCAAAGCCTGTAGCGGCTGACGTAGGTTGTGGCTGAGTTGCCTTAAAAACAAAGTTTTATCTTCCGATGCGCATTCGGCTTTGCGACGTTCCCGAAACAAGTTGCGGGTATGGGCTTCCAGCTGGCAGCGGGTACAGAAACCGAAAGCGTTGACAATCAGCAATATTATAATAGACGGTATCAGCGCCACGGTTTCGACACCGACCAGATGGCCGCTCAGCGGCAGGGCTACCATTGCCAGTAGGCCGAATTTCAAGGTTTCGGCAATCGGCATGAACATTTGCCCATAGGTGAAGAAATAAACCGGCAATAATCCTACCCAAATTTCTGTATACAAGCCGGGATTGTCTTCTATGAGCAAAATACAACTCAGGTCGGCAACTGATAGCACGGCGCTAAGCTTAGCGACCCTGTTAATTTGGCTTTCAGGTTGAGGATGTCGGTGCAGGCTTACAAATAAAATGGCTAATGTCAGCGTTATTAATAAGCGGCCGATAATTTCGCTTTTCGATAACCCGCCGTTAATCATGTCCAAAACAATAAACCCTAAAAAACAAGTAGAACCCAACAATAACGCAGTTTTCAAGGTGCTCAGAGTTTCGCTTTGACTCTCCTTCCAGAACAGACGTTCACTGTCGGCATCGAAATGCGGAATCATAAAACGCGGGGTTGAGTTTTGTTTCGGTCTAACGCCACTACGCCGCCAAGACCAAGGTTGTAACGACGAAACCAATCTAAGCGACGCATCGGCGAAGAGCGTTTTTGTTGAAATATGCATGCCTTACTCCCTGCTTGGCAAAGCCGATCGGTTGTGCTTGCAACCGGAATGGTTTGCCTGCTATTTGAAGGATTGTTATTTTTCTTTGGAGTTGCCGGGCATTCTCGCCTTTATTGTTGTTTATGTCTAGTGGCGAAGCCGAAGGGCTCAGGATAGCTCGGGCGGTCTTATTCTGCTTTACGCCGAATCATATATTTCAAAACTTGATCGAGTTGAAGCACCTTTCACATACCAAATCACGCAACATCAATAAAACAACCATATTCCCTCAAGCGCGATTTTTACAGTCTGTGCTCTTATTTGCCGCCGGTTTCCTGTGAATTGCTTTTTGACCACCTTGGCTTCCCCGTTTTTATGTGTCCATGCGATAAATACAGTGCCGACCGGTTTCCCTTGCGTTCCGCCATCCGGCCCCGCTATGCCGGTTACGGCCAGCGCAACATTGGCCTCACTGTGCGCTAACGCACCTGCCGCCATTTCCGTTGCTGTCTCGGCGCTCACTGCGCCGTATTGCTCCAGCGTTTGCGGATTGACCCCCAACATTTGCACCTTTGCAGCATTGCTGTAAGTCACAAAGCCCCGATCAAACCAGACTGAACTGCCCGGTACTTCGGTAATCGCTTGGGCAATCCAGCCCCCGGTGCAGGATTCGGCTGTCGCTATTGTTTTGCCGCCGGCCTTTAATAAGCGTCCCAGTTGTTTAGCCAATTCAAATAATTCAGACTCCATGACGCGACCTCTTCATCATTTGTTTTCTTATCTTTTGAACTTTAGGCGGTTCACAGATAGGAAGATTCTCGATAATTCCCGTAATTGAGCCCCCAGCAGAGCTGGGGGTACCTTTGGTTAATTAAGCGGATTTAACGTTGATTTTTGCAAAGTGCTTTCTGGCAAATATCATGGGCTCCCTCACTCAACAGCTGAAAAAAGAATTATCTTAGCAACTAAAAACAACTCTTTCAGAGCCGAAATAAAGACTTATGAGAGAAATAAGAAACTTTGAGAATTAATGATTAACCCCAAGCAGAGGAAACCCTTGTCGGTGAAGACTCCTTTGCGTGCGCGCGGAACGCGGCAAAAGGTGTCCCAGTCGAAGCATTTCTCGAACATCCTTTAATTGCGGTACGCCCACGGAACCCAAAAGAACATCCGTGAGAGGAAAGACAACATTAAAGTTTTTTTTGTTGTTCTGGTGATGGAGAAAATGATGCCTAGCGAGAAATCGGTATGCACCCCAGCTCCGAAAAATCACATCTTCGGGAATATGCATCTGTCTATGTATCGTATTCCACAAGAACCGATGCATAAAGAAAACACCAATAAAAATAATCCCCCCCCATAGGTTAAACCACATCAATGTTCCCCACACGGGCATCGTAAGAAAAAGCATAGCAAAAATATCGATGAAAAGAATTTCCAAGTTCTCCTCTCGACCTATTGAATTGGGTTCATAGTCAAATTTACGGTACCACTTTGCATGATGACGAACGGCATGGGATTCGAAAACTTCAAGAAGGTAAGGTAAAAGACTATATGCCCTGTTGGAAAATCGCTTTTGATGCATGAAATGTTTATGTATAAAATATTCAAATAATGAGATAAGCAGATAGCTGAATACAAGCCAGAAAATAATTTCTGTCAGTGAGAAAAGAACAGATTGGAAAGATAATAAATTCATTTTACTTAAAGATGGGACTAATCTGGACGAAACGTTTGTTGAAAGCTACGCAGAGAAATCATTGATTAATATGGCGAGCCCAATAGCACAACTCGAATCCGGTCTTATTATATCATTGTATATATTCTCTCGTGAGTCGTAAGTTTTTCGTAATACCATAAAAACAAGACTTATATTTTTTAGGCAACATAAGAATATTAGTATTTTCAATATATTAAGCTATATTTTAGCTCTTTCCGATTTCGCAGGCTGACCTTGTGTTTTATTTTTTGCATCATGCTTGACGATGAATGACATTTATTGTCTTCAGTGTTATGGGCGAATGGCAAACCGACAAATGGATACTCCCTCAACAACCGGTGCTGCCATTGGCACGGAACACCTACGACACCATCAAGCCAATATTTGAAAACGCCATGCGCAATGACCTTGAGCGGGAAAAATGTTCAGGATAAACAGATAAAAATGGGGCGGGGAATTTCTAGCCGGAACACCGGAAAAGCTCGATCTACGCTACGCGTAGTCGGCTTATTCCAGCTTGAAACACTATCGGCAAAACCTATAAATCAAGATAACCGGTCTCTTCATGCAAAACAGTATCCAATCCCTGTACTTCCTCATCGGGAGTCACCCGTAAACCTATCCACTTGTCCAGTAACTTCAAAATCAGATAACTGAATAACGCGCTCCAGGCCGCAGTAACTACAATCGCCAACGCCTGAACGCTGACCTGATCCATGATTGAAACACCCTCAGCCAAACCAAGGCCGCCTAGACTGCTTGCTGCAAAAACACCGGTCAATAACGAGCCGGTCACTCCGCCTACGCCATGAACGGAAAATACGTCCAGAGAATCATCGATTTTCAGCGTGCGTTTTACGTATTGGGTAGCATAAAAACATACAGTACCCGCGGTAACGCCAATCACCAGTGCGCCGAAAGGGCCGACAAAACCGGAAGCGGGTGTAATAGTACCCAAACCTGCGACCATACCGGTAACAATACCTAAAACACTGGGCCTGCTAAAACGCTTCCATTCTATAAACATCCAGGTTAAAGCCCCCGATGCCGCACCGATATGCGTTACCAGCATCGCCATGCCGGCACGCCCGTCTGAGGTCAAAGCGCTGCCGGCGTTAAACCCGAACCAACCGACCCACAACATGCCGGCACCCGTCACCACCATGGTCATGTTATGCGGCGGCATCGCCGTGGTTGGAAAACCTTTTCTTTTACCCAATACCAACGCCGCCACCAAAGCCGCAACGCCGGCATTAACATGGATGACAATACCTCCGGCAAAATCCATCGCACCCAAGTCAGCCAACCAGCCGCCGCCCCACATCCAGTGACAGATCGGCAGATAAACCATAATTAACCATAAGCCGCTAAACCACAGCATCGCCGAAAATTTCATCCGCTCGGCAAAACCGCCGACTATCAACGCCGGAGTAATAATCGCGAAAGTCATCTGAAACATGAAGAACACGCTTTCCGGAATACTGCCTTTTAGCGATGCTACGCCTATATCGGGCAGAAACACCTTAGAAGCGCCGCCGATGAGTTTTTGCATGCCTCCGCCGTCGGCGAAAATAAAACTGTAAACCCCTGCCAGCCAAAGAATCGAAACCAGACAAGTAATCGCAAAGCACTGCATTAATACCGACAGCACGTTTTTGCTTCTCACCAATCCGGCATAAAATAACGACAAGCCCGGTATCGTCATAAACAACACCAGAGCCGTCGAGGTTAAAACCCAGGCCGTATCGGCCTGGTTTAACTGATCCGCAACAGCAAGATCGGGTAACAGCACGAGGCCTAAAAACAGCCTTCTATTTATTATTTTTAACAACATTTTAAATGGCATCCTCGCCGGTTTCACCCGTTCTAATACGAATAACTTGTTCCAAATTGGATACAAATATTTTCCCATCGCCGATTTTTCCGGTATTGGCCGCGTTAACAATGGTTTCGACAGCTTTATCGACCACATCATCGGCTACGGCGATTTCCAGTTTAACTTTAGGCAGAAAATCGACCACATACTCGGCGCCTCTGTACAACTCGGTATGACCTTTCTGACGACCGAAGCCTTTTACTTCCGTTGCAGTAACGCCTGCAACGCCAATTTCAGATAATGCTTCTCTGACATCATCCATTTTGAACGGTTTAATGATCGCTGTTATTAATTTCATGTTCTCTCTCAGTTAGATAGCAAAAAGTATTTGGTAACATCGGCTGCAATCATAGTGAATTATCAATCAACATACAATTAATAGACCGGATAAAAACACTAAATTGGTATGCATTACGGCTTTTCCTCAAACGCAAAAACGGGCGCATTGCGCGCCCGTTATTTACCAAAAGGCTTACTTTAAGGAAAGTTCACCATGAATTAAATGTGATACGCAGTTTCACCATGCTCGGAAACATCAAGCCCGATACGTTCAACTTCTTCGCTGACCCGCAGCCCTATCACCATATCCACGATTTTGTAAGCAACAAAGGATACCACACCGGACCAGACGATACAGACGCCTACGCCCCACGCCTGACTTATAACTTGGCCGACCATATTGTATTCAGCCACGCCATTGGCAACATAATCCCAAACGCCGGTGCCGCCCAATGACGGACTGGCAACGATGCCGGTACCCAACGCACCGAGAACTCCGCCAACACCGTGAACACCGAAAGCATCCAGAGAATCGTCATAACCCAGCATGCCTTTCAGCATAGTAACCGACCAGAAACAAACTGCACCGGCCGCCAATCCTAAGAAAATCGCACCCATGGGACCTGACCAACCACAAGCAGGCGTAATCGCGACAAGACCTGCAACAGCACCGGAAGCACCGCCCAACATGCTGGGTTTGCCGCGTAACAGCCATTCCGCGGCTATCCATGACAGAGTAGCCGCCGCGCTGGCCAACAAGGTATTAACAAAGACTAAAGCGGAAAGACCGTTGGCTTCCAGGTTGGAGCCGACGTTAAAACCAAACCAGCCGACCCATAATAAGGAAGCGCCGATCATAGTCATAGTAACGCTATGCGGCGCCAGCGATTCTTTTCTGTAACCGATACGTTTGCCTATCATCAAACAGCCCACTAAACCGGCGATACCGGCATTGATGTGCACAACCGTACCACCGGCAAAGTCCAATGCACCTTTTTGGAACACAAATCCCGCCGTAGCAGTAGCCGCTTCCGCAGCGGACGCGTCGGTATAGGCATCCGGACCGGTCCAATACCAAACCATATGCGCCATCGGCAAATATGAAAAGGTGAACCAAAGGAACATAAACAACAATACCGCAGAAAACTTAACCCGCTCGGCAAAGGCGCCGACGATCAACGCCGGAGTAATCGCAGCAAAAGTCAGCTGGAATGCGACATAAATATATTCAGGAACGTATACGCCCTTGCTGAAAGTGGCTGCAAGCGAATCCGGCGTTATACCCTTAAGGAACATCTTGCTAAAACCGCCAAAGAAATCATTACCCTCGGTAAAAGCGACGCTGTACCCGTAAATCGCCCACAATATGGCCATCATCGAGAAGATCACAAACACTTGCATCAATACTGACAGCATGTTCTTGGCGCGCACCATACCGCCGTAAAACAGCGCCAAACCGGGAATGACCATCAGGATAACCAAAACGGTCGCCATAATCATCCAGGCGGTATCGCCTTTATTAGCTGCCGGAGGGACTGGAACGGCGGTTTCCGCCAAAGAGAATCCTGCGTGACCCAGTAAGGCCAACAGGATAAAGGTTGTTAAAAGTTGTTTCATAGTTCCCCCTTAATATTAAAGCGCTTCTTCGCCTGTTTCCCCGGTACGAATCCGGACAACCTGCTCTAAATTGGTTACAAAAATTTTACCGTCACCGATTTTGCTGGTGTTGGCTGCTTTGGTAATGGCTTCCACAGCCTGTTCCAACATGTTGTCAGCCACAGCCACTTCAATTTTGGCCTTGGGTAAAAAATCAACCACATACTCAGCGCCGCGATAAAGCTCGGTATGTCCCTTTTGACGGCCGAAACCTTTTACTTCGGTAACGGTTACCCCGGAAACCCCTATATCAGAAAGCGCTTCGCGTACATCGTCGAGCTTAAAGGGTTTAACAACGGCAGTTATTAGTTTCATACAATGCTCCTTGTTTTAAATTAGCTGTTCAAATTATTAAAGTGTTCTGATGCCTCGCTTACATCTGCCTATGCATCTTGGCCATACTTAGATTCGCCTCGACAGCTTTTTCATAAGCATTAATCAATCCTTCGCAATGCGCTTTAAAATCTTCCGCCTGTCTGCCGTATAAATAGCTCTTGGCTTCATACTGGGCGAGAAGTTTCTTATGTTCATCAACTTTGACCTGCATTTCTGCGGCCGCTTCTTCGTAGTGTTTCGCCAGTGCCTCGTGATCAGCCTTGGAACTCGCGTTTTGCAAAGCCTGAGCCATATCCATAGGATGAGGATTGGAGCCACCACATCCATCCAGCAAGCCAAGGGTCAGCATTAGTGCGATAAGTAATTTTATTTTCATAGTTTTTCCACCGTTTTTATTGGTTAAGGTTATGTTTATTATGGCCTTAGATATCCTTGTTTCTTAGACTGGATTAGAAGTTAACTCCGAAGTCGGTAGAGAACAGAAATTGATCCTGTTTGTTATTACCGAAGGGACGGTACTGACCGCCTGTAGCAGCATTTCTACCATCCACCCAGTCATAACGAACATTAGGACGGATGTTCAGCCATTTCATCGGCTTCCAATTCATACCCGCCGTAATTCCGTAATAACTGGCGCCATTGCCGGCATTACAGGTGGAGGTGAAGTTTCCGGCAGCGGCAAAACTGCTACCCGCACCATTGGTTGCGGCACCTACACGACCGGGAGAGCAAACCCTAAAACCGTTTTGATCGCGGAACCATTCAGCTCGAACACCTGCGGTCAGGTTATCTTTGACGTCGTAAGTTAAATGCGAATTGACGCCATACCATTCGGCATCGACATTCGGTACTGACGTCAGGACACCATTGGCGTAACCATGGTCATGTTGCAAAACCAGATGGGTTTTAGCGGTGATATTATGCTTCAACACCATGCTGTACAGGCCCCAGGATTGGCTGCTGTGCTCAGATGTGGCGCCATAGGTACCGCTGATATTGGCTGAAGTATCCTTGTCATCGCTAGTCCAGGTGGTACCGGCTAAACCGCCCCAGTTGCCCAACTGCTTATCCCAGCCGCCATCCCAACCTCCGGTCGCACTGCCGGTCGTCACACCGCCCATAACAGCCCAGTTTTTATCGACGGTATAATTTCCCATCACGCCGGTATGGGTGAACGGTTCGCCATATTGCATGGTATAAGCATGGGTATAAAAAAAGTTGTCCGGCGCAGGAACTGTCTCGTAGCCAATCGGCGTATAAAAGTGGCCGGCCTTAATATTCAAACCATTGCCGACAGGCGCATAGACTTCGGCATAAGCTTGAGGCAGTGCAATATCGTAAAAACGATTGTCGTTGCTGCCGAGCATATTAAGATCCCAATGGTTCCGGTTTAAAGGCATCCCGGTATTCACATCAAATGCAGGAACGCCATATGCCTGAGTAAAAATAGAATCCGTACCGAACATGGCATCGAAACGTCCACCAAAATCCCATGCGTCGCCTTCTGCCGCCACCGCGCGCTGCACGAATATATTCAATTGGTTAAGCTGGAATTCGGCTGAACGATCACCGAAGGTAACCGGACCATTGAAATTATTGTCAGGACTTGCCGCATTATAAGTAACCCCGGCATTAGCCCAACCGCCGACTTTCAAGCCAATATTTTTCATAAACGAGCTTTCATTGGGATCGCCTACCGTTTCAAGCAAAGTGGTTGCTTCGGTTAAACTCTTAGCCTGTGCCACACCAAAAACAGAAACCAGCGCTATACCCAAAGCCAAGGGCTTTAGCTTAAAGTTATTATTTTTCAGATGGTTTTTCATATTAAAGATCCTTTACTTGATTGAACTCAAGGCAAAATGCCCGCTAAACAAGCAAAAAGCAAGTAAAATGCCAACTATATTCACAGCATAGATTTGTAACTGGAAAACATTAACCATACCGCATTTATTTCATTACTTTTCAATATGTTAAAATACCCATATAAAAATTAAAGCAAATAAAGCCTGTTAATAATCATAAATTAACCAGGCCCAAGCAAAAATCATCACGCACATATTGTGTGCACCAACGACCACAGACGCACCATAATAGACCATTAATTACCCTGCTCATTATCTTTGAATTAATCCACAGTTTATTTAGTCCGGTTTTTTTAGTGGCTAACCCAACAAAAAAAATGGTATCGTTACATCGTTTGGCATAAAAACACTGAATTTATATAACTCATCTCAGGAGACAAAATAAAATGTCTGCAGCAAAAGTACTTAAAATGATCAAAGAAAACGACGTAAAATTCGTCGATTTTCGTTTTTGCGACACCCGCGGCAAAGAACAACATGTCACATTTCCCGCTCATTCTATTGATGAAGATACCTTTGAAGAAGGCAATATGTTTGACGGTTCTTCCGTTGCCGGCTGGAAACACATCAATGAATCAGACATGATCTTAATGCCCGATCCTTCTACTGCGGTTATGGATCCCTTCTTTGATGACAACACACTGATCTTACGTTGCGACATCATTGAGCCGAAAAATATGCAAGGTTATGAACGCGATCCGCGCTCTATCGCCAAGCGCGCAGAAGCCTATTTAAAATCAACCGGCATTGCAGACACAGCATTTTTCGGCCCTGAAAACGAATTCTTTATCTTTGACGATGTCCGTTGGGGCACCGATATGAGCGGCTCTTTCTACAAAGTCGATTCGGAAGAAGCGGGCTGGAACTCAGAAAAAGTTTACCCGGACGGCAACACCGGTCACCGTCCGGGCGTTAAAGGCGGCTATTTCCCTGTGCCTCCAGTTGATTCTTTCCAAGACATGCGTTCTGCAATGTGCTTGACGCTGGAAGAAATGGGCATGACCACTGAAGTTCATCACCACGAAGTAGCAACTGCCGGTCAGTGCGAAATCGGCGTGAAATTCAACACCCTGGTTAAAAAAGCCGACGAAGTTCTGGAACTGAAATATGTCGTCGCCAACATTGCGCACGCATACGGTAAAACAGCGACTTTCATGCCAAAACCACTGGTTGGCGACAACGGCAGCGGTATGCACGTACACCAGTCTTTAGCTAAAGACGGCGTTAACCTGTTCACTGGCGACTTGTACGGCGGCTTGTCTGAGACCGCACTGTACTACATCGGCGGCATCATCAAACACGCTAAGGCATTGAACGCTTTCACCAACTCCTCAACCAACAGCTACAAACGTCTGGTTCCAGGTTTTGAAGCGCCTGTGATGCTGGCTTACTCTGCACGTAACCGTTCGGCTTCTATCCGCATTCCTTTTGTTAACAACCCAAAAGGCCGTCGTATTGAAGTTCGTTTCCCTGACTCAACTGCAAATCCTTACTTGGCGTTCTCAGCGATGATGATGGCTGGCTTGGACGGTATTCAAAACAAAATCCATCCTGGCGATGCTATGGATAAAGATTTGTACGACTTACCGGCAGAAGAAGCAAAAAACATCCCACAAGTTTGCCATTCATTCGACCAAGCGCTGGACGCTCTGGACGCTGACCGTGAATTCTTGACCCGCGGCGGTGTTTTCACTGACGACGCTATCGACGGCTTTATTGCACTGAAAATGGAAGAAGTCACTCGTGTTCGCATGAGCACTCACCCAGCTGAATATGATATGTACTACAGCTTGTAAGATTTAAGCCTGTTTCAAGCAGGCTCAGACCGACCCAAGACCCCGCAAGTTATCTGGCTTCGCGGGGTTTTTTATGCCAGGACAGTCCCACCCAAAACCAATGAATCCCGCGATTTTTGCCCCTATTTTGCCCCCTGCTAAAAAAATCCGGTACAACTCTGGGAAATCTAAAAAAGCAGGACACAAATGGCGCTAACCGATACAGAAGTCAATAAGTTAAAACCCATATCCAGGATCGGTTTAGCTAATGCCCGCAAGATTCACTCAGTAGCCCGCGAACTTGTTGAATTCGGAAAACATCCGTCTACGCTGCTCGATAACCAGATGATTGTTGAGGGCTTCAGTATTAAAGAGATCGAGAACAAAGCGGCGGCCGCCAGAAACGGAAACAATCCAAGCCCTGGCTACCAATCAAAACATCGCCATGCGTAGTCAGAATCTTGATGGTGCGCATAACGCGGCACTCGCTGACGGTGACATTATTGATTACAACATCCACGACCACCGACACACGGCATCAACACATTTGAGAGAGCAAGGCCACTCCCCCGAAGTTGTAGAAACCTCCTTAAGTCACGCCATATCCGGCATGGCTGGAACCTACTCACACGCTCAATACAAAAAGAAAGCTGCAATCATGGGCTGATTTCATGGACAACATAATGACCGAGCGGACCGAGCGAACCGTTATACAAGCAACATCCGGAAAAGCGTTATAATGCCAGAACAGACACAAGCGAGCGCACACCATGAGCACAATTACCTTTGACACACTGCACTTTGCCAATAAATTAAAGGCCGTTGGCTTTACTGATGAGCAAGCCCAAGTCATCACCGAGTTACAGCGCACCGCCACAGATAACACGCTAGAGCAGGCGCGTCATGATTATCACCTTGACGACGTAGCCACCAAGCGCGACTTAAAAGAAATGGACACGGCGTTAAGGCATGAAATAGAGCTCTTAAGGTCTGAAACAAAACGTGATATTGCCGAAACTAAAGCGGAATTAATCCGTTGGGTGGTCGGCGTTGGACTCCTGCAAACCAGCCTGATTATTGGCGCATTAATGAAAATGGCACACTTGATCTAAAGCGGTATAATTTTTATTTAAGGCGCTTACTCGATTTAGGGGAGTTCCAAGTGGGGATGCAGCAGGCGTCGAAGGTCAGGGTTGTTCTGTGACCCATGGAAATGACATTTTTAGACAGCGCAACCTGTACCGGCACTCTACAATTAGAGGCGGGATAATATGAGTATGCATAAGGTTGAATAGCGGGGCGGAACTCAACGACCAATTTGCTATGCTCGTTGATTACGTTTGATCGTTTTGTTCCGCCCGCCTGAATTATAAATCGAAGATCCTTATGAATTCCTGAAATTCAATGCCGGATAACACCGGATCTTTGTGTCAAAAATAAAAATCGCGTTCCAAAGCCCCTGTTTCATTTTTTCACCTCTACAAGCATTGATAATACTCGCGGCATATACTATCTGAGATCCTTTAGATCTTTTTGTTGCGCATCAAACCATATTGTTTTCATGTAGCCTCCAGATGCTCAACATATACCGGCTTTTTCACTTGATGGCCGAACGCTCATTACGATAGCGGCCCAACGCCCAGAGCGGAAAAAATTTATCGTAGCCGTGGTATTTCAGGTAAAAAACTTTGGGAAAGCCGGGAGCATTAAAACTATCATCTTTCCAAAATCCGTCAGTCTGCTGGTTTTTCAACAGATAATTCACCCCGGCCTCGACTTCAGAACAAGCGACTTCGCCGGCCGATAGCAATGCCAGCAGGGCGAGAGAGGTCTGGAAGGCGGTACCGGTATCGAATTCGCCGCGGTTCTTGTCATTGTGATAGCTGTAATTGCCCTCGCCCCAACCACCGTCGGCGCGTTGCTTGGATTTCAACCAAACTACAGCTTTGCGAATGCAGGGATCGTGCTTGGCAACACCTGCGGCTTCAAAACCGGCCAGCACGGACCAAGTACCGTAAATGTAATTAGTCCCCCAACGACCGAACCAGCAACCCTCCGCTTCCTGCTGTTTGCGCAGGTAATCAATACAGCTGTCGATAACCGTTCTGTATTCCGGCTGCCGATCAACAAGCTTACCCAGAATCATGATGCAACGACCGCTAACATCGGCAGTAGGCGGGTCGAGTAAGGCGCCATGATCGGCAAACGGAATATGGTTGAGATAGTAATAGGTGTTGTCGGCGTCAAAAGCGCCATAGCCGCCATTGCGGGACTGCATGCCTGCAATCCAGATGCCCGCCCGCCTGATATTCTCGGCGAAATCCCGGTTGTCGGCTTGAACCAGGGCCAGAGCTGCCACCGCCGTATCATCGACATCGGGGTAATAGCTATTGCCGAACTGGAAGGCCCAGCCGCCGCCCGGCAAATTGGGACGCTGGATCCGCCAGTCGCCCGGTTCGTCCTTCAATTGCTTACCGGCGAGCCAGTACAGGGCGGCGTTAAGAGCTTGCCGGGCATGCGGATCGCGTTGATGGCGGTCAACTTCCTGTAGGGTCAGCGCAATCAAGCCGGTATCCCAAACCGGAGAAACGCAAGGCTGACAGTAGGCCATATCATCCTTGACGATCAGCAATCGATCGATAGCCGCTCTGGCGATTCGCCGTTGTTCATTGTCGGCAGGGAAGCCTAAGCAATCCATGGCTTCATAGGCGTTGACCATAGCCGTGAAAATCGCCCCCAGACCATCGTAACCATTCAATCTTTCGATGAACCAGTCGCGCGCTTTCGCGGTAGCCTTTTGGCGGATGAAGCCGGGAATCAACGGCTCCATCAGGCGTCCGATACGTTCGACCAGCAGGATGGCCTTGCCTAACGGCGTTTTGACGTGGGAAAAATAATTTTTTTCCTTATCCGGCAGGGTAACGAACAGTTCGGCTACACCTATTTTATGGGGGTTACGGGCCTTGACCTTGTAGGTGCACAAGATGAACAAAGGAACCATTACGGTGCGTGACCAGTAAGAGACTTTGTCCAGGTGAAACGGGAACCATTTGGGTAACAGCATGATTTCCACGGGCATAAAGGGTACGCCTCGCCACGGGATCTGCTCGAACATAGCCAGCATAATACGGGTAAAGACGTTGGCTTTGGCGGCACCGCCCTGGGCCAGTACCCACGCGCGCGCCTTGCCCATATGCACTGCCTGAATAGAGTCGCCGGCCATTTTCATCGCGTAATAGGCTTTGATAGTGCAACTGATATCGCCCGCTCCACCTCTATAAAGCGGATAACTGCCGTCCGCGTTTTGCTGAGCACGGAGAAAGTTGGCGATCTTGGCTTGAAGCGTTTCGTCGATTTCATCCATGTAATGCATCATCAGGATGTACTCGGAAGGAATAGTGCAATCCGCTTCGAGTTCGAATACCCAATATCCTTCTTCGCTTTGCAGCCCTATAAGCTGCCTTTTGGCATGATCAATCGCGCGCTCCAATGCCGCCGGAGAACGGGAAAAGCCGGTATAGACAGCATCCGGACTGGTAAGTGAGGAAGTCTCTGTTAGCATGTTTTATAATTTTTTCTCTGATTTCACTTCACTGTAGGACTTTCAATTGGCGCAAGAAGGTTGATCTCTATGCTTTTATCAGCGGCTACTAAACTCAAACCGGCTGAAAAAAAGAGCCGCGGCAAAACATTGGTTCGGCAAGTAAGCGCGGTCAAGATGTTCGCCTAGGACAGCAATCGATCTTACGTTATTAGATTAACCGTAATCTTAGCAGCGGATATGTACGGTAACGAACATAAAGCCACTCTACCACAATAAAACGTTACAACTTGTATTGATTTTGACAACGCACTACTTCACAGCTAAATTCTGCCCGATAAAATCAAAATCAGTAAAATAATCAGCACTAGCCCGAGTCCGCCGCTGGGCCTGTAACCCCACTCCCGGCTATATGGCCAGCTAGGAATAGCGCCGATCAACATGAGAATTAAAATGATGAGTAAGATGGTGCTAGTTGACATGGTAGTTCTCCTGTTTAGATAAACGGCGTGGCTTTGCCCTTGAAATCTTCCCTCAGATGAAAATGATGTCTTAGTCCCAGATACCCTCAACAATCAAATACACGGCCACGAAATAATTCAAAAAAACCGGCAGCAACAAAATTAATAGTCCTATCGCAAGAACCAGTAAGGGTTCGATCATGATATCCATAAAAATCCTCCTTAAATAAAAAACAGTTTATCGACAAAATCGAGCATGCTCTGTACGCCATAGAACAAAAGCCCGTTCTCGCCTTCCCTAGCGCCGGAACCGGGAAACGTAACCTAACTCCCCGCAGTCCCTGTCGCACCCATCACTAATTCCCGCCATGCGGCTTTCTGCGGTATCAGCGGCGGCATAGCCGCGAATTCGGGTTCGGGCGTCGGGCTTGCAATCAGTTGCTCGGGGTCGCGAGTCACAACACCGCCCTTGCGGAAGAATGCGTTGTAGATGCTCCAGTTAGCACGGTTTCGTGAGCCGTCCCAGGGGAAACGGTGCAGCATCGAAGACAGCGTATAAAATCCATCATAGGTATCCAGGTAACCGCGATAGAACTGCTCGGCCGACAACCCGGCCGGTTTGAAGACGATATGGGATTGGTCGTATTTATCCCAATCGAAAGAAACGATCTGCTTGCGGCGCATCATCTCGAACCAATTGATAGTGCCCGGATACGGCGTCAATAGCGAATAGCCGCACATGTCGAATTTGGCATCAATGTTAAACTTCAAGGTTTCGTCGAACACCGTGGGTTCGTCGCCGTCAAAGCCGAACATGAACAGGCCGAGCACCATGATGCCGTATCGGTGCAGTTTTTCGACCAGTTCGCGATAGGATTCAGGGTTATTCTGACACTTATGCACTTTGCGCAGGGTTTGTTTCGAGATCGACTCGAAGCCGATGGATAACATGAAACAGCCGCTTTCCGCCGCCAATTCCAATAGACGCTCATCGTTGGCGTCGCGGCTGTTCACTGCCGCCTGCCATTTCAAGCCCCGTCCCTTGAATGCCTTCATGACCTCTATAGCCCGGCTCGGAGTACCGAAAAAGTCGGCGTCGTTGAGCAGAATCACCCGCTCTTCGATGTGTTCGATCTCGGCGATGATGTCTTCAATCGGCCGGTAGCGAAAGCGCAGCCCATACATCGTAGGTTCAGCGCAAAAGGTACAACCGTGATGGCAGCCGCGGGAGGTCTGGACGAACCCTTTATTGATATAGCGGTTGCTCTTCAGCAGTCTTTGCCGTGGTTTCGGCATGTTGATCATCGAATGCAGGTTTTCGGCCTTGTAAATGCCGTTTAACCGGCCGTGTTGCAAATCGTCGAGAACCTTGTCCATGATCAGCTCGGCTTCCCCGACCACTACCGCGTCGGCATGCTTGAGGGCTTCCTGGGGCAGATAGCTGACATGTACGCCGCCCATGATGACAGGAACGCCGCGAGCCCGGAACGCGTCGGCAATCTCATAACCCCGGTTCACGTAGGAGGTCATTGACGAAATGCCGACCATATCGACATTCAGATCGAAATCAATAGGCTCGATGTTCTCATCGGTCAGGATGATTTCGTACTCGTGTTCAGGAATCAGCGCAGCTATGGCTAAAAGCCCGGCGACCGGCGAATAAAGCGCCTTGCCGAAGAATAAAGGCCGAGTCGCAAAGGTATCGGCTTTCGGATTGATTAGATGAATACGACGGGTTCTAGCCATATGAATATCTCGCAATTATAGGGAGAGCAACATTCCGATGGTACTGATCATACGCAGCCTCTCCTTGAATGAGTGATTTGATCAAAAACGGTCCCGTAAACGCGGGGAAGCCGAACCGGGTAATAATTTAACCGCAACATCAGGCGGCGTCTGTACGATACCGCACATAAAGCCAATATCGACTAAAGCCTTCGGGGTCTCGATATTCGTTGCTCCCGACGGGATGAAGCCAAAGTATTTAGTTCAATGGCAGATCTATAAGTAATGGCACTTATTGTTTGAAGAGGCTGACTGCTTTACCCTACATAGCCTCTTGTACAGCTAATGTTGATAGCGCTATTCGATCTTGGCTCATAACCGGATGTTGCTTATGACTGATTCACATAGCCCACGGCAAAACTGCCTGCTCTATGCCCTCCCCGCAGATGAATACAATCGCATATCTCCCCATCTGGAACTGGTTCAGATGCCGACCGGCAAAGTCCTTTACGAGTCGGGGGACGAGTTGCACCACGCTTATTTTCCCACCACTTGCATCGTATCCAAGCTTTATGTCATAGAAAGTGGCGCCTCGGCCGAAATCGCCGTAGTCGGCAACGATGGCCTTATCGGTGTCGCCCTGTTCATGGGCGGCAGAACCATGCCTAATCGGGCTGTCGTGCGTAGCGCAGGATACGCCTATCGGCTGCCGGCGCGTTTGCTTATGCAGGAATTCGACCGTTCTGGAGGGCGTCGCAATGGGATATTCCATCGTTTATTGCTGCGCTATACCCAGGCGCTGATTATCCAGATGGCACAGATGACAGTTTGCAATCGGCATCATTCCCTGCACCAGCAACTCTGCCGCTGGCTGCTGCTAAGCCTTGACCGGCTGCCTTCGAATGAATTGACCATAACCCAGGAATTAATCGCCAATATGCTCGGCGTACGCCGCGAAGGCGTCACCGAAGCTGCCGGTAAATTACAACGGGCGGGCTTGATTGTTTACAGCCGTGGTCACATCAGGGTGCTGGATCGGCCGGGCTTGGAGGAGCAGGTCTGCGAGTGTTACGAAGTAGTCAAAACGGAATCCGATCGCCTGCTACCCCCTCCTCTCGCCTCGGCGCGCACTCCACTGACATCGCGCATTCAAGCGGCCTCTTGCTCGAATCACTGCCATTAACCTAAAAAACGGTGTTTAATCCACGAAAAGCGGGATAGACTAAATAATTAAGGAACATGCATCAATTAATTTCAGCAATTACCACGAAGAGCATGAAGGACATGAAGACTTAAATCCTTCATGCTCTTCATGTTCTTCATGGTTTAAAAATAAAACTTGCTCAAGTTATTTCATGCACGTTCCTAATCAAGCCTTTGGGAACAATGTTCGACACTGCTTAGTTCGTGCAATGACAGCCCGGCTTTACTCATCGAATGCTTGTACGTGCGCTAACATACAGACAAGGGAACGCCGATACAGTAATTTGGTGCCTGATTAGTGGAGCTATCTTCCTATTAAGCGCCGACGTCGGTATTACCATCGCACCATCTTGTGCCGCCTGTCGGTTTTCTCCAAATATTGCAGGAGAACACCTGTGCCGTCCACCCAACCGCCTCCCGCTCCCGTTACCAATCGTTTGCTGGCCGCCCTGCCGAACGAAGATCGCGAACAGTTGCTCGCAAACTGCGAACCCATCGAGCTTGTTTTTGCCGAGATACTCTACACTGCCGGCGAACTCATTCCACACGTTTATCTCCCGACTGGAAGCGTCGTTTCCTTGATGATGCCTATCAATGGCAGTGCCAGTTTGGAAGTGGGGCTGGTCGGTAACGAAGGCATACTCGGAATTACTCTGATGCTGGGAGTCAAGGTCGCGCCCTTTGACGCCCTGGTTCAAGGACCCGGCCCGGCACTGCGCATAACCGTGCCCTTGTTTCTCCGCGAGCTCGAACAAAGTCCGGCGCTACAGCTGGAATTGAAGCGCTATCTGTATGTGTCGATGAGCCAGATCGCGCAAACCGCCGCCTGTAACCGCTTCCACGTGGTAGAGGAGCGCCTCGCCCGTTGGCTGTTGATGACTCAGGACCGGGCACACTCAGACACCTTCCATATCACCCATGTATTCTTGGCCTATATTCTGGGTGTGCGGCGCGTAGGCATCACCAAAGCGGCCCATTCTCTACAGCAGCAAAAACTCATCAGTTATCACCGCGGGAATATTACAATTCTCGACCGCGTCGGCTTGGAAGCTGCTTCTTGCGGGTGCTACCGGGCCGATACGGAAACCTATGATCATATTCTGGGTCATAGTGACGACAGGAATAAATAATCCGCTTCCAACGTTAATGTCTTCCGCTGAATTGACATAAAAAACCCGCTTGAAAGCGGGTTTTAGTGTTTACGGCATGAGAAAAATTCCAGCCAATTTTGTCCTTAAAACTTCATTATTCAATCCAGATCAACTCGACACGACGATTTTCAGATTTGCCTTCTTCTGTTCTGTTATCAGCAACAGGTTGACTTTCACCGTAGCCTTTGGCGATCAATCTGTTGCTGACGCCTTTCATTTTAAGGTAATCCACCACTGACTGCGCACGCCGTTGGGATAGCTTCATATTATAGCTATTGGAGCCTTCGCTGCTGGTATGCCCCTGAACTTCAATATCATTTTTCTGAGGATAAGAAACAAGGCTCTCTGCGACACCATCAAGAATCCCTTGGGCATTCAACGTCAACTCAGCTGAATCGTATTTGAAGTGTTCACCTTTGAGCACAAGCCTGACCGGGCATCCGCTATTGTCAATCTTGCTGCCTTTGATGGTTCCCGGACAGCGATCCAAACAGTCGTTAACACCGTCAGCATCCGCATCCTGGGTTGAACAGTCTCTAGCCGGGGCGACTGCAACCGGAAGCTCTGTCCTTACCACAGGTTTCGGCTTGTCACCGAACGGAACGACAAAACCCACGTTAACGGTCATATCATGAAACTCGTCCGTACCGGGCTGTACCTGAGCATTAAGATTGTTATTGTAACGATAGCGTACGTCACTGCGGAGCAAAAAGTTGTCGTGAAGTTCGTAGCTAAAACCGGCACCTGCTTCACCGATTACGCTAGCGCCGCAATTAGCGGAAGCACAGCTGTTCATGCCGCCGGCACCGATCACAGCATAAGGAGAAAACTTATCGCGGAAGAAATAATACTGTAAATCAGCCGTGCCGCCAGTCAAACTCCAGGGACCGTTAGCCCCGCTAAACGCTTCATAAAACCCTTTCAACTCGACATTGAAATGTCTATCGAGCATCTTGCCGATACCCATACCGCCACCCCAGCCGTCGCTGGCCTTACGATCGCCACCGGTTCTGACAAACGAACCGAACGGCGCTATATACCAACGATTATCCTGGACTTGATCGGTATGCCAACGATCATCATTGGCTTGATCGGCGGCCTGCGCCAGCGGTAGGATGCCCACAATGGTTAATGACGTAATGGTGAGTAATCTTTTTTTCAGCATAATATTTTCCTTTCTATGACATTTATCTTTACTTTTCATCGGAGTATTCCTTATGAATCGATCTCGTTATTTCGTCCAATAGATACAATCTTGAACGGTGATATGTTGACTGCCTTTTCTATAGGAATCTCTTACGGCGCCCAGTGTTGTTAAAAAATCTCAATCGTAGCTTAAGCGCAACATTAGCAGCCCGTCTGTACGTTACCCTACATAACAATCTTACTGGCATACCTTTTTAAAAAATCCATCGCCTATCATGCCTTAGCTTATGTGATGACGCGTTCCGCCCATGAAGCCGGTTTTTTGAAATATAGCAGCTCTTGGACATCCGAACGATCTTGCCGTTTCCGGATATTCTTTCTTTATTAAATCGTTGCATAATAGAATATAATATTATTTTTCAATAACTTATAATTACGCCTAGAAGGAAATGAATACAGATATTGAAAAATTATGCCCAACATGACAAGCCATGTTGGATGAGAGAAATCATGCGGATGATCGAAGAAAAAGTGAGACTAAAGCGGAATTATTAAAGACCGGTCTTGTGAGCTCCCGTGCTAGCTTTTTTTGTTTGCAATAAGCAGCAGCCCCCAGCCGACCACTATAACGCTCACACTGGCCCAGACCGGGACATAAACAGTCCGCGTATCTTTAACCGATAACGCCAATGAGCCTAATCTGGCCCCCTCAGTTTCACGGGTATAGCTAAAACTGCCATACACCAACCCCAATAGACCGACTGTAATCAACACGAATGCCATAATTTTGACTGCACTCATCTCGCTTCTCCTAGTGATATAAATGATACCTTAAAGACAGGCTTTGCGGCCGGTCACAAAGCAACCCGGCATAGACCGTAGTTTTCCTCGTAAACATAAAATCATTCAGCCGCAAGACCTTGACGGCGTTTACCGAAAAAGACATAAAAGCATTGTATCCGCTGCCGTACTCGTCAACAGGCCTCCGCCGGCATTTATAGCATTGCCGATACCCGGATCCCATGACATCAAGCTATCAATTGGATACTGAGTTACATAAGCGTAACCCAAAGCCGCTATAGGACACGTCGGCCTTGAATGACGCGCAATAAAATCACAATGATCGCGATAACCAAAAGAATGTGGATGAATCCGCCCAGTGTATACGAGGAGACCAAACCCATTATCCAGAGAATAATTAAGAGGATCGCTAGAGTTTCAAGCATTTGCGCTGCTCCATAAGAGGCTGTCAATTGACAGCGCTATAAGCCACAGATAAACATATGAAGTATGACCGAAAGTCAAAGTACCTACCGCCCATAAACCGGCGAGTTTAATGTTCATCTCCCGTGAAAAGTTATTTAAGGACATCCCCTTGTTGTCGCCGTGCAGCAGGCCGAAGTTTAGACTCGACTATGCTGCCCGGCAGCGCCGGTTTTATTTGTCCTTGTTAATTTCCTCTTTGACATCTTCCTTGAGATTGCCAAAACCAGTCTGAATCTTACCGATGTTCTTTTGGATATTCCCTTCCGCTTCCATATCATCATCGCCCAGTATCACTCCACTGGCTTCCTTGATTTTGCCTTTGACTTCTTCGATCCGGCCTTTTATTTGATCTTTGTTCATGAGCGTCTCCTGATCATTAATTTTGCTATAACCAAAATATTTTCCACCACGCATAAAACAATACGCGCAAAACTGAACACAGTCGGTGCGGTATCGCACATAGATTAAGGGATCTTAGGACATGTTAAAAAATTTGTTTGAAATCAATACAATCGGCAACTTACCGGAAGAGCTGCCCAAGTAGCACAAATGATCAATGACATGAGATTCGTCACCTTCCTGAATAGCCACTGCACTTGGATAAGGGCCTTAGCGGGCTGCGATCACTCTCACATCGCCGATGACTGTTTTATAAACTGCTTTAATAGCCGCATTAAGCTCTCAACAGGATTTCTTTTGTAATGATTCATAATATCTTCAACTTTATTGCTGACTTGATCATGCATGTGAATTTTTTGCGGCATGGCGGCGGTACTCTTTGTTTGAAACTACGGTGGGTTAACGGGAACGATAACTGCGCATTTGCCCGACTAGCACGCCTTGGATTTCAACCTGCTCAGGACGGTATGACAGCGCTGTCATGTTGGCATTGGCGGGGAGCAACAGCACTTGCCCGGCTGTCTGCTCAATGTATTTAAGGGTTGCTTCGGAATTTTCGATTAAGGCGACCACTATCTCCCCGTTACTCGCGTAATCACGTTGTTCGATAACGACCCAATCACCGTCAAAAATACCTGCCTCAATCATCGAATCACCCTTGATCTGTAAGACATAGCAGGGCTTATCGCTTTTCAGGACTTCCGGAACGGCCATGTAGTTGACATTCTCTAAAGCTTCAATAGGCTTGCCGGCGGCAATCCTGCCCACAAACGGTAAAGCATGTTCACAAGCAACGTACTCGCGTTGCGCCCGCGACGTCAGGCGAATACCGCTTTGTTTATTGCCGGTAAAAGGTTCCACCAGACCTGCATCAATCAAAGCCATAATATGTTTGTACAGCGACCCGCGCGAAGCCATGCCCAGCGCCAAACAGAGCTCATTCAGGCTGGGCGGGCAAGCAAAACTTTCGTAGTTGTCGCGGAGAAAATTGAAAATTTCCCGTTGTCGCCTGGTTAATTCGCCCATTGATCGTTACCTCTGCATTCGCTTAACTTTTTTGTAAGCTTAACAAAAATACACTCAAATGCAATCAAAAAGAGAACATAAAGAAAACGCAACTATTCAATAAAACTAATCCACGGATTCAGACTGATACAAAGGATTTTAAGAATCAATGAATTAGACTAATTCATGTGTTTATCAGTCTAAATCCGCGGTATCCGCGTTCTATTCTTCTAAATGCTGAGTAGTTAAAGGATTTAACAGCCGCTTGAATTTTACGGCCGTTTAATCTGGAATTCCTGATTTTGATAAACAACGACCAGACTGTCAGGGCGGATTTCTTTCAGTATCATGGCATCTTTTATTTGTTGCCCCGTTTTATATTTGACCATATCAATCATGACAAAGCGTTCTTCAGGAGACTGGGAATAGACAAATACATTGATGGTAAATGTGGGTACGGTCCGGCGAAAGTTAAAAGGCAAATCGCCTAAAAAAGGGAGGTCTTTTGTTACAGGCATTGTTTTGGACGCATCCGATTGATTTTTTGGAGCTGTTGCCGGAGCGGCAGGTATATTCCTGGCGACAGCGGATGGCTTAATAGCGTCTGCTACAGGTTTTTTTGCGATAACCGGTTTAATCGGTTCCGGCTTTTCCCCATCAATCAACTCTGCAATAGAGGCAGCTTCGGATTCCGCTTTTGACGCCGGTCTTTTCGGCTGGGTGGATTTAGCCATCGTTTCAGGCTCAAGCTTTGTTTCTTGCGCCGACTGCCGGGATGAAACAGCCGACGCTGTTGCGCCAGGCGTCGACATTAAGTTATTGCGGATAAACCCGATGAAGCTGACAATCATCAACACATTAGCAAGAATAAGAAAAATTAAAAGTTTCGTGGTCTTGCTGTAGTTTTGCTGCGGTTGAGCGGGAAGGATTTTGCTCTTTATGGCCTCAACCTGAAGAGCTTGTCTTTCCTGTTCTGATTTACGCAAGGCATTTAGAATAAAAGACATGATTAATCGGTTATTTCTAAGCGGGGAAAATCCAGGGCGCGCGCTATATTTTTAAGATAAGGCAGGGTCTTGTCGCCCACCTTGCCGTCTTCCGGTAATTGGTGCTGATGCTGAAAACTGATGACGCGAGCGGCTAAATTATCATCGTAAAAACGAGGCAGCTCTACTGCTTCAGTTTTCCTATCGACACTGTTTAACAAATATCGCAGCCACAATACATTATCCGATGTCTCGTGAGGACGTATCATTTTGACCTCCGGAATGGGTGGCGGTTTCACTATTAAATAATAGCCGTTCCAATATTTCAATACATCCGCTACCGGGAAAATCGCATGATCTTTAAAATGAAGCAGGGTTTGGTTTTGCCCGAATCCGGTCAGCAAGGCATAGAACTTCTCTTCACCCGCCAATGAGAACTCCAAAATAGCCGGATGATTAATTGCCAACATGTCTTTCCAGTTGGCTTTGCCGAATACGCAGCGCAGCCCTGTTGTTTCTACATAATGACAATCGACCTGATTGCTCTCGGGAACAGGTTTGCCCCAGAGTTTCAGCGCGCCGATTAATACCGCATTTAGTGAATAATCCGGGTTATTGATCCAGTCATGAAATATTTTTGTTTTAGCTGTAAAAAGCGGTTGTTTTTGATCCGTCAGCTGGGTTTGGATGAGTGCCGAATGAATACTGTCTTGATTACCCGCTTTAGGCCAATACATCCGAAAATAAATGCCTGTGGCGATACAACCGAAAAACAGCAAGCCTAATAATATGGCCGGATAAGGATATTTTTTATCGGTAAAAGCCAGCGTTTCATTGGCGGCAGCGCTAACGATTGCCGGTGTAATAACATGAGTGTCAGTTGAGTAAGCGCCAAGTAAGGCGCGATCACAGAGGATATTAATCAGTCTGGGTATACCGGAAGAAAGTTTATAAATTTTGCGTATTGCGCTTTCTTTAAAAATCTCCGGACGACCGTTACAAACACTCAGTCGATGGTAAATATAAGCTCGAGTTTCATGGAGCGATAACGGCAATAAGTGATAGCGGCCGGTAATGCGCTGATTTAACTGGCGTAACTCCTGCCGTTTGAGCAATTCTTTCAATTCAGGCTGACCGACCAGGATAATTTGTAATAATTTGGTTTTGTTGGTTTCCAGGTTGGTCAACAGACGAATTTGTTCCAGCACCTCCATGCTTAAATTCTGCGCCTCATCGATCAGTAAAACCGTACTTCTGCCTTTAGCATGGCTGTTGAGCAGATGCCGGTTTAAAAGATCAATCAGATTTTTTAACGATTGCTGATTTTTGTCATAAATAATGCCCAGTTCATCGCAGATAGTCGCCAATAATTCGATCGCGTTAAGCTTTGAATTCAATATCAAGGCAATATCGATATTCTTTGGTATTTGTTGCAAAAGGCAATGGCAAAGCGTTGTTTTCCCGGTGCCCACTTCGCCGGTTAAAGCAACAAAGCCCCCGCCAAAATTAATGCCGTAAAGAAGATGAGCCAAGCCTTCCTGATGACGCGGACTCATATAAATGAAATGCGGATCAGCCGCTATGGAAAACGGCAGTTCGCTAAAATGAAAATATTGGCTATACAAGATTATGAAGTTTTTCAGTAAAGAAAAAAGATTATAAATTATTGTAACCTACAACAGAAAAGAGGGCCTGCAATGTACAGTGGAACTGTTAGCTTTAATCCTGTACGCATTGTTAAGTTTGCAACGGCAAGCCGAAAAGTTGCATGCTACCGACAACTGAAGTTCCGGTTATTCAATCATCACTTCATCCGATGTCGATAGGCGTTTTAACCGGTCCATCAACACATTCCAGTCAACACGGGGATTGTAGCCGATCACATTAATCCTCGGCAGACCGCCGCCGGTAATAATGGCATAGCCGGATTCCGTAGCTTCTACTCCCATCAACTGGCATACGCCGTCATGTAAATAACAACCCAGGCCGAGCTTGTCGTAGCCGAAGGTTGCAAAAAACCTTAAAAAGCTTTTCGACAATAGATCGGCTGCGCCACCGCCACCGATGTTGGCGATATTTTTTACCGCTTTTTGACTGATCCTGTGCCGGGAATCATCGCTTTCCGGCGTACCCAGCCATGCGAAAAAACTGACCGGCCGCCAGTTTTCCATAGTCAGCTGCCGGACATAGCCCGATAACTTGCCGGTAATGCCGCCGAATTCAAACTTGCCGGTTAACTGGCCCAAATCCAGGTTTTCAATGTCCAGATCGCCATGAAGCTTAGGGAAATCGGTAAACAATCCCGAAGAGGCAAGATTGCTAATTTTAACTTCACCATCGAAAACCTTGACGATCAATTCGCCGCCCAAGCTCAGGGTCTTATTGCTGTACTCGATTCGTGGAATATGACCGCTGATGGTTCCCGATAACGGCGTCCAGTTCATGGCTTGGGACAGTTGCTCAAGCGACGCATTGCTTAAGTCTCCCTCAAACGATACCTCGGAATCTTGCTGTTTTTTTGCCTGCCGGCTGAAATGATTAATGGCGAATACTCCACCCAAAAAAGGTAACCGGGTCTTTTTTAGCAGCCTGATGCTGTCATCCCGGATCAAAAGCGAAAGCTCGGCCGGACCTATGGGCAAGGCGTACAGCTGCAATTGCCGCCAAGTGAATTTCGAGGGCCGGATAAAGGTTTCATCATTCGACCAGTTCAGCGTACCGGCGCCTCCCAGCACTCCGCCGCGACCTGCTGCGGCATCTTTAATATCAAGGTTATCAAAAGTTGCCGCCAACGCGGTTAAGGACTGATCGTTAATAAAAAAATCGGCTTTTAAACGGCCCGCAAGCGAAACGCCTTGCAATACCGTCTGCTCAACCAACGGTTTCAGGTAGACTTCAGATAAACCCTGCAAATTGCCACTGTTCAACGAGAGTTCAGCCTTTTCAATCGTTGCGCCATTTTTGTATTGAACGATTGCGCTGCCGCTTAATTCCCCGACTTTTGCATGCCGGTAGCTTGCGGACTTAATTTCGATTTGTGTATTGGCTGCATTCCAGCCGCCCTGTGCGTCCCAAACTATAGTGTGCCCGGCTGCTTCCAGATATAAAGGCTCCACATACAACGCGCCGCCGTTAACATCAATATGACTTTGCCATTGCCAAAAGCCGTTGTTGTTTTGAGCGTTCAGCATGGATGACAGCATTAACGCTTCAGCGGCAAAACGCCCGTCTTCGGTCTGCCCGGTCAGGCCGTTAAGCTCGGTAGTTAAGCTAAACGCCTTTAGCCGCGCATGACTGCCGGATGCATTTAACTTAACGTTGGCTTTACCGGCTTTCAGTTTGAACCGTTCCTGCGCCAACAGCTGTTGAATTAGCTTGCCGTCTACGGCTCTAGCTTCAACCTGTAACTGCCATTGGTCGCCCCGCTCTTCGCCGTCAAGCGCAATGGTTCCACCGGCCAGATGCAAATCGGCTAACTTAAACGAACTGTGTTTTTCGGTAATATGGAAAGAAAAATTGGCGGCCGGTGACTGCCATCGTTTTGAACGCATCCTTGCCTTGCCCTGTGCGCATAAAAGTTCCTTGTTTCTCCAAGTGAAAAAAGTGCAACGGATATTGACCAGTTTGAGGTCATTGAATGGTTTAGGCAGGCTTAATTGGGCGATCGTTAAGGCCAGTTGTTGCGGGTTTTGCGCCAGACCGGTCAGGGCGATATTAATGTCCTGCAATTGCCAACTTTTAGCGTTTATGGCTCCGATATTAAGCGCTAAGCTATTCAATGCATTTGCGGGGGATGTTATTAAAATAAAAACGAGGGTCAGGATGAATCTGGTCATTGCCAAGGGCGACTCGTCAGCCGCCCCTACAATTTTCTTCACCTTAACCAGGAAAAACCCCGGTAGATAAATACCGGTCGCCGCGATCGCAGATAATCACCACAATCAGCGCATGTTCAAGTTCTTCCGACAATTTCAAGGCCGCATGCACAGCGCCGCCGGATGAAATACCGGCAAAAATGCCTTCCTGGGCGGCCAATGCGCGGGTGACATTTTCAGCCGATGCCTGATCGACATCGATAATCCGGTCAACCCGGTCCGCCAGATAGATTTTCGGCAAATATTCCTTAGGCCAACGCCGGATGCCGGGGATTTTAGACTCACCTTCCGGCTGGACGCCGATAACCTGAATGTCGGCATTTTGTTCTTTCAGGAACTTTGAAGTTCCCATAATCGTGCCGGTCGTACCCATGGAGCTGACGAAATGAGTTATTTTGCCTTGCGTGTCGCGCCAGATTTCGGGCCCGGTGCCTTCATAATGAGCGCGCGGATTATCAGGATTGGAAAACTGATCCAGAACCCGGCCCTGGCCGGCGGCTTCCATTTCCCTGGCCAAATCAATCGCCGCTTCCATACTGCCGGCGGCAGGCGTCAGAATGATCTCGGCGCCGTACGCTTTCATCGAAGCCCGGCGTTCTTCACTCATGTTATCCGGCATGATCAAGGTCATTTTATAGCCTTTGATCGCCGCCGCCATCGCCAAGGCAATGCCGGTGTTGCCGCTGGTCGCCTCAATCAAGCGGTCGCCGGGTTTAATCTCGCCTCTTTGTTCGGCATGTTTAATCATGCTGAGCGCCGGTCGGTCTTTTACCGAACCGGCGGGATTATTGCCCTCCAGTTTAACCAGAATTGTATTGCTAGTATTGCCCGGCAAGCGCTGCAGCCTGACTAAAGGCGTATTGCCGACGAAAGATTCAATAGTTGGGAAATTCATGATAGTCATAACGATAAGTTGTAGGATTTTTATAGCACACGGATGACGCGGATTTGGCTGATAAACACGGATAGAAATAATGAGTGAATCAGGTTGTTGATCCGTCTGGTCCGCATCACCCGTGTGCTATTTATGAAAATGGTGCGTAGGACATTCGCCGTTTCTCAGGCTGATGATCGGCCAGTTGGCGGCGCTTGCAAACTCAGTCAGTTTTTCGTCGGGATCAACGGCAACCGGGTTATCTACCCGCTTGAGCAGCGGCAAGTCATTATGGGAATCGCTGTAAAACCAGCTGCCCTGCATGGTTTCGCTTGAGTTTTCCAGCCATGCTTCCAGCAACTTAACTTTGCCTTCCTGAAAACAAGGTATGCCGTTAAAAGCGCCGGTATATCGGCCATCGATAAACTCCGGCGTGGTCGCCAATAAATTTTCAATGCCGTACAGCCGGACTATCGGCTCGGTAACAAAGCGGTTGGTTGCAGTGATGACCAGTAAGGTGTCGCCCCGGTCTTTATGTTTGGCGATCAGCTGCTGTGCGGGTTTTAACAGCAACGGCTTGATGGCTTCTTCTATAAACTGCGCCCGCCATTGATAGAGTTGCTCAGGACTATTGTCCGCTAAAGGCTGTAGCGAAAACCGGAGAAATTCAACAATATCCAGCGAGCCTTGTTTGTAGTCATCGTAAAATTTGGCGTTGGCGTTTTCATAGTGATTTTTATCGACAATGCCCTGATCGACAAGAAACTGTCCCCATAAATAATCGCTGTCATCGGCAATCAGGGTGTTATCTAAATCAAAAATCGCTAAGCTCACGGTTAATCCTGTCTCGAGTAATTAAAAAGAGCCGTGCGCTATGGCATCTGCACTTTATTTATGGAACAATGCGGCCATTAAATTAACTTACTGACCTATTTTTATAATTTTACCATTAGCAAGATTAAAGATATAGGGAAGGTAAAAACACAGGTTTTAACATGATTGACTCTAAAGGATACCGGCCCAATGTCGGGATCATCCTTTGCAATGACGAGGGTCGCGTGTTTTGGGCAAAACGAATGGGTGTAAACTCATGGCAATTTCCGCAAGGCGGAATTAATCCGAATGAAGACCCTGAAGCTGCGATGTATCGTGAGTTGTGCGAAGAAACCGGACTGCAACAGCAGCATGTCCAGGTGCTTGGCCGTACGCGCTATTGGTTAAGGTATCAATTGCCCGAGCGCTATATACGCAAAAATTCCCTGCCTTTATGCATAGGCCAAAAGCAAATCTGGTATATGTTGCGTTTGATTACGCATGAATCCAATGTGCGTTTCGATCTATGTTCGAAGCCGGAATTTGACGACTGGCGTTGGGTCGATTACTGGGAGCCGCTTAAAGACGTGGTGTATTTTAAGCGCAAGGTCTATCAAAAAGCGATGAGCGAGTTAGGCGCCATTCTGACCGCAGAGACCGTCCCGGTTAATGCCGCCGGGTATTTGGCCAAGGATAAGGACATTGAAAAGGCGAAAGGCAAAAGACGCAAAAAATAGGATGCGTTTTTTATCCGGAAACTGCGTTTAATATCCCCCTGTAGTAGCCTGCAATTCGGCCAATGGTTCCGGCAAACGAACAACTTCGGATTCAATTCGGCCATCGGCATACAATTCTATTAGTCGATAACCCGGAGCCGTATCGCTTACACTGAATCCGCTTGCTTCAGGCGTAAATTGGAAACAGGTTGAAGGTGCGCCCAATACTCGAAATGCTTTGGTCTTTATATCCATGACTTGATGGATATGGCCGGTGGTTATGGCTTTTACTTGCGGATATTTGCCTACCAACGCTAAAAATTCCCGCCTGTTTTCTATGATCATGCTATCCATCCAGAAGCTTTGAGTCTCCAGACAATGATGATGGACTGCGATAAGCGCATGGCGATCCGGATTTTCACTTAAGCATCCGTCAAGAAAATCCAATTCCTCATTGGACAGACGGCCGCCGGGATCTCCAGGTATCCGGCTGTTCAGGCTGATCAACTGCCAATTATCCAACTTAACCTGTTTGCGGCAATTAACCCTGCCGGTATTTAAAATCTGCTGCATAAGCTCATAATCGTCATGATTACCGGGCAGGCAAATGCATGGCGTTTTATAAGCTTCAAGACTGGCTAAGATGCGGCGGTAGCTTGCAGGGCAAGGATCTTGAGCCAAATCACCGGTGAGCAGCAGCAAATCAAAATGATGTTTTGCCGCAGAGCCAAGTCGAACGGCTTGTTCAAGACAGGCATGGAAATAATGCTCGGTATTAATCCCCAGCAATGTATCTTCAGGTGCGGCCAGAATATGCAGGTCGGATAGTTGCAGGATGGATACACAGTCGGGCTTATGACTCATCGGAAGCTGTTAATCCATATTTTTGAAAAGAATTTTAGAGTTCCTTTGCGGGTTATATAACAGCTTGAGCTTATCGGAAAGATCGCTAATGTCTGCCGATAAAAATCCCCGTTCAATAAACCAATGCATGGTTTGCGTCGATAACACGAATAGTTTTTTAAGCTTGAGCTCTTTTGCCTTGCGGTAGACATATTCAAGCAAGCGGTTGCCCCTGGACGCGCCCTGATAATCAGGATGCACGGCAAGGCTGGCAATGACGCCAAACCGGCTTTTCATATCCGATTGTAATGCGATGCAACCGATAATGAGGCCGTCGCGTTCTATCACAATATAATCGGCAATTCCCATTTCAATTTTTTCCCTGGAGCGTTTGGCTAACTTGCCTTGTTGCTCCAGCGGCTTGATCAACTCCAAAATACCACCTATATCGTTCAATGTCGCCGAGCGCAATTCTTCAAAAGCCGTGGTGCTGACCAGCGTACCGATACCGTCGCGACTGAACAATTCAAGCAACAGCGCGCCGTTGATGGCCCGGTTGATCAAATGTACCCGGTCTATGCCGGATTGGCAACTTTGTATAGCGGCCTTAAGCGGCAAGCTGATACGGGTGGATATGTCCGGATGCCGCTGCAAAAAAGCATCGGCTTCAACGGCGGTCATTTGCTGGATTTGTTCGCCGTTGTCGGGATTACAACAGCTTTGTTCGGTTAGTAAAACCAGCTTTTCCGCTTTTAACGCAATAGAAACCGCTGTAGCGACATGTTCGGCCGACAGATTAAACACTTCGCCGCTCGGGGAATAACCGACCGGCGAGATTAACACGATATTGTTCTGGTCAAGTTGCTGGTGAATGGCGGCGCTGTCGATACGGCGAACCTCGCCGGTATAGCAGTAATCAATGCCGTCAATCACCCCCAGGGGTTTGGCGGTGACAAAATTGCCCGAGGCCACCTTAATTTTTGCTCCCGCCATCGGCGAACTGGCTAATCCCATGGATAACAGAGCTTCAATTTCCACGCGGACTAAGCCGGCGGCCTCTTTAGCGCATTGCAGAGCCAGACTGTCGGTAATCCGCAAGTGATTATGAAAACGAGCGGGGACATCTAATTTAATAAGGCGCTGGTCAATTTGCGGCCGTATGCCGTGAACCAGAACCAAACGTATGCCCAAACTGTTCAGCAAGGCGAAATCGTGAACATGGTGATCGAAATCATCAGCCAGCACCGCTTCGCCACCGAATGAAACAACAAAGGTTTTATTGCGGTGGGCGTGGATGTAGGGGAGAGAGGCTCTGAACCAGTTGACGAAGGATTTTTGGGGTTTCATGATTATTTATTCATTACGCCACTGTACATAAGCACCGGTTAATTTTTCCATGTCACCATCGTTTGCTAAAAGTTCAAGTTCATAATATTTAGCGGTAGTGAAATGTAAGAAATCGATTGCAGCACATCTTCCTTTAAGCGTTATACCTTGGGATTGACAATACCTTGAAAGTCCAACCGCTTGATCATAAATAGCTTGGTTAATATCCAAAACAGTAAATCCTTCAAATACTTCTTTTAACTCTTTAAAGTTTTTAGTACTTGATATTTTTACCGTTCGCAAGGTTTCCAAATACACCAAACGATTAACGAATATTTCGCTTTCTTCATCTTCTAAAATCGGTGTTAGCCTATTTATTGCTTCAGTTTTTTTCTTATCGAAAGCATCAATGATTATGTTGGTATCGAGAAAATATTTCACCGCCCTTCCTCTTGCAAGGTTTTAGCAAGATTTAACAGCAGTTTTTTAGCTTTATTTTGCTTTGCTTTATCAACATGAGCTATTTTCTCTTTATTCAAATCAACGCCAAAAAATTCCTTAACAATGTCATTTAAAAAATAGTTTTCAATATTGTCGATGGTTTTTGTTTTAACAAAATCACCGTCACGTACCAACTCATAACCTTCACCATTTTTGAGTCCCGACAAAACCAACGGCGAATGGGTTGAGATAAAAAAAGTGGTATTGGGAAAAAACTCACGCAACACAGCAATAATTTTGGTCTGCCAACTGATATGCAAATGTGGTTCTATTTCGTCAATAAAGACAATACCGTCCACTTCATTGAGATTGCTTTCATTGGTCCAACCACTATAACCGGCGACGATTTCCTGAAAAATTTTGATGATGGAAATATAGCCAGTTGAGAGCTTATCAAACGGGATATCGTTGATAAGTAATTGCCCTTCAGAAAACATAAGTCTTAAAGATGAACCACCGTTTTCTGAAGGGGTAACCAAATTAAGCCCGGGCTCAAGCCGGTCTATTAATTGCAGCACGGTGACAGCTTCCTGTTCTCTGTTTTGATTTTTTACGACAAAGTTAGGATTGATAATAAGACGGGATGCGAACCAGTCGGCAATTTCTTGGTGCTCTAAGCCTTCACCATTAATATAACGCATCGTTCGCTCAAAACTATCGACAAAGCGGTTTTGACTGTCAGAAAGAATTTTGATGTTATTGCTGTCAATGTTTTTGGCAAAACCGCGGTTTTTTGCCCCCACAAACACAACTGGCTTATCACAGACTAACGAATCGTCTTGGTTTACATAAATTTGTTCGAAAGTTGTAAATCCCCAATTATGTCTATTTTTATCTTTGATCTTAATACCATTAAGTTCAATACCTAACGGTAACTTTAAAGTATTTGTTTTTAGCTTGTCATTGATGTTTTTTTGTATAAATAAGTTTGCGTATTTGAAAGTCCAATTAAAGGATTGCTTAAACATTGAATGCTTAAAAATCAATGACTTCGCCATACCCTCCAATAATTGCGTTTTACCTATGCCATTTTTGCCTATAAAACAATAAATTTTCTTATTGGCTTCAAGTGTGATGTCAAAATCAAAACCGACACCTAATTGTTCAGTTTTAAATGAGGTGATCATGATTTTCCTTTACAGTTTTTGCTAGTTCCCCAGCTCCTGCTTGGGAACTAGCGCAAAAGGTACGCACAGCGTATCTACATCAATCCAAGTTATCGGTCACTGCACCTAATGAAGCCGAACTCACCAACTTGGCATATTTCGCCAACACGCCACGGGTATAACGCGGCGCAGGTTGTTGCCATTTTTCCAGACGACGGGCGATTTCATGTTCGTTGACATGCAGTTTCAGCTCGTTGTTTTCCGCGTCGATGGTGATGGTATCGCCATTCTCGACTATCGCCAACGCACCGCCGACATAAGCTTCAGGCGTAATGTGCCCGACTACAAAACCGTGGGTGCCGCCGGAAAATCGGCCGTCGGTAATTAACGCCACTTCCTTGCCCAGGCCTTTGCCCATAACAGCCGAGGTCGGCGACAGCATTTCCCGCATGCCGGGGCCGCCTTTGGGGCCTTCGTAACGGATAACAATCACATCGCCTTTGACAATATCGCCGTTCAAAATGCTTTGCAGCGCCTGTTCTTCGGCCTCGAACACTTTGGCTGTGCCGGTAAACACCAGCCCTTCCTTGCCGGTAATTTTGGCAACCGAGCCGCCGGAGGCTAAATTACCGTACAACACCACCAAATGGCTGTCTTTCTTGATCGGGTTATCCAGCGAGTGGATCATATCCTGGCCTTCCGGATAAGGTTCTACATCGGCTAGGTTTTCCGCCAATGTACGGCCGGTAACGGTTAAACAATCGCCGTGCAGCAAACCTTTATCCAGCAAGGTTTTCATCAACGGTTGAATACCGCCGATTTCGATCAATTCATTCATCAGGTAACGGCCGCTGGGTTTTAAGTCGGCCAGCATAGGCACATGTTTGCCGATGCGGGTGAAGTCGTCCAGAGTAATATCGACGCCGGTTGCGTTAGCCATTGCCAGAAGATGCAATACCGCATTGGTCGAACCGCCGAGAGCAATGACTACGGTAATCGCGTTCTCGAATGCGGCTTTGGTCATGATGTCGCGGGGCTTGATGTCTTTTTTCAACAGTTCCAAAACGGCAGCGCCGGCGCGTTCGCAATCCAGGCGTTTGTCGTTTGAAATAGCCGCCTGAGCGGAACTATTAGGCAAACTCATGCCCAACGCTTCAATGGCCGAGGCCATGGTATTTGCCGTGTACATGCCGCCGCAAGAACCCGCACCCGGAATGGCTTTGGCTTCAATTTCAGCCAGTTCGGCATCGTCAATCTGATTGTTGGCTCTGGCGCCGACCGCTTCGAACACCGAAACCACGTCGAGTTTTTTATCTTTGTGGCAGCCGGGCATAATGGTGCCGCCGTACACAAACACGCTGGGACGATTCAATCGGGCTATCGCCATCATGCAGCCCGGCATGTTTTTATCGCAGCCGCCGATCGCAACAATACCGTCAAAACCTTGGCAACCAACCACGGTTTCAATTGAGTCGGCAATCACTTCGCGCGATACCAGCGAATATTTCATGCCCTCGGTGCCCATCGAAATGCCGTCGGAAATGGTGATGGTGTTAAAGATCACGGCTTTACCGTCGGCATTATTAACCCCAACCGCTGCCGCATCGGCCAATTTGTTGATGTGCATGTTGCACGGCGTAACCATGCTCCAGGTTGAAGCGATGCCTATTTGCGGTTTTTTGAAATCTTCATTATTAAAACCAACGGCATGCAACATAGCGCGGCTCGGTGCGCGCTCCATGCCGTCAACAACCAGGGAAGAGAACGTGCGGGTATTTTTGTCACTCATAATTAAAATAAAGGCTAAGGGCGAAAGGCGAAAGGCTAAAGGCGAAAGAACCGGGCTTTTTTTGCCTTTAGCTTTTCGCCTTTTGCCTTAATTAATATGAATCCCAGCTGCTTCTGCTGCGGCGCCAGCTGAGTTTAGGCAAAATGAAGCCTAAAATAACACCGATAAGAGCGAGTATGCCGCCGTATAAAAACCAGTCTTGGTTGGCGGTGTCTTGCAAGGCCTGATTTTCAAGCTTGAATTGTTGCAATTCCCGTTCAACATTAACTACGCGTTCTTGAAGTTCATCGCGCTGATTTTTTAGTTCCACGGTGCTGGCTGCGGTTTTTTTCAATTCGCTGAGTTCTCTGCTTAACTGATCCCGTTCTTTCGCTAAAGACTGTTCAAGAGAGGTTTCCGGGGTGATGGATTCTTTTAGAGTGGCTAGCTCAGCCTTGAGTGTGGCATTTTCAGCCTGCAACGATGCCAAGTTTTTATTGGCGACATCCAGCTGAGAACGGCTGGGCGGTTCCTTGATAGTATTGCGAACCGGCATATAGCCTTCTGTGCCGTCATTCATGCGGACGTGCAAAAAACCGGTGCTTTTATTTTCTTCTATGACGGTAAGCGGGGTGCCGGTCGGAAGCAGTTTTACCGCTTTACTGTTGTTATTTTCTTCACTCCTGAGTGATAAATTCAGATTATCGGTAACATAAACAACTTCAGCTTGGGCTGAAGCGAAAGTGACCAGTAGGATAAAAAACGAGCTGAGTATTTTTTTCACTTTAATCTCTATAGTTGGTCGTATAACGACTGCCAAGAATGATGGAGGTGTCGCAATCGGTAGGGAACTTAAATTCTAACGTGATTTTTTGCACAAAAGAAATTCCAACAAGGCCTTTTGTGCATGCAGACGGTTTTCAGCTTCATCGAAAATAACGCTTTGCGCGCCGTCAATCACTTCGGCGCTGACTTCCTCACCCCGGTGAGCGGGCAAACAGTGCATGAACAGCGCGTCTTTGTTAGCCGCCGCCATAATCTCAGCGTTAACCTGATAATCTTTAAAAGCCACTTCGCGTTGTTTTTGCTCTTCTTCCTGGCCCATGCTGGCCCAAACATCGGTGACCACCAAATCCGAGTTTTGAGCGGCGGCCACAGGCGTATCAAAAAACCGGACACAGTCTCCAGCTGCTTCAACTATCGCCGGTAACGGCTGATAAGCTGTCGGACAGGCGATATTCAGCGTAAAGTCCAGCCTCATTGCCGCATGAATATAGGAATGGCACATATTATTGCCGTCACCGATCCAGCTTACTATTTTGCCTTTAATATCGCCGCGATGTTCAAAATAGGTCTGCATATCGGCCAGCAGTTGGCAAGGATGTTGCAGATCGGTCAAGCCGTTAATCACCGGAACACTGGAATGTTGAGCGAATGTGGTTACCGTTTCATGCTTATCGGTTCTGAGCATGATGCAATCGACCATGCTGGAGATGACCCTGGCACTGTCTTGCAAAGGCTCGCCGCGACCCAGTTGGGTATCTCGAGGTGATAAAAACAATGCGTTGCCGCCGAAATGACTCATGCCGGATTCAAACGATATGCGAGTGCGCGTCGATGATTTTTCAAAAATCATCGCCAACACCTGGCCTTTTAACGGCTGGTAATTAGGATCGCGGTTAATTTTCAGGACGATGGCCCGGTTAATCAAGCTATGCAGCTCGTCGCCGGATAAGTCAAGCAGGCTGATGAAATGTCTAGGATTCATAGGGAGTGTCCGTATGCTTATGAATAAGAGTCGATAAAGTTTCTACAAGTTGAGTGATTTGTTGATCGTTAATAATCAATGGCGGCAGCAAACGGATGGTTTTTTCACTGGTGACATTAATCAATAAGTTATGTTGCAATGCGGCTTGCACTAACTCAGTGCATGGGCGGTCAAGTTCGATGCCGAGCATCATGCCTTTGTGCCGAATATCGACAACATGAGCATTGCCCTGTAACCGGTCTTTAAATGCCGAGCAGATAGCATCGCCTTTTTGCGCCGCTTGCTCGATCAGGTTTTCCGCGTCCAGCGTCGCCAATACCGCTAAAGCCGCGCTACAGGCTAAGGGATTGCCGCCAAAGGTAGAGCCGTGGTTGCCGGCAGTTAATACCCTGGCCGCTTTGCCTTGAGCAAGACAGGCGCCGATAGGTACGCCGTTGCCCAAAGCTTTAGCCAGAGTGCAGACATCGGGAAGTATAGCGTTGTGCTGGAAAGCGAGAAACTTGCCGGTACGGCCTATGCCGGTCTGGATTTCATCAAGCATCATCAGCAGATTATGCCGGTCGCACAGACTGCGTATTTGATTAAGATAATCGGAGGCCGGAATATTGACACCGCCCTCCCCTTGTATAGGCTCAAGCAAAACGGCAACGACATTGTTATGCCGCTCAATAGCTTGTTCGATGGCGTTGATGTCGTTGTAAGGTACGCGGATGAATCCTTCGACCAACGGCGCAAAGCCTTGCTGTATTTTAGCGTTGCCGGTAGCGCTCAACGTTGCCAGGGTGCGGCCATGAAAACTTTTTTCCATGACAATAATCGCCGGATTTTCTATGCCTCGCTCGTGGCCGTATTTGCGCGCCAATTTGATCGCGGCTTCATTAGCTTCGGCCCCGGAATTGCAAAAAAATACGTTATCCATGCCGCTTTTTTCAGTCAGCTTGTCGGCCAGCTGTTCCTGAACGGCGATGCCGTACAGGTTTGAGGTATGCACCAGCTTTTCACTTTGTTTGCAAATGGCTTGATGCACGGCGGGGTGAGCATGCCCCAAACTGCACACCGCTATGCCGGATACCGCATCCAGATAGCGGGTATTGTTTTGATCAAACAACCATGCCCCCTCGCCCCGTTCGAAGGTGATGGGTAAGCGTCCGTAGGTCGGCATAATGTGGCTAGTCATTGCTTTTTTATCTATAAATATTAAGAGAATAGGCCGCAATCCGCCGCCTATTAAAAAAATGTTCGATTATAGATTTCAATTTGGTCTCAGGCAAGCTCTAATAATTAGATAAGAAACCATTGCCGCCTCATTTAATCACCCTACACATTAACTTAAAACATATCACCGCGAACGACTTGGATACAGAAGGTAGAGCAACGCATGGAGCAGTTGCCGAGACACGAAGTTCACGAAGAAAAAGAAGCAAAAAACTTCGTGTCCTTCGTATCTTCGCGGTGATTAATCAATCGACTAATACGGTCTTACGCTTAAGCTAATGCGTGCGTCATACTATATTCAATCGCCCAACCAGTTTTGCGGCTTTAAATAGTGTTCATAAAGCACGGCTTCTGCGCTGCCTAGCTCGGGTTGCCAGTTATATTTCCAGTGGGCGGCCGGCGGCATGGACATTAAAATCGATTCGGTACGCCCGCCGGATTGTAGACCAAACAAGGTACCGCGATCATAAACCAAGTTAAATTCAACATAACGGCCCCGGCGGTAAAGTTGGAAATCACGCTCCCTGTCGCCATAAGGGGTGTCCTTGCGTTTTTGCACGATGGGCAAATAAGCATCAATATAATGATTGCCGACGCTTTGCATAAAAGCGAAAGACCGCTCAAAACCCCATGCGTTCAAATCATCAAAAAACAACCCGCCTACGCCACGAGTTTCATTCCGGTGTTTGAGAAAAAAATACTCGTCGCACCCTTTTTTGTAAGCCGGGTAAATGTCGCCGCCAAAGGGCTGACAAGCGGCGCGGGCGGTTTGATGCCAGTGTATGACATCTTCTTTAAACGGATAAAACGGCGTCAAATCAAAGCCGCCGCCGAACCACCAAATACTCGGTTCGCCCGGTTTTTCCGCAATTAAAAACCGCACATTGGCATGGGATGTCGGCACATAAGGATTGTTGGGATGAATGACCAGCGACACGCCCATCGCCTGAAATTGCCGGTCTGCAAGTTCCGGGCGTTTAGCCGTGGCGGAAGGGGGAAGTTTAAAACCGGACACATGTGAAAAATTAACGCCGCCCTGTTCGATAACCTGGCCATTAGCCAAAACGCGAGTTCTGCCTCCGCCCCCTTCTGCCCTGTCCCAAAGATCTTCAATAAATCGGGCTCTTGGCTCTACCGATTCCAGCGCCATGCAGATTTGATCCTGCAGGTTAAGCAGGTAATTTTTTACTTCGGTGATATCGTTAATATTCATACGTGGTGCCGGGGTTGTGTTGTAAAAACTCATAGGCATCAATTTAAAATCCTATTGCCCTACCCTATCATTAAGTTTTTATCTCTCAAATAAAGCCATCGATTCCACATGCCCGGTTTGCGGAAACATATCCATCACCCCGGCTTTAACCAATTTATAGCCCAGTTCATTAACCAGTATTCCCGCATCGCGGGCTAAGGTTGACGGATTACAAGACACATAAACAATCTGCTCGGGTTGCCATTTTTTAAAATGATGCAAGACCTCGGACGCACCGGCTCTGGAAGGATCGAGCATGATTTTGTTATATTTCCGCTTGGCCCAGGGTTGATCGCTGATATCCTTGCTTAAATCGGCGGCATAAAACTCAACGTTCTCTATGCCGTTATAACGGGCATTTTCTTTGGCGTGATTGACCAGCGGCTGATCGCCTTCGATGCCGACGACACGGCCGGCGAATTTTGCCATCGGCAAGGTAAAGTTACCCAAGCCGCAAAATAAATCCAGCACCGAGTCGTTTTCATTCAAGGCTAATGTAGCCAAAACCCGGTTGATCATTTGCTTGTTAATTTCATAATTAACTTGGGTAAACATCGCAGGCCTGAATTTAAACGCCAACCCCTGATCCGGCAACGCATAAGTCGGTATCAGTTCCGGCTCGCCATCCAACGGCTCAATGGTATCAGGGCCTTTGGATTGCAGACACAACGAGATGCTGTGTTCATGAGCAAATACCCGCATCCGCTCCTTATCGGCATCGGTCGGCGGCTCCAATACCCGAATTGCCAGTACGCATTGCTGATCGCCGATAGCCACTTCGATCTGCGGAATTTTATCTCTGACGCTCAGGCCGCCGATCATTTCCGACAAAGCCATTAACTTAGTGCCGACGATAGGATGCATCACCACGCAACTTTCAATCTCGGCCAAATACGGATGCCGTCTTTCCCTGAAACCCACCAGTACCCGGTTTTTTTTCTCGACATATTTAACGCCCATCCGGGCTTTACGGCGATAGCCCCAATGCGGGCCTTCCAGCGGCTGCCAAAGCTCGGATATTTCGGTCTTGCCGATGCGTTTAAACTGGTCAACCAGCAAATCCTGCTTGATCCTGATTTGCGCGGACGACTCGACATGTTGAAAACTGCAACCGCCGCACACGCCGTAATGCGCGCACAAAGCATCAACCCGGTCGGCGGAGCGGCTAAACAACTTGACGACCTTGCCTTCCGCATAATCCTTGCGGCTTTCGGTATAAATAAACTCCACCTCTTCGCCCGGCAACGCCTCATCGATAAAAATCACTTTACCATCAACATGCGCCACTCCACGCCCGTCATGAGCTAAGGATTCTATGGTGACTTTAACCGGCGTTTGCGGTAACTGCTTTTTGACTCTTTTTCTATTTGCCATGTTTATTTTTGTTTCCAGCTTCCTGAGGATTGATACCACCAGCCTGCTTGAGCATTACTTACCCAACGGCCGGCAAAGGTTGATTTGATTTGCGCCGCCCAATCGGGATGGCCGTTGGCATTGGCAATCGCCTGATAAAGACGTTGCCGATCGGCATTTTCTGCAGCGACCAGTTTATTGACCTGATTCCGGTCTTTAAGCGCTACGCTTTCAATATCCCTGACCGCCAACAGGCCGTCCGCCTGTATGCCGATAAAACCCGCCGCATATAAAGGCTGCAGACTGGCAAAGCGGTTTTCCATAGCGGCGCGCAACGGCCTGATTTCAGCGCTATCGATGGCCAAATTCGCCTCATCGGCCTGTGCGGGCGACACCACAACATTGATCGCAACATCAATCAGCTGATAAATGCTTACCTGCCAATCCGGCAGACTTGCCTTGGGCTTGGGTTCCGCTTGTTGCGGCGTATTTTTTTGGATGTCCTTAATGATCTCATCTGCCGCTTTTTCGGCGGCGGCAGCGGGGAAGTAAATATTGATAGTGACACAAGCCGTCAACAATAACGCGCTTATTAGTGATAGTTTTCTCATAACGGTCTCCAAATTATTAACAGATATTACGCAATAGTCGATTAGGATATTTAATTCACCACAAAGGCTGCTTCAGACGCAATTCTACCTCCTGCATAAGCCACATGGATGTGGTGAATACAGATCTGCATGAGCAAATATCTGCCCATGCAGTCGTTCGTGGTGATTTTTTTAAGTTTTTTAACCGAATTTATCTGTTATTAATCAGAAGTGGGTAAAAATAAACTTGCCGGGGACATTTAGCCATTCCGCTACAGATGGCTGTATAAGGTCATGTATTGTTTGGCGCTTTTGCTCCATGAGTAGTCTTTTAGCATGCCGTTGACTTGTAATTGTTTCCAGGTTTCAGGGTGGCTGTATAAAATCAACGAACGTTTAATAGCTTCCATCAATGTTCCAGGGCTTGCTTCATTGAACACAAGACCGGTTGCGGTATTGTTGTCCAGAGTTTCCGGTAAGGTATCGGTGACCGTATCGGCCAGACCGCCGGTTTTCCTGACGATGGGGATGGTGCCGTAGCGTTGGCTGTAGATCTGGTTTAAGCCGCAGGGTTCAAAGCGCGACGGCATCAGGAAGATGTCCGCGCCCGCTTCAATCAGATGCGCCAGTGTTTCGTCATAACCCACGGTAATCGATATTTTATCAGGGTGGCTTTCGGCAAAGTTATGCAGGCGCTGTTCAAATCCCTTGTTACCGCTGCCTAACAAGACAAATTGCAGCGGGTGGCTCAGCATCTCGGGCAAACATTCGAGTATCAGGTCGATGCCTTTTTGCTCCACCAAGCGACTGATAAGGCCAAACACGGGAATGTTATTGTCTACGGGTAAAGATACTCTTTCCTGTAGTGCCGCTTTGTTGAATAGTTTTTTATCCAGTGTTAAGTGATTAAAGGTTTGACTGATGTTGTCGTCGGTTTCAGGATTCCAGTGATCGGTATCTATGCCGTTGATAATGCCGCTCAGAAAATGTTTTCGGTAACTTAACAGTCCTTCCAGGCCGTAGCCGAATTCAGCGGTTTGAATTTCGTTGGCATAGGTCGGGCTTACCGTGGTGATGCGGTCCGAATAGGCCAGTCCGCCTTTAAGAAATGACAGCATGTGATGAAACTCTATGCCTTGCGGATTCCAAAGTTGACCCGGCAAATTCAACGAAAGATAAGTCGAACTGGGGAATATGCCCTGATAAGCCATGTTATGGATGGTAAAAACGGTAGCGGGCCGACTGTATTCCAAAGACAACAGCGCAGGCACCAACCCACTTTGCCAGTCGTTGCAGTGAACGATGTCGGGCTTCCAATCCAGATAGCTCCGGTTCATCGCAACTTCTACCGTGACCCGGCAAAATAGGGCGAAACGTTCGGCACTGTTCGCCCAAGGCTTACCGTGCTCGTCCACATAGGGGTTGCCTGGAAAATTGAAGAATTCCGGGGAATCTACCAACCACACGATGACCCCTGTACCCGGCAACCGGGTTTCCAAAATATTCACCGCATAATTATTGACATAGACCGTGCTTAGATAGCGAACTTCTTCGGTCGTTTTGATGGCTTGGTAGTTGGGCATGATAATGCGCACATCTTCACCCAATTCCGCCAATGCCTTCGGCAAGCTGCCGGAAACATCAGCTAAACCTCCGGTTTTAATCAGGGGATGGGCTTCGCTGGTGACAAAAAGTATTTTTTTCATTTACCTTGAGTGTTAGTTTTTATTAATGGTAACTGCTTGGCAGATGTTAGGCTTGTCATGGAATATCGGATGATATTTTCAAGGCTAAAGGCTAAAGGCTAAAGGCTAAAGGCTAAAGGCTAAAGGCTAAAGGCTAAAGGCTAAAGGCTAAAGGCTAAAGGCTAAAAATTGGAAAGCCCATTAAACTTAAACGCAAGCTTTTTTCGTCCTTTGCCCTTCGCCTTTTATCTTTTTCCTTCCTCTAAAACCTATAACTTCAAAATCACGGCCCCTAAAGGCGGTAAAGTAAGGCTGATGGAGTGAGGCTGATTCATCCACGCGGTAGGCTCCGACAGTGCTGCGCCATTACCGATATTGCCGCCGTCATAATAGCCGGAATCGGAATTGAATATCTCCGTATAAGTGCCTTCCGTAGGTACGCCGATCCTGTATTCTTCACGGGCCACCGGAGTAAAGTTGAGTACGACAATCAAGTCTTCATACACGGTCTTACGGCGATAGCTGATGATGGACTGTTGCACATCATGACAATCGATCCACTCAAAACCTTGATGATCAAAATCATGCTGGTATAAGGCCGGGTGTTTTTTATAAAGATTATTCAGATCTTTTACCAGCGACTGCACACCTTTGTGATGCGCATAATCCAACACATACCAGTCCAATTCCTTGTTAAAGTTCCATTCGGCGCCCTGCCCGAATTCGCAGCCCATAAACAGCAGCTTTTTGCCCGGATAAGTAAACATCAAGGTATACAGCAGTCGAAGGTTGGCGAAGCGCTGCCATTCATCTCCCGGCATTTTACTGACCAAAGAGCCTTTGCCATGCACGACTTCATCATGGGAAAACGGCAGGCAGAAGTTTTCGGTAAAGGCATAGAGCATCCCGAAAGTGAGCTGGTCATGATGATATTTGCGGTGTATCGGTTCCTGGCTCATATAAGCCAGCGTGTCATGCATCCAGCCCATATTCCATTTCATCGAAAAGCCCAAGCCTCCGGTCCAGGTCGGCCGGGTTACCTGCGGCCAGGACGTGGATTCTTCAGCCATCATCACGGTGCCGGGATGTTGATCGTGAGTAACGGTATTCAGTTCGCGGAGAAAATAGATGGCTTCCAGATTTTCGTTGCCGCCATACATATTGGGAATCCAGTCATTATCTTTGCGCGAATAGTCCAGGTATAACATGGAGGCCACCGCATCGACGCGCAAGCCGTCAAGATGAAACTCCTCCAGCCAAAAAATGGCGCTGGACAGCAAAAAGTTTTTCACTTCGTTGCGGCCATAGTTATAAATTAAGGTACCCCAGTCGCGGTGTTCGCCCTTGCGCGGGTCTTCGTGCTCATAAAGCGCGCTGCCATCAAATCGGGCCAATGCAAAGCTGTCTTTGGGGAAATGGGCGGGGACCCAGTCTAGAATCACGCCGATACCGTTTTGATGACAGGTATCGATAAAATAACGAAAATCATCCGGCGTGCCGTGACGGCTGGTCGGAGCAAAATAGCCGGTGGTTTGATAGCCCCAGGAAGCATCCAACGGATGCTCGGTCACCGGCAATAATTCAACATGGCTGAATCCCATCTCTTTGACATAATCGACCAGCTGCACAGCCAGTTCGCGGTAATTGAGAAAATTGCCCAGATGATCGCGCCGCCAGGAACCTAAGTGAACCTCATAGATAGACATCGGCTCATGCAGCCAATTGTGACGGACACGGTCGGTCATCCATTGCTGATCCTGCCAATCATAGCTGTTTTCATGAATGACGATTGACGAGGTATTGGGACGGAATTCAAACTGCTGACCGTAAGGATCGGTTTTTAACAGCAGTTCATGGGTGTTGCGGTTTAATATCTCGAATTTATAAAAACAACCGGCTTGCAAATCCGGGATGAATATTTCCCATATGCCGCTGCCGCCCAAGCTGCGCATTGGGTTGCAACGCCCATCCCAGTGGTTAAAATCGCCCACCACGCTGACTCGTCCGGCATTGGGCGCCCAGACTGCAAATAAAACTCCGTCAATACCATCGACGCTGTGCAGATGTCCGCCCAATTTTTGGTAAATATGCCAGTGCTTGCCTTCGCCGAATAAATGCTGATCGAACTCCGGCAATTGGGTGCCGAAATCATAGGGGTCATAGTTCTCGTGGCTGTAGCCGTCCTTATCAAGCCATGACAATCGATAATGTTCTGGCAATTGTTCATGTTCGGCGTTATATTCAAAAAAGTCTGTATCGGGTAGCCGGTTTAAAACGGCACCGTTGTGACTAAAGCACACTGTTTCTGCATAAGGCAGATACACCTTAACATGAATATGATTGTTCTTAAGATGACGACCTAAAACTGAAAAAGGATCATGGTGTTTGGCTTCCATGATTTTTATAGCATCTGAATCAAGTGTGTTTTTAGATTGCTTTTTCACTATGAATAGCCTCGGCGTAGTGGAATAATAGTTGGGTGAATGTTACCAAACACATCAAGAGTTGTCAGTCTATTCCACATGGAGATGAAAAATGTCAGCGTCAAACAATCAAAAATATGATCATAATGTCAGTCATTTAACCCGTAATACCATTGCATTAATATTGGCCGGCGGTCGGGGTTCACGGTTAATGAATATGACCGATTGGCGCGCTAAGCCTGCTGTGCCGTTTGGCGGCAAGTTCCGAATTATTGATTTTCCCTTATCCAACTGCATGAATTCGGGTATCCGCAAGATAGGCGTTTTGACCCAATACAAATCGGATTCGCTGATCAGGCATATTCAGCAAGGCTGGGGCTTTTTGCGCGGCGAATTCGGCGAATATGTCGACTTGATGCCCGCTCAACAACGGCATGATGAGAATTCCTGGTATCAGGGAACCGCCGACGCCATTTTCCAGAATATTGACATTCTGCGCAGCCGCCATCCCGAACATATTTTAGTGTTGGCCGGCGACCATATTTATAAAATGGATTACGGCGCCATGCTTGCCGATCATGTTGAAAAAAATGCCGACCTAACAATAGGCTGTATAGAAGTCTCACTACAAGATGCAACCGCCTTCGGCGTCATGGATGTCGATGACAATCGGCGGGTCAGGGCTTTTGTAGAAAAACCGGAACATCCCCCGCTGATGCCGGGCAGAACAGACACTGCATTGGCGTCCATGGGAATATATATTTTTAATGCCGGCTTTCTGTTTGAACAATTACTAAAGGATGCCGATACCAAAAATTCAAGCCGTGATTTCGGTAAAGATATTATCCCTGCCGTTATCGATAAATATATCGTCAATGCTTATCCTTTTTTAGATTTGCAAAGCGGCGAACAAAGTTACTGGCGCGATGTGGGCACCATTGATGCGTACTGGTCTGCCAATATGGAATTGATTGGAGTCAACCCGGATTTGAATTTATACGATAAAACCTGGCCTATATGGACTTATCAGGAGCAAACTCCACCCGCCAAATTTGTCTTTGATAATGACGAAAGACGGGGACAGGCTGTGGACTCCATGGTTTCAGGAGGCTGCGTGATTTCCGGGGCAAAAGTCAGGCATTCTCTGTTGTTTTCCAATGTCCGCGTTAATTCGTATACGACCTTGCAAGATACTATTGTTTTACCGGAAGTTAATATCGGTCGCCATTGTCGTATTACCAGAGCGATTATAGAAAAAGGCTGTGAAGTTCCGGAAGGCACTATCATCGGTGAAAATAAAGCGGAAGATGAAAGCAGATTTCATGTGAGTCCCGGCGGAATCGTTTTAGTCACCCCCGATATGCTGGGGCAAAAAAGGCATTATGTAAGATAAAAAATCGCGAAATTCAGGAAGAAATCATTATTAGTGGAAATAATAAAAATAAAACACTATGGTAGATAAAAGCAAATTGAAATTAGTCTTATGCTGGCATATGCATCAGCCGGAATATAGGGATTTACCAACAGGAGAATTTAAGCTGCCGTGGACCTATCTGCATGTTATTAAAGACTATGTAGATATGGTGGCGCATCTGGAAGCAGTACCGAAGGCCAAGGCGGTGGTGAATTTCGCACCGATACTGCTGGAGCAAATTGAGGAATATGCCAGACAAGTCAACGGCTATTTGCATGATCGCATTTCCATCACCGATCCTCTATTGGCGGCACTGGTTGACCCCAGCATCCCCGCTGATCCGGAAGAACGCATGAAACTGGTCAAAGACTGCATGCGGGCGAACCGGGAAAGGCAAATAAACCGTTATCCGACTTTCAAAAGATTAATTGAAATGGCCGATTGGCTTGAACATCACTATGATTCTTTAAATTACGTCAATTCTCAATTTATCGGCGATATTCTGGCTTGGTATCATCTTATTTGGATGGGGGAAACCATAAAGTTGACGGATAGCCGGGTAAAACGCTTAATAGAAAAAGGTTGCGGTTATACCCTGCATGACAGGGTCGAAATCATAGAGGTCATTGCCGAGCAACTGACCAGTGTTATCTGTCGATATAAGACATTAGCCAGAAAAGGGCAGATTGAACTTTCCGTAACGCCTTATGCCCATCCTATCCTACCGCTATTGCTGGACTTGAATTCTACCCATGAAGCTATGCCGAATGCCCCTTTACCGGAGCTGGATACCTATCCGGGCGGAGCGGAACGCGTTTTATGGCACCTTGAAAAGGGTGTGCAGACTTTTAAGCGATTATTTGGTTTTAAACCCAAGGGATGCTGGCCTTCAGAAGGCAGTATTAGCGATCAGACTTTAAAAATATTGGGTGATTTCGGCTTTGACTGGACGGCAAGCGGCGGTTCCGTGTTGCATAACAGCTTGAATCTTCCTGAAAACGGTAAACAGTCAGGGATTCACCACCCTTTTAAGCTGCAAAAAACCAATATAGTTTGTTTTTTCCGGGATGACGGGCTGTCCGATCTTATTGGTTTTGAGTATTCAAAATGGCATGCCGATGACGCTGTCGGCGATTTGATTCACCATTTGGAAAATATTGCTGTGCATGAACCCGGTAACAAAGTGGTTTCAATTATCATGGATGGCGAGAATGCTTGGGAATATTTCCCGGATAATGGCTATTACTTTCTCAGTGCCTTGTATCAACGACTATCCAGTCATCCGGGTATCGAATTAACGACTTTTTCAGAATGTCTGCAAAACAAGGTTGAAGTTAAACCGCTGGCTAAAACGGTAGCAGGCAGTTGGGTTTATGGTACTTTCTCGACCTGGGTAGGCGATGCGGATAAAAATCGCGGTTGGGATATGTTGGGCGATGCTAAATGGACGTTTGACAAGGTAGTTTCAGCCGGCAGATTAACGGATAAGCAAGTGCAGCAGGCGGAGCTCCAACTGGCTGTCTGTGAAGGTTCCGACTGGTTTTGGTGGTTTGGCGATTATAACCCCGGCGAAGCAGTCAGTAACTTTGAAAAACAATTCAGGCTTAACTTGGCAAATTTATATAAACTGCTGGGCGAAGAGCCGCCTGCTTATCTAGCGATGTCGTTTACGCAGGGCTCCGGTAGCCCGGCTATGGGCGGCGCCATGCGTCCAGGCGTCGAACTTACCTAATTGATAGCCCGTAGGATGCATCAAAGAAGCCCGTCCCAGGCTTGTTGAAGAACACATTCTACAAGCTAAATAACTAAAAACTTAAATCAAGAGATCGCTGAGTGAATGATATCTTAAATAAACGCCGCGCCGGCATTCTGTTGCACATTACATCGTTACCCGGTCCGGGTATTCAGGGTGATTTGGGGCAGGAAGCTTATCATTTTATAAAATTTCTGCAGGATTCCGGAGTTAGCGTATGGCAAGTTTTGCCTTTAGGCATGACCCATGCGGATGGTTCGCCTTATCAGTGCCTATCAGCTCATGCCGGTAATCCGTCATTAATCAATATTGATTGGCTAGTAAAACAAGGTTGGCTACAACGCACTGATAAATGTGAAGAATGCGCCGGCAGCTGCGCCACAAGATGTTTGATAACAAAAGCTTATTATGGGTTCTCGGAGCGTACCGAGCAACGGGATAAGGATGATTTCGAGCGCTTTTGTCAGGCCAAGGCATTCTGGCTCGATGATTTCGCCTTATTTCTGGCTCTTAGAACTGAATTTAATCAGCAATGTTGGAACCAGTGGCCTGAGCATTTCAAGGAAAGAGATGCAAAAGCCATAAAAGAAGCCGGCCGCCGCTTAAAAACCCAAATTGAATGTATTAAATTTGAGCAATATGTGTTCTTCCGCCAATGGCTGGAGTTAAAAGCCTATGCTAACCAGCAGGGTGTGTTTTTGTTTGGGGACATTCCTATTTTTGTGTCTTATGACAGCTCTGACGTCTGGGCTCATCGCGATGTTTTTAAGCTTGATGAATCAGGCGAAATGTCGGTCGTGACCGGAGTGCCGCCGGATTATTTTTCTGAAACAGGACAGCGCTGGGGAAATCCGCATTATAACTGGAGCCATCTGAAGAAAACCGGATTTCACTGGTGGGTCGATAGAATGGAAACTCAGCTTGAGCTGTTTGATATTATTCGGATCGATCATTTCCGGGGACTTGAAGCCGCTTGGGAGATACCCGCGAATGAAGATACTGCAATTAACGGACTATGGGTTAAGGCGCCGGGCAAGGCATTATTGAACGCGATAAAAGCCGCGCATGGAGTAATTCCACTGGTTGCTGAAGACTTGGGCATTATTACTCCCGAGGTTGAGGAACTAAGAGATGAGTTTGGTTTACCCGGCATGAAAATCCTGCAGTTTGCGTTTGGCGGCGGCCCTGACAATCCTTATTTGCCCGACAATTATGAAAAAAACTGTGTTGTTTACACCGGCACTCATGATAATGACGCGACTTTAGGTTGGTTGCAGGGTATTAGCAATGATGAAAAAAACTATATTTATAACTATCTTGGCAATCCGGCAATGCCATTGCATTGCGCGTTAATTCATGCCGCATTGGCCTCTGTTGCAAATCTTGCGGTCATTCCCATGCAGGATATTTTGGAGTTGGGTTCCGAGCATCGAATGAATACTCCGGGGACGACGGTGGGCAACTGGAAATGGCGTTTTCAGTGGAACCAATTGTCACATGAACGAGCCGTCAGATTTGCATATCTGGTTGGATTGTTCAATCGTAAATAATACATTTTTGTGGGGCGACCGGCCGGGTCGCCCTTGGATGTAGACTAATGGTTGTCTTTATGAAGCACCTGCTTAGGAAGCGCTAGTAAAGGGATATTATAACTTGTCATGATGGATCGAATCTCGTCTGCTTTATCCGCAATCAGCCTGTCAAGAGCTTCTTTTCTGGCTTTATCGCCATTGCGAACACCCATCGCCATAGCAAAATCAAACTTCATATCCGGAGTTGATTTCATCGGAATCATTGCATAACTGTTTTTTGGACTTTGTGCAGTAACATAGGCCGCCATAGGTCCCCACAAAATAACCATATCAATTTTTTTCGCTCTAAGATCCTTTTCTATCTGCATAGCGACATTGTTTTCATCATCGCCTGACATCGACTGATAGGGAATACCTACATCGAGTAGACCGTTTTTTTGCATCCAGGTTGTTCCTGGGCCACGATCAAACATTGCAATCTTCAAAGCTTCCTGTCTTTGCAAAGGCAGATCGACTAATTGGGCGGCATCGGTAATATCATCCCAACCACGCCCTTTGGCAATTAAGAGCACATAAGTCGACTGGTAATACGGGGAAGTTGTTAGAGTGAGGTCATAACCTGCCGGAACCCCCATAATGATGTCGCATTTATACTCGTTGCTTTCCACATCGCTGTCTTTTAACGGCGCATTTAAGGTGTTGCGGATAAAGCCGATACGTTGCGGAAACCATGTGTACTCAACAGTCTGCCCAAGTTCTTTGGCAAATAGTTCGGCGATTTTGTTTTCAAAACCGTCTCTGTTTTTTGTCGAATAAGGCGGGTTCAACGGATCGGCACAGACTTTGAACTTTTCTTCTGCTGAGGCGGCAAAGCTGAATGCAGCTAAGGCCAGGATCGCAAAGTATGTTTTGGGTTGAGGTAAAGTCCTCATTAATATCTCCTTGTGTATATCAAGCAATAAGCCCCAAAGTAGGCGCTTAGGCAATGCAGAGGAGCATAAACCGAGTAATAGTTTATGCAACTAAAAAGTTAAAAAAAAGCCCCGGTAGATAAATCAACCAGGGCTTTTTGCACAATCTAAAAAATCAGATCGATTTAGTATTTCAATCCATTCCCTTCTCTGTGACAGGGAAATACATTGAATACTTAGTTACTGGGTAATGTAAATACAGTTAATGTACCGCCCAGTTTAGTGTAAGAGCTTAAGCTTCTGTATGCACCCACAGCTCCCAAACCTTCCGAGTTTGAATTTGCTTCACCCGTGTCAAGACCGGCAGCGATACCGATACCTGCCCAGCCGCCGATACCTGAAAGAACGCCAACATATTGCTTGCCGCCGAATTCCCAAGTATTAACGTTACCGATGATGCCGGAAGGTGTTTTGAACTTGTACAGTTCTTTACCTGTTTTAGCGTCAACCGCTTTCAGGTAGCCTTCCAGAGTGCCGTAGAATACTACGCCGCCCGCAGTTGCAACAGAACCAGACCAAACAGAGAATTGCTCTTTGTTAGACCAGGCGATTTTACCGGTTTTGGCGTCATAAGCTGTGAACTGACCCAGGTTGGTTGTATTGTCAGGTTTACCTGTCATAACGTCCGCACCGGCAGGCATCATGGTTAAAGTAGCACCAACGTATGGTTGGCCGGCTGTATATGAAACTTCGAATGGTTCGTAGTCCATGCACAGGTGGTTACCTGAGATGTAGAACAAGCCGGTTTGTGGAGAGTAAGAAACCGGTTGTTGGTTTTTACTTCCTAACGCAGCAGGGCAAACGCCTTGTGTGTTAACGTCTTCGCCGTTTTGTTCAGTACTGTATTTAGAGACAACTTGTGGACGGCCGGTGTTCATGTCGACATGAGTTGCCCAGTTAACAGATTTGTCGAATTTTTCAGCGACAAGCAGTTCACCGGTTTCACGATCTAAAGTGTAGCCAAACCCGTTACGGTCGAAATGCACGATGGTTTTATGCATTTTGCCTTTAACTTCTTGGTCAACCAGCACAGTTTCGTTGATACCGTCAAAATCCCACTCATCGTGCGGAGTCATTTGATAAACCCATTTAACCGCACCGGTGTCGGCGTCACGAGCCCATAATGACATAGACCATTTGTTGTCGCCTGGACGTTGTACCGGGTTCCAAGTAGATGGGTTGCCTGATCCGTAGTAGATCAAGTTCAATTTAGGGTCGTAGCTGGTCCATCCCCAAGTAGTACCGCCGCCGATCTTCCATTGGTCACCTTGCCAAGTGCTGATACTTGAGTCAGCGCCGACCGGAGTAACTTTACCGTCTTTCCAAGTAGTTGTTTTCTTGGCATCGATCAGAGTGTCTTTATCCGGCCCCATGCTGTAGCCTTTCCAGACCAGTTCACCGGAATTGATGTTATAAGCTGCTAAAAAGCCGCGAACACCAAATTCACCACCGGAAATACCGGTCAAAACGGTATCTTTAACAACTAAGGGAGCAGAAGTATTGGTCATACCCAGTTTAGGGTCGCCGTTTTGTACGCTCCATACGCGTTTACCGGTTTTAGCGTCCAACGCAGTTAATACGGTATCGGATTGTTGTAAGAAGATTTTGCCGTCGCCATAAGCCAAACCACGGTTGACAGTGTCGCAGCACATAACCGGAATAGTTACATCAGCATCTTGTGTTGGTGTGAATTCCCAGATTACGGATTGAGTTTTTTGATCGATTGCGTAAACAGTGTTAGGAAAAGGTGTGTGGATGTAAAGAACATCATTAACAACCAATGGGCCGCCTTCGTGTCCACGTAAGACACCAGTAGAAAAAGACCAGGCTGGTTGCAAGTTCTTCACGTTAGTAGCGTTGATTTCACTTAATTTGCTGTAACGGGTACCTGCGTAATCACCACCCCAACTTGCCCAGTTGGCAGGGTTTTGGGTGAGTTTTTCAAGATCGCTGTTAGCAGTTGAAACTGCTGGTGCAGCTAATAAAGCAGCCACACTGGAAGCAAGCAGCCAACTTTTCAAAGGCTTCTTCATATTATTTTTCTCCTGGTATTCTGTTAATTTGACAGAATAGTGATTATGTTTTTTAGGACTAATATTAGTTTTAGGGTGGTTTTCATGTTCCATGGATACAGGAAATTTTCACTCTAGGGGCCTAAATTTAATGATTTTGCCCCAAAAGTCAACATTTATAGGCGGGTGGTGTGGTGTGATCCCTGTAACGTTTTGATAAAACACAGGCGTTTAAGAGGATTTTATATTTTTCAGTACATCGCTCTATAGATAGATCTATCTGAAATAGTGGGTCTGGCATAAGCTTAAAATGAAAGAAGAATATTTGATAGATTGCTTTTTTCGGCGTTATTTGAACTTTCTAGTAAAAGACATAGTTCTGAATATTCAGGCTCAACTTTCATGAAATAATTACCAACTACTTTACTCTGTAATTAAATAGTACTAGAATAGTCCACAATAGTTAGGAGCAAAGAAAGTATGTTACGGGTGAGTAAGTTAACTGATTATGCAACGGTCATCTTAAGTTTTATGGCCAGAGATAGGGCGCAGATGCGCGCGGCTATGGAAATAGCAGCGATGACGGGTATTGCCCTGCCTACGGTCAGTAAAATCCTTAAACTGCTGGTTAATGCTAATGTATTGATTTCTACCCGTGGAGCCAAGGGCGGTTATGCTTTAGCCAGAAGACCGGAGGAAATTAGCGTGGCGACCGTTATCAGTGCTCTGGAAGGCCCTATTGCTCTGACCGAATGCAGTATTTCCCATCAAGGCTGTGAGCAGGCTTCGGGCTGTGATATTTTGGGAAACTGGAGTTTGATTAACCAGACCCTTCATAATGCATTAGAGTCGGTAACTGTAGCCGATTTAATCAGACCCGTTGCTGTGCCGGAAGAAGTGATAGTTTCGGTCGCCAATTTATATAGGTAGAAAAATTTTATGTCAGCAAGTGAGCAAGAAATTAAGAATCTGATCGGTAAGGAATACAAACAGGGTTTTGTGACCGAATTGGAAACCGACACTTTCCCGCCCGGATTGGATGAAACGGTTATTCACCGGTTGTCGAAGGTCAAGAATGAGCCTGAATTTATGCTGGAGTACCGGCTGAAAGCGTTCCGTCATTGGCAGACCATGAAGCCCCCTAAGTGGGCATTCGTCAAGTTCGATCCTATCGATTATCAGACTATCAGTTATTATTCGGCACCTAAGCGTAAGGAAGACAGACCGCTTAGCTTGGATGAAATCGATCCGCAAGTATTGGAAGCTTATAAAAAGCTGGGTATTCCTTTGGATGAACAAGAACGTTTGGCCGGTGTTGCTGTCGATGCGGTTTTTGACAGCGTGTCGGTGGCGACGACGTTTAAAGGTAAGCTCAAAGATGCCGGCGTTATTTTTTGCCCAATTTCGGAAGCCTTGCGCGATCATCCCGAGCTAATCAAACAATATCTGGGTTCAGTCGTGCCGCCTACCGACAATTACTTTGCCGCTTTAAATGCAGCCGTATTTACCGACGGATCGTTCGTCTATATCCCAAAAGGCGTGCGCTGCCCGATGGAATTGTCGACCTATTTCAGGATCAATGCCGCGAACACAGGGCAGTTCGAGCGGACCTTGATTATCGCCGACGAAGGCAGCTACGTGTCATATCTGGAAGGCTGCACCGCGCCGATGCGGGATGAAAACCAGCTGCATGCGGCGGTGGTTGAGCTGATAGCAATGAAAGATGCGACGATCAAATACTCGACCGTGCAAAACTGGTATCCGGGCGATAAAAACGGCTTAGGCGGCATCTATAACTTTGTGACCAAACGCGCCGATTGCCGGGGCGAGAATTCCAAAGTGTCGTGGACGCAGGTCGAAACCGGCTCGGCGATCACCTGGAAATACCCAAGCTGCATCCTGACCGGTGATAATTCCACCGGCGAGTTCTATTCGGTGGCGCTGACCAATAATTATCAGCAGGCCGATACCGGCACCAAAATGATCCATATCGGCAAAAACACCAGCAGCACCATTGTTTCCAAAGGCATTTCGGCAGGTAAGGCGCAGAACACTTACCGCGGTTTGGTCAAGGTGTTAAAAAGTGCGGCTTACGCCCGCAACTATACCCAGTGCGATTCGCTGTTAATCGGCGATAAATGCGGTGCGCATACCTTCCCTTATATCGAGGTCAAGCAGCCTTCGGCACAGGTCGAACATGAAGCGACGACGTCCAAGATCAGCGAAGATCAGTTGTTCTTTTGCCAGCAACGCGGCTTGTCGGCGGAAGATGCGGTGTCGATGATCGTCAACGGCTTTTGCAAGGAAGTGTTCAGGGAGCTGCCGATGGAGTTTGCGGTTGAGGCTCAGGCGTTATTGGGATTGAGTCTGGAAGGTTCTGTGGGTTAATAAACGCATGATTTCCTATGATGACAATAAACGCCAAATTAATTTGAAAAAGCATGGCATTGATTTAGCGGAATGTGTCAGCATCTTCGATCACCTAATGATTACCAAAGAAGACGCGCGTGAAAATTATGGCGAACAGCGCTTACAGAGTTTAGGATTATTGAATTCCGTTGTCGTTTTTATGGTTTGGATTGATAAGGTTGAGCATCCACATTTAATTTCAGTTCGTGAGGCTACTAACTATGAGCAAAAATACTACTACGCCAACATTGGCTACTGAAGAACCGCCTTATAACCCTGACGACCTTGATTCAGTAGAAAACTTTTGGGAAGGTTCCCGTATTGAGCATCAAGGCAAAATTATCGGTGTAAGTCATCGTATAAAAGAATGTGAATTAGCAAAGGTTCAAGTCACTTTAACCTTATCACCGCAGGTGGTCGATTTTTTTAAAAACACAGGCAAAGACTGGCAAACGCGAATGGATGAAGCATTGATTGAATATATTGAAACGCATCATGCTTAATATGAAATATAAAATGATTATTTGCTGGAGCGAAGAAGATCAAGCCTATATCGCCGAAGTGCCGGAATTGGCGTGTTGTAAGGCAGATGGTGCGAGCTATCAGGGAGCTGTTATTAATGCAGAACAAATCATTAGAGAATGGATGGAAACGGCTAATAAATTGGGGAGGACTATTCCAAAACCTAAGGCCTGTATGCAAAAAATAAAAATACAAGAAAAAATTAATATTAATCAATTTAATCAATTTCTTATTGGGAGTTTTATTCCGCCTGTAAATTATTTAAGCAAGGTACTATCTGAAAAGATTTTACCTGCCTTTGATAAAGAAGTGGAAGCTGATCATTATGATTCTTATGAAGATGAACTTGATGAATATTGCCGCATGGAATGGCTACGGCTAGATGCTCGGCAAAGCGCGATTAATCTACATGCTGTTGCTTTGCGTCATTTATACGAACAACAAGTTAGCCAGCTAGTAATGCAATCTCTTTGTAATAATTATTATCGTGAAGCTAATTATAAGTGCGATGAACAAATTCTGATTGGAGTAGATGAACTCAACATTGGGAATTTCCGTTCATGGAAAAAAATTAAAGAGCTTGAATATGTTTGTAATACCGTGAAACATGCAGAAGGCTATAGTGCAAAAAAGTTGGAAAGATTTCGTCCAGATTTATTTAAACCCCCTTTTCAAGATGATGGTTTCTCCGAGGGGAAAAGATTGCCAGTTCGTCAGCCCCTAAATGGAGACGGTGTTTTTCTGCAAGAAAAAGATATTCAAGAATATGCGTTGGCAATTGAGGATTTTTGGAACGAATTTATAGAAAAATTAGATGCTAGGTTAAGTCATGAATAACAAATACACAGCAGTAATAAAACAAGACGGCGATTGGTGGCTTGGTTGGATTGAAGAAATCCCAGGCGTTAATTGCCAGGAAGCAACTCATGATGAATTAATTGAAACGCTAAAAATAACCTTGCAAGAAGCATTGGCTTTTAATCGTGAAGAAGCATTATTAAATGCGGGTACTCATTATAGAGAAGAGCTTATTGCGCTGTGAAACGTTCTGAACTGATTAGATATTTGACAGCACAAGGCTGTGAATTATTGCGGGAAGGCGGGCGACAATTCGTGGTGGCATAATCCAGAACAAAATAAGCGTTCAGCCATTCCAAGATATTCCGAAGTTAAAGATATTTTGGCGAATAAAATTTGTAAAGATTTAGGCGTGAAACCGGTTAAATAACAAGAATCAATAAATCAGAGTATTTAAAAAATTATTGATATAACTGATGAAGAAATAGATAAGTTATTTGTGCGGAATAAAGACTTTGGCAGAGATGTAGACTTATGAGCAATCTAAGGAAAATGCAATGTTAGAAACTACAGCGACTAAGTTAGTAAAGAACTTACCCAAGGAAGTCGAACCTTGTTTTAATAGCCATGAGGCATTGCACGTTAAACAAAGTGATGGTAGGGATTTTGTGATTATCAGCGCTGAAGATTGGCGGGCGATTGAAGAAACCCTGTTTCTTAATCAAATTCCCGGCATGGTCGCCAGTATTCATGAGGCTGCTAATGAAGCATTGGACAAAGGCGTTCGTCTTCAGGATTTAGACTGGTGACTTGGCAAGTTACTTTAAGCCGTCAGGCTGAAAAGGACGCGAAAAAAATTGCTCAAGCAGGCTTGAAACCGCAAGTCGGAAAATTATTGGAGCTTTTGACTGAAAATCCATTTACCACACCGCCACCTTATGAAAAATTAGTGGGCAATCTGCAAGGTTTTTATTCCAGACGTATCACTATTCAACATCGCTTAGTTTATCGTGTTGTTGAAACGGAAAAAGTGGTTCATGTATTGCGGATGTGGACGCATTATGAATAAAACAGCGCGTTAAGCGATATTAACAAAACAATTGGAACTCTTATGCTCAGCATTAAAAACTTAACCGTCAACGTAAACGACAAGCAAATCCTCAAAGGCATTAACCTTGAGATCAAACCGGGCGAAATTCACGCAATTATGGGGCCGAACGGTTCCGGTAAAAGCACCTTGTCGCATGTGCTGTCGGGTAAGAGCGGGTACACCGTGACCGGCGGATCGGCGACTTATCAAGGCAAAAATTTACTGGAGATGGCGCCTGAAATCAGGGCGCGAGAAGGCGTGTTTTTGGCATTCCAGTATCCTGTGGAAATCCCCGGCGTCAGCAATATTTATTTGTTGAAAGCAGCGCTGAACTCTATACGTAAACATAACGGACAGCCTGAAGTCGATGCGATGGATTTTTTAACGCTGGTTAAAGAAAAAGTGCGTTTGTTGGAAATGGATGAGAAGTTTCTTTACCGCGCGGTTAACGAAGGCTTCTCCGGCGGCGAAAAGAAACGCAATGAAATCCTGCAAATGGCTATTTTGGAGCCCAAACTGTGCATCATGGATGAGACCGATTCGGGCCTGGATATAGACGCGTTGAAAATCGTATCGGAAGGCGTTAATTCCTTGCGTTCGCCGGAGCGTTCGTTTGTGATGGTCACGCATTATCAGCGTCTACTGGATTACATCAAACCGGATAAGGTCCACGTTTTGGCTCACGGCCGGATCGTCAAATCCGGCGGCGCCGATCTGGCATTAGAGCTGGAAGAAAAAGGTTACAGTTGGGTTGAAGAGGCGGCAGCGTAATGAATACGGCGACAGCAAGCCATTATGCGGCTGAATATCAAACGATAGCGCCTGCATTGCCGGGGCAAGCTTTGCCTTGGTTGAATGCTTTAAGGGCTAAGGCATTGGAGCAATTCTCAGCGCAGGGATTTCCATCGCCGCGTGAAGAAGAATGGCGTTACACCAATGTGTCCGGCATTGAGAAGAAACTGTTTTCGCCGTCGCCGGATTTAACCGCTGGTGATGTCGATGCCGATTGGCTGAAATCGTACCAACTGGAAGATGCCTGGATCTTGGTTTTAGTGAACGGCCATTTTTCAGCTGAGCTTTCGGTTTTAGACGGTCTGCCTGAATCTGTTGCAGTGATGAGCATGGCTGATGCGTTGGCAAAGCAGCCGGATAAAGTGGAAAAATATTTAGGGGCAGCTGCCGATCATGCAGAGCACAGCTTCATTGCTTTCAATAGCGCATGGTTTACCGACGGCTTGTTTGTGCATGTACCGGCCAAGCTGGTTTTGGACAGGCCAATACAGTTACTGCACATAGTGACCGGAACCGATGCAATGGCTACGACCCGCAATATCATTATTGCTGACGACATGGCCGAGGCTAAACTGATAGAAACTTTTATCTCCAGGGATGGAGTGTATGCCGCAAGCCTGCCGGGAGCAGGCTCGGCGGTCGGCGCACCGAACGCCTATCTAACAGCCGCAGTTACCGAGGTTTTTGTTGGGCAAAACGCCGATGTGACCTTGTATAAAATGCAAAGCGAGTCTGAAAAGGCCTACCATTTTGGCGGCAGTTATATTAAACAGGCTCGCGATGCGCGCTTTACCCATCACAATTTCGCTTTTGGCGGCTTGCTGGCGCGTAGCGATATTCATGTCGATCTTGATCATGCCTCGGAATGCGAGTTGAACGGTTTGTACTTAGGCTCTAAGCGCCAACATATCGACAACCATACTCGCATAAATCATTTAAAACCTTATGCCATCAGCCGCGAGCTATACAAAGGAGTACTGGATGACAGGGCCAGAGGCGTGTTTCAGGGGCGGGTGATTGTGGCTGTCGATGCACAAAAAACCGATTCGCAAATGAGTAACCGTAATCTGCTGCTGTCGGACGATGCCGAAGCGGATACCAAGCCGCAACTGGAAATTTATGCCGATGATGTCAAATGCGGACATGGTGTGACGGTCGGACAACTGGATGAAAAATCCGTTTTCTACCTACAATCGCGCTGCGTTGATGAAGAGACGGCGCGGAACATGTTAACCTTTGCCTTTGCCAACGAAATGGTCGATAAGGTCAGGATTAAAGGTTTGCACGATATGATTTTGGAACAAGTATTGGCGCGCTTCCCGCAGGAAGGCGTGAACAAGGAATGGCTATAAAATATCGGCAATATTGATGGTGATCTGGTTTAGCTGAGATAAGGTGATGCTATCGCCGACCCGCAACGTGGTTTTTTCACCATAACATTCACCATGCGGTTGGCGGTATACTTCAACGCAGGAGTCTTTAAGGTTAATCAGCCAGTATTCAGGAATATTGTGCAGGGCATACAAACGCAACTTCTGATTTTGGTCAAACATTAACGAGCTGTCGGCGACTTCGATCAGCAATAACACATCGCCGGCATTAGGGTGGCGGGATGAATAGAAATCATCATTGGGTTTTAACAGCATGAAATCCGGTTCAGGCTCGGAAAGGTCGCCGAGTTGAAGCGGATTTTGTACGCTGGGAATAACATCGTTAGGTATTAGCTGGGTTAACCATTTAACGAGTCGATTGATATGACCTGAATGATTAAAACCTATAGGCGCCATTTCCAATATTTCTCCTTCGATCAGTTCAAGACGGCTGTCAGGCGGAAAAATATTGGCTTCCCCCAATCTTTGCCATTCATTAATATCGGTTAGATGTTTACGTACATCCGTAGTTGCTATAGCCATTTTCTTAATCAGGGTCAGGTAAGAACGATTGGAATATAATACCTTGCAATTACAGAATCAATAATTTATTTGAAACATAGATATGACAAATTTCCCCGTAGAAAAAATCCGAGCCGATTTCCCGATATTGGCTGAACTTATACGCAACAAGCCGTTGGTTTACCTGGACAACGCGGCTTCTTGCCAGAAGCCGCAGGCGGTTATCGACAGCATTGTGCATTTATACAGCCATGATTACGCCAACGTGCATCGCGGCGTACATACCTTAAGTGTGCGATCCACCGACAAGTTTGAAGGCGCTCGCACCAAGGTTAAAGACTTCATCAATGCTGCCAGCGAAAAAGAGATTATTTTTGTCAGAGGCGCGACCGAAGCCATCAATCTGGTCGCGCAGACTTACGGCAAAGCCAATATCAAAGCCGGTGACGAGATTTTGATTACCGCAATGGAACATCATTCCAATATCGTGCCTTGGCAAATGCTGTGCGAACAAACCGGGGCCATCTTAAAAGTTGCACCGATTAACCTGCAAGGCGAATTAATTTATGCCGAGTTTGAACAACTGCTCAGCGATAAAACCAGGCTGGTTTCAGTCGTGCATATGTCCAATGCCTTGGGCACGATTAATCCGGTTAAAAAGATTATCGCAGCAGCTCATGGCAAAAATATCCCGGTATTATTGGATGGCGCTCAGGCTATTCCGCATATGGCGGTCGACGTGCGGGAGCTGGATTGCGATTTTTATGTTTTTTCAGGCCATAAGCTTTACGGGCCTTCCGGCATAGGCGTACTTTACGGCAAACAGGCTTTACTGGAAGCCATGCCGCCATATCAAGGCGGCGGCGATATGATCCGCAAAGTCACCTTTGAAGAAACCGAATATAATGTGTTGCCCTATAAATTTGAAGCAGGCACACCTAACATTGCCGATGTCGTTGGCTTGGGCGCGGCCATCGATTATCTGAATACTATCGGCATGGATAATATTGCCGCTTATGAAGCCGAGCTGCTCGATTACGCCACAGCAAAAGCCAAACAAATTAAAGGCCTTAGAATTATTGGCGAGGCCGGGCATAAGGGCGCAATATTGGCCTTTGTGTTGGATAAAATTCATCCGCACGATATTGGCACCATGCTGGACAGCTTAGGCATTGCCATCAGGGCGGGACACCATTGCGCAATGCCTGTGATGGACTTTTTTGAAGTCCCCGCAACGGCAAGAGCATCATTTGCAATGTATAACACCAAAGAAGAAATTGATGTATTAATGAAAGGCATAGAGTCCTTAATTGAGGTATTTGGCTAATGTTTGATGATTTACGCGACCTCTATCAAGAGGTCATTTTCGACCACAACCGCAACCCGCGCAATTTCCGGGTCATGGAAAACGCCGACCGCAAAGTGGAAGGCTTTAACCCGCTATGCGGCGACCGCCTGACCTTATTTTTGAAAATGGATGGCGATACCATTACCGATGCCAGTTTTCAGGGTTCGGGTTGCGCCATTTCAACCGCCTCGGTTTCATTGATGACCGAGATAGTCAAAGGCAAGACCGAACAGGAAGCCGAAGACTTGTTTAAAAAGTTTCATGAAATGACTACCGGCAAGGATGAACAGATTAATCTTGAAGCGGTCGGCAAGCTGGCGGTATTGGCCGGTGTGCGTGAATATCCGGCGCGGGTTAAATGTGCGACATTGGCTTGGCATACGCTGGATGCGGCCTTGAAAAACGAGCAAAAATCGATTTCTACAGAGTAATCTCCATTATGAAGATGCATGGTTCTTTCCCCATGCTCTTCATCGATAATTAAACCATGATCACAAAAACCTCATCGCAACAATACGCCGGTGCCGCGCCTGTTCCCGACAGGCTTGCGGCATACACACCATCCCTGGCGATAAAACTGGCGGTGCTTTACCCGGATCAGGGCGACAGTTTGCCGTTCCAGCAGCTCGCAGAAAGATTGGGCGTTCCTTTATATCGATCGCTTAATAACGATAGCCCGGAAGAATTCTTTTTAACCTGGCGCGACGGCTGCTTAAAACTACTTGACCGCCGCGCCTGCTCCCGGCAGGCCCGCGGCATACACGCCATCCATGACGATAAAGAGCTGCTTAAAAAAGGCGGTTTAACCGTCGATATCGAGCCGCGCAATGGCGAACAACGCTCATGGCCTGCGCCCAAAAACGGCGCTTTGGCTCAGGCGCTCGGACGAAAAACCAAAACCGTTGTCGATGCCACTACCGGCTGGGGCCAAGACAGCCTGCATATCTTTCGCATGGGCTACGAATTGCGTTGTATCGAACGCTCCCCTGTTATGGCGGAATTATTGGCAGACGGTTTCATGCGCTTGGCCCAACAAGACTGGATGCAACGGCTTAACCTCCGCCCTCCCCTGTTATTGCAAGGCAATGCCATCGAACTGTTAGCCCATCTGGAGCATCCACCCGATTGTATTTATCTTGATCCCATGTTTCCGCCCAAACGCAAAAAATCGGCATTAGCCAAGAAATCGATGATGGTATTACGCGATTTGTTGGGCGATGATCAAGATAAGGAACAGCTTTTTGAGGCCGCGTTAAAAGCAGCCGGAAAACGAGTGGTGGTAAAAAGCCCTGATTATGCAGAACCTTTGGGCGGCAAGCCTAGTCAATGTTTCCAGGGCAAATTATTGCGTTATGATGTTTATTTGAAAAGTTAAAGGCGGCTATCGGTTGATCAGCCTTTATACAGCCACAATGAAGGAGAAATAAAATGTCGGATTGGATAGATGCGGTAGATGAAAATGCCTTAGCAAATGGCGAACACATAGTCCTAGATGTCGATGGTACCGATGTCGCCCTCTTTAAACTTGACGGAAAATTTTATGCGCTTGAAGATGTCTGTACTCATGACGGAGCAGAAATCGCCAGCGGCAGATTGGAAGGTGATGAAATTATCTGCCCGCGTCACGGCGCGCGCTTTTGCGTAAAAACCGGTGAGGTAAAATCCCCGCCCGCCTATGAAAATATCGACTGCTTTCCGATCAGGATAGAAAACGGCAAAGTGCAGGTTAGAGACAATCGTTGGGATTAACATAGCTCGTTCTATTTGAGTAGTTACTTGCCATATACCTTAACGACCCATTCATAAAACCAAAGCGGGCGAAACAGCACGATATAAATTAACAATATCGGCGTGATCGGAACGGGACCAACCTCAACAATTGAGATAACGACAAGAATGAGAAAACTAAGGGTGCGCATAATTTATTTTCGTGCTCGATGAATTTAAATTGGGCTCTATGTTGAACAGAACGGATAAATCATTATAGATTAATTGGATATTAGCGATTTATTAATGATACCGTATCCTGGGAGCAAAGCCGCTACAGTATCCGGCGCATAGTCCAACGATATCCCTCAAATTATGCCGCTCCTAGCCAAGTTTACATTCTATCCAACTCCGGTTCTTGGGATGACTCATTTTCACACCTGAGCATGAACCTTTAATAGGACTTAAATATGCTGACTATCCTGCAAATTCCCGTCTTAAACGACAATTACATTTATCTTTTGCACGACCCTGTATCGGGCGAAACTGCGGCTGTAGACCCGGCAGTTGCGCAGCCGGTTTTGGCTGTTTTGGCGCAAAAAAACTGGCAGTTAACTTACATCCTGAATACCCATCACCATCCGGACCATGTTGGAGGCAACCCGGAACTGAAACAAAAAACCGGCTGCACGGTTATTGCGGCTGTTTCGGATCAACATAGAATCCCCGGTTTTGATCGCGGCGTTGTGGACGGCGATGTAATAACGCTCGGCAAGCATTCGGCGAAGATCATTTCGACTCCCGGCCATACCAGCGGCCATGTTGTTTACCATTTTGCCGACGATAACGCGCTGTTTTGCGGAGACACCTTATTTGTAATGGGCTGCGGGCGATTGTTTGAAGGCACGGCGGAACAAATGTGGCATTCGTTGCAGAAATTGAAGGCGTTGCCGGCATCCACCCAAATCTATTGCGCCCATGAATACACCCAAGCCAACGGCCGGTTTGCTTTAACGGTAGAGCCCGATAACCGGCAGTTACAGCAAAGAATGGAGATTATCAATCAACTGCGGGCAAAACATTTGCCGACCGTGCCGTCGACGATAGAACAGGAACTGGCGACCAATCCGTTTTTCCGGGAAGACAGTTTGGCGTTGCAAAAAACCATCAATAAAGTAAACAACACGCCGGTGGAAGTTTTTGCGGAAATCAGGCTATTGAAAGATCATTTCTAAGCACTTGATTTATCATCGATTGATTTCAGGTCAAGGCGTAGCGCTGTTATCTAGTGCCTAGCTGCATAAATAAGCATCATTATTTTTTATTTTCATAGGTAATATATTGATTATGTTGATTTTAAGTGCGACAAGGAGTTATGCAATCAGACATTGGCTTCGCGAGACTCGAAGCTGGAGCTTCCAGAACCGAATTCCCAAGCTGGAGCTCTCGTCTTTATACACAAGTGTCCGCGAGACATCGTCATCTTAACAAGCGCTGGAGGCATACAAGGGCATGCCGTGCGCGCCTTGGGGAGCTCAGAGACCGACAGGATTTAACTTTAGCCAAGTGGCCGTTGAGCAGCTCGACACCTATAACGCTAGCATTTCAAGCCGCTCAACTGATTTCATGCGCGTTATAAGAGGCGCGCCCTACGTCGGCTGTCCGGTATCACTCCAGCATGACAGCATTGTGTATAACGGTGAGAGCTGGAGCTTGGGAACTAACGAAAAATACGCCTTGAGCGATTTAGCGATACTCGCTTATCGCTTCAATCGTCGCTCCCAACTCAATACACCTCTATAGTGACAAAGCCTGATGGCTTGGTTAACCGGTAATCACGGCGCTGTATTAGCCCCCGCAGGCGCATATCCGCCCACTTGAACATCAATCAACGGTTGCTCTTCCTGTCCCATCTGGCGGAACTTCAATGCGCCGGCAACGGTTGCCGGAGCGGCGCTGGTGCAGACGCTCTTAACCAACAACCATGCCGAATCCCTGACCGACGAGCCGTCATCATCCTCGAAGTTTATATCCGAAGTAAAATCCACCCAGTTCTGGCTTAGCGGCGCTACACTGGTGAGGGGTTGAGCGGAATCGCCCGGTTTATGAACCACCGATTTAAAGCTCAAACCGGCCCGATACAACACATCGTCCGACTGCCCTGCCCCATTTGCGGTGAAATGGTAAGCGATTGACAACGGTCCGCGATTTTTAAAGCCTGCGCGGAGCATGTCGTTGATTTCGAAATATTGAGCCCCCGGACTGGATGTTCTACGATCATAGTCGACGTCATTCAGCCTGATTTTAGCGCCATAAATGCAACTCTTGCCGCTCCGCCACACTCTGTCGACGACAGTACCCAGGGTAACCGGCTTATTAAGGGTATAGGCATTGTTCATCACAATATTACGAACTTTGTTCGCGGTTTGGACATAACCGGCTTTGGGCGGGGTGATTTTGGGAATTGCGCAAGTATTATTAACACCGCCACCGGGTGAAAAAGTCGGCGGTGTGGAACCGTTGGGATTCGAGCCGAAGTCTCCGGTCAGGTTGCAAGAGACATAGGCCGATGTACCGCCGGGAACGGCGACGCCGTCGGCAGGCAAATTAACAAAGCCGGTTGCCATTGCCGGAACCGAAGCGATCAATAAGCTAGCGCACAGGGTATTGAGGATAACAGTCTTGTTCATGATTTTTCCTAAATTTGCAGTTAATAGCCGCCTGTTCACAAAGCTAAGACAACTCCGCGACAGACATAAAAAAGGCGACGGAATCAGAATCCATGCCCTACACAGGTTGTAATCCGGGCTCCATCGACAGTCACGCCATCCGGACAGATTGCCGACATGAAATCGGTTTGAGAATCGATGAGGGCGGAATCCGCGCCTTGCGCATCGGTCAAGTTGGCGCCTCTAAGGTCTGCACTGGAAAGATCAGCTCCGGCGAGATTGGCGCCGGCAATATTAGCGTCGTGCAGATTGGCCAGCGAAAGGTCGGCACGGCTCAAATCGGCCTCGGTCAAATCGGCTTGGCTAAGCGTTGAACTCGACAAGGAACTCGCGGAAAAATTAGCGTAGGTCAAATCCGTTTTGCTCAGCTCGGCACTTTCTAAATGGGTTGAGGCCAAATCCGCGCCGGTCAGCGTGGCTCCGGTTAATTTAGCGCCATTCAAATTGGCTCCTTTCATCTTCGCGCCATAGAGATTGGCATTGGCAAAATCGGTTCCGCTCAGGTTTGCAGATTCGGCCATCAGAGGATTGTTTCCATTCGATTGCAGTCCGCTCAAATTGGCGTGGTCAATCCGGGTATCCGGACCTATAATCAATGACCCGATCACGGCGGCTCCGCTCAAATCGGCGCCACTCAGATTAGCGGCGCCCAATTCCCCATTGAGCCGCGCTTTGTTTAAGTCCGCTCCGCTCAAATCCCTATCCTTCAAGCTGTTTTCCTCGGTAAAGTCGCATTCGTTCAATGTCGCTTGCGGTCCGGGAAAGTAGCAAGCCTCTTCGTTGTTATCGCCTGCTTTTTTGACCCTTCGCCAAAAGGCCGGGTTTAACGAAGGCGACCGGTTTTGATTCTCGTCCTCCAGACTCAAATAAGCCGCGCCTTGATAATTGACCCGGTCGTTTTTGCCGTAAACAGGCATTTCTCCCCAGTCGCCCCGGAAAACGCCGGGCAGTGTTTTGCTTTTCCGTTGGCTATGTCCGGCTCCCGGACCATCCGGCAAGGTTTGCAGCGAAATCCCGGTCAAGGATTTTATGCCCGCGGCTCTGTATCCGGCGGCTCCGGTTTCAAACCCTGCGGCCTTGGCCGGTTGCCGCACTTTATTGACCGGCGGTTTCAGCGCGTCTTCGCTGATGAACGCGTATGCCGTGCCAAGTATTCCTCCGACCAACGGCACGGCTACAAAAACGAGCTTCAAGTTTTTCACTGGCATAGATTCTCTGGTCTTTTGGCGCTTAAACGGAAATTCTATAGAAAAATACACGCTGGAAATATGCTTGCAGAGACAACAAGAAAATTTCCCGGCCTATTCAGGAATTATTCCCGCATAGTATTTTTTAGATAGCCTCTACTATGCCTGCCATCTGTTCTGAATACTCAAGCAAAAAACCTTTCCTTCTCCAACCATTCACTATGTCACTGATCCCAAGCTCTGTGCTTTTCCGCGCGCGCCCTTTATTTCTACTGATAGTTTCGCTATATGCCCCGTCCCGTCCTTGTTTTTCCGATGATCCCGGTCCCGCACCCCTTGAACTGGAAGACATCGTTGTAGAAGGCCAGGCCGACCGCGTCAAACTCGGCCCTTGGGAAGGCCTCCAACTGAGCAAAGAACAAATCCCCGGCAACATACAGTCCGTCACCCGCCAGGACATCAAGGACTCGTTGGCGACCAGTCTCGGCGACTTGATGAACAATCGCTTGCAATCGGTGAATGTCAACGACTATCAAGGCAATCCGTTTCAGATGGACATCAGTTATCGCGGTTTTTCCGCATCGCCTCAAATCGGCACGCCGCAAGGCTTGTCGGTCTTTCTCGATGGCGTCAGGGTCAACGAACCGTTCGGCGATATTGTGAACTGGGATTTGATTCCGATGAACGCCTTATCGGGCATGGATGTATTTCCGGGTTCCAATCCGCTGTTCGGACTCAATACCTTGGGCGGCGCTTTGTCCATGCGGACTAAAAACGGCTTCGACGATGCCGGCGTTACTGTAGGTTTTCAGGGTGGTTCCTGGGAGCGCAAAAAAGGTGAATTAGCCGCCGGCTGGAATAACGGTACGCTGGGCGGTTTTCTGGCGCTCACCGGCTTCGATGAAGCGGGCTGGCGGGATAATTCGCCTTCCCAGGTCAAGCAAGGCTTTACTCGGGTCGATTGGCGGGAAGAACGGTTTTCGCTAAAAGCCAGCGCGCTGCTGGTGGGCAATACGCTACTGGGTAACGGCCTAATTCCTACCGAGTTGTATCGGCAAAGCCCGGAATCCGTATTCAGCTCGCCGGATAGCACCGAAAATGATCTACAGCAATACAGTCTGGGCGGAGAACTTTTCTTTAGCGACAGCTTAAGCCTGACCGGACAGATTTATCGCCGTAACAGTAATCGGCAATCTTTAACCGGCGATATCTACGAGGGTTTCCAGGACATGAACAGCGGTTGGGAAAATCCGCTGCAAGCCAACGGCACCCGAACCGGGCAGCGTGTCTGCCGCTATCGGGATGCCAATAAAGACGGCATTCCGGATTATGGTTTGGATCGAAATTTCGACGGCGTTATCGATGCCGGGACTCTTAACAGGCCTTTGAATGCGCGTAATAAGGATTATGTCGCGCTGGCGCCGCCTATTAATGTTAATTGCGACCGGATCAACTACACTCCGGTCAGCCCTGCTTCCGGGCCGCGTAATGGCGCCGCCGGAGATCCCAAAAACCAGACTCCCGGCCTGTCGTCAACCGGCTGGGTCGACGGTACGCCGATTGGCGTGCTGAGCAATACCTTGGTTGAGCAAATGACCGACGGCGCTTCGCTCCAGCCGAATTGGAACAGCGAACAACATAAATTCATGCTCGGCAGTTCTATCGACGCCTCCGATTCGACATTCGACACCAGCCAACGCCTGGGCTTGATGGACGCATCGCATCGCGTTTACAGCGACCCGGCCGGCATCGATCCGATCTTTGTCGCCGCCCGTGAAGATATTCACAACAACTCGTTTAGCGGCAAATCGACGACTCTCAGCGGTTATTTCAGCGAAACCTTTTCGCCTTGGGATAATCTGCACCTGAGCGTTTCCGGTCGTTATAACCATACAGACGTCAACAATAAGCTCAAAGCCCGAACTCGCGCCGGTTTTGAGAATCTGCACGACATTCTCGATCTCAACGCTTATCGTCCGACCGTCATTGTCTGCCAAGGCCGAGACCCGGCGTCTTGTCCGGCGGCGGCCAATTATAATTTGGCCGCCAATTGGTACAAGGATGTCTTGCAGTCCCGGAATCCCTATTACGGCTTGGGCAACTACAGCGAAACGCCGACCTCGGAACAATTCAATTACCAGTCGTTCAACCCGTCGGTCGGGATTAGTTATTTGCCGTTTGCACAGCTCAATGCACCGCTCAAGGACATCAATGTGTTTTTCAACTGGAGCCAAGGCACTCGAACACCGTCAAGCGTGGAGCTGGGCTGCGCTTACGACAGCACCCTGGTCGAGCAGAATCCGGGCGATCCCGATTCGCCGAAGATTCCCAAAAGCTTTGCCTCCATCGGCGGCGCCTGCACCTTGCCGACCTCCCTGTCCGGCGATCCTTATTTGCCGCAAATCTTTGCCGATTCATACGAAGTCGGGCTGCGCGAAAAAATCTTCGGCGACTGGGAATGGAATGCCGGTTTATATAGAACCGATCTGCGCGACGATATTTATCTGGTCGGCATCACCGCCACCCGGAGTTTTTTCGATACCATCGGCAACACCCGCAGACAGGGCATTGAATTCGGCTTTTCCGGCAAAGCCGGAATAGCCGACTTTCGCGTCAATTACGGATACACCGAAGCGACCTTCCAGTCGCGTTTGTTCATGTTGAGTCCTCACAACAGCAGCGCTACGGTCAGCTCGCCGTTGGAAGCGGAATACGATGCCGCCGGACGGCCTTTGACAGCGATGAAAAACATGATTCAAATCGATCCCGGCGACCGCATGCCGGGCATACCGCTGCACAACATCAACGCATCGGTAAACCTGCATCTCACCCACAAATGGGATTTTGGCGTCAGCATGACGGCTCATTCGTCTTCGTTTGTGCGCGGCAACGAAAACAACGGACATACGCAAGGCGCTTACGGCTCTATTGAACGCCCCAACAGCACCGGCACCGAAGTCGTTCGCATTCAGGGCCGTCAATTCAATGACGCGGGCAGCGTGCCGGGTTACGCCCTGTTCAATTTAAAGACCCGTTATGCGGTCACCCAGGAACTCTCGGTTTTCGGCATGATCAACAACGTGTTCGACAACCGATACGCTACCGCCGGACGGCTGGGCATTAATCCTTTTTCTCCGTCCGAAAAAGGCGCCATCGGCAGCAGCGGCTGGAATTACAACTCCAATGACTGGCTCAGCACTACGTTAATCGGGCCGGGCGCGCCGCGCGCGTATTGGGCGGGGTTTGAGTACAGCTTCGAACTGTAGCAAAGTGCGTTAGGGCAATCCCTTGCGCTCTGCCTATTCCCAAGCTCCAACTTGGAAACAAGCAGAGCTATTTTTCCAGTTTTTGTTTTAACCCAGCCAAACCGTTGCTAAAAAATGCCTTCATCGCTTTAACCGCCGCCGCATCATTCAAGTTATCCGGCGGAGTATTGCCGGTATCGCCACGATAAAAACGGCTTTTTAATGAGACTACGCTGGTGTTGGCATCGTCCCCGGCCTTTACCTGAAGATTAGTGGTGTATGAACTGACCGGAAATGCCGTGACATTTTCGACTTTAAGCCGGTAATTGTATTCATGGTCTTTATCGCTGTAATAATCCAGGCTTTCCACCAGTTGCCCATCATTTTGCAAGGTAATGGTTCGGCTGCCGTCAGAAGCATTTTTTCCATCGCCCGAACTGGCTTTAACATCCGGATGCCAATCGGCAATGCCGTCAAATTGCTTGATCACATTCCAGACGACGTCAACAGGGGCATTGATAACGATGCTTTCGTTGGCTTTTTGCGGGGTGGGTCCGTGAGCAACGGAAACAACGGGGAAGACGAGGAAACTCAATAATAGTAAAGTTAAGCGGTTCATGTCATTAAGGCCATTATTAAAATGGCTTATTATTCATGCTTTCGGGCCAAAGGTATCGGGTAACTTCCCTGATTATCGCTGGTAAATTTCCGGTTATTCGGCGGTGCGCTCTCATTCCCGAGTATTGCACTCATGGTTATACACATCTCAATGTGATAGGCATTTCCGGCATTAAGGTCTGCTGGTATCGTTTGCCCACCATTTGCGACATGAAGGGTGGGCAGAAATGCGTTGCCCACCCTACCCGGCTGTAGTATTGAGAAAACACAAAAAATAGTGCTATAGTGAATTTGTGTAACATTAATTAGGAGGCCGCTATGGCAACCACAACCACCCAACTCAACGTTAAGGTCATTGGTGCAAATGGACAAATATCGTTAGGCAGGCAATTCGCCGGTCGACAAGTGCTGGTGGAAGAACAGGAACCAGGTGTCTGGCTGATACGCACCGCTACCGTCATTCCTGACAATGAGCGTTGGTTGCATCTACCACAGGCTACAGCCGATCTGCAAAATGCACTAACGTGGGCGCAAGCGAACCCGCCTATTGATACCGATGTGGATACTCTATTGGAAAAACTGAATGTTCAAGGCTGACTCCGATGCGCCGGTCAGACTCGATCTTAACAATCCGGTATTTCAAGAAAACTTGCTGATGCTACAAAAGCCGGACCGTCATGCCGCACTGGACGCGCTCAACAAATTGAGACGGATGACCTGGAACCAGGTCTATCGTGATAAGGGATTGAAGTGGGAAAAAGTTGTCAGTGTCAAACCACCAGCCGGGATTGATGCCATTTATTCGCTGCGCATTACGCAGTCTCGACGTGCTACCGCTTACAGGGAAGGCGATTTTATCCGACTATTGTCCATAGCGCTTGATCACGACAGTACTTACGGCAAGAAGTAGCGCGTAGTGCGCGCCGGCAAATCGCCAATCTACGTACACTATCAAAAAAATCAGACATAAAAAAATCCCCGCTTGGAAAAATCCAGGCGGGGATCGGGTTCAAGGCTCCGTTTATACTCAAGGGTATAAGTGACGGATTGCCTAACGGCGAATCAGCCTTACAGCTTTCTCGAACATTTTGGCTTCAATGGTATCTGCGGATAGATCGGCGCCGCATTGCCATTCGACAAAGTAGCCACCATTGCTAATTTTCATAAATTCGGCAATATCCTTAAGCTTTTCGAATGCTTCATAGCGAAGATAAGGCTGCATATCAAATTGGCCGACTCGGCCATCTGTAGTGGTAACCACCAAAGTCCAGTCGGGCTGGGCGTCGACATTTGCAATTCTCATTGGTCCAGCCCTCTAATTTTAAAAGGCTGTTTACCGTTAGCAGCAAGTTCCCAATCCGCTAAAAGATCATCCTTATGAATTTCGACCCAAGCCACGACAAGCTTATGCTTGTTAGGCGGCAGACCGCCAGAGAGTAGAGCCCCATCTTCAATGGCATAAACACCTACTTGTCCCTGATATTCAGCGTGAATGTGGGGTAGATGATGCCGCTCAATGTCATTGAAGAACATCCGTATCAGTATTCCATAAAACATGCTTATAGTTGGCATATGTTGCTCCGGCAATGCAATCTTGAAAGCGTAGTCAAGATCGGGTTAGAGTAGCGTAACCCGACCTGAACTTTGGCTTTCATCAGGTTGATTACAGCACAAAGTTAATTTGGTGTCGAGAATCACCGTTAATTCAGAGTTCGGTAGGGTGGGCAGAAAAGCGTTGCCTACCCGGCTCCGTCACCCTGTGCTGAAAAATGTTGGGCAACGAAAAGCGTTGCCCAACGGGACTTGGGCATGCCTTGCGTTTGTTGATTTTATATTTATTGTCAGTACAATAAGTCCATGAAAATAACCTATGATCCCAACAAAGATTTTACAAACCAGAGTAAGCATGGAGTATCTCTAGCATTAGCAAAGCATCTTGAATGGGATTGGTTACAAGCGGAACCGGATAGCCGCAAAGACTATGGCGAACAACGCATGATTGGTTATGCGCCTATTTCGGATCGTGTTTATTGTGTTGTTTACACTGACCGCGATGACGAACGCCGAATTGTTAGCTTACGCAAGGCCAATAAACGAGAGGTAAAACGCTATGCAATCCAGATCAACCCGTAACTTTTATCTGCCAACCGATGAAGAGGATGCAGCCATTAATGCCGGCATTGCTATTGACCCTGACACCTATGAATTGAGTGATGCGGAATTTTCCAGGCTCAAGCCTCAACGCCTAGGTCGTCCATTGTCCGAACGAACCAAAGAACGCATAACAATCAGGCTATCGCCCGAGGTTGTTTCAGCTTTTCGGGCCACAGGGTCAGGCTGGCAAACACGCATTGATGCGGCCTTGAAAGAATGGTTAAGCCTTCATCCGACTATGCCATAAAGCGGTAAGGTTCATTCGTCGCGAGGCAAAAATCAGACATAAAAAAAATCCCCGCTTGGAAAAATCCAGGCGGGGATCAGGTTCAAGGGTCCATTTATGGCGGATTGCTATCGCGAGCCCGCCTTACAGCTTTGCCCACTTTCACGCACAAGAAACAGTTTGAACGTTAATATTTACATGAAGCGTTTTACGAAGAACATTAAGGATAGCCGTCAAATTATCCATTGTAGGATTTCCTTTCGCTGACAACATTCGATGCAGACTTTTGCTCGGCTTAGCTGTTTTAATAGCGAGCTCTTCAAAACCGACAGTGGCATTGACCAGATCTCTCAATATAAGTCTTGCAGTATCTGGTTCGCCATTAAGGAAAAGAGAAATAGCTTCATCAAGCAAAGCGACTGCAAATACCGAGTCCCGTTGAACGCGCTCATTAATCGTTTCTTTGAAATCTCTTGTCAATGTCATAGTTTTTACCTCTTATTTTTTAATTTTTTTATTGCTTGGTCACTTTCTTTTTTCTTACGTTTTTTATATTCATGGTACAACACTTTGGCCTGCTCAATATCTGACTGCTGATTATTTTTAGTCCCCCCTCCAAACAAGACTATGAGTTGTTTACCGTCTTGAGCCAGATAAATCCTATATCCAGCACCCCAATTAATTTTGTATTCGCCAATGCCATCAAACCATTTGATGTTAGATGTATTGCCTAATTCTAAACGCAACTTGGCTACTGCCACCTTCGCAGCAGCTACTGCGTCCAAATTATCAAACCATTTTTGATAAGGAATTGAACCATCTTCTCTAATATACTCTTGAACGTTCATATGGCATTCGATAGTAACTTATAAGTTACTTCTGATCAATATCTACTTCTGTGTTCGCAAAAGCTGCTTAGCTCAGCTTTCAATGGATGAAAACCGTGAAAAAATCCGATTCTACCACCGCGCAACAAAAAAAACGCCCCCAGTTTCCCAAGGGCGGTTCGTTCAATCAAAATGTTTAACCGTGAAAAGGTGGGCAAAAAAAACGTTGCCCACCCTACCGGACTAATCGGCGCACCATATCAAAAATTAGGCATAAAAAATCCCCGCTTGGAAAAATCCAGGCGGGGATCAGGTTCAAGGCTTCGTTTATGACGGATTGCCTAACGGCGAATCCGCTTTACAGCTTTACGCCTTACCACATTGCATGTTGATTGCACTGAATCATTTTTTGCAAGGCGTTTGTCCTGTGGACCACCATGGCGCATCATGACTTATACTTTTTGCGCCACACCAGTCAACCCAATCTTTGATTATTGCACGAAATTCGGGTAGTTCATTAGCAATGTCTAAGTTTACTAAGTCTCGTAAACTGGTGATTTGCCCTTTTTTATCAATATGGATGTCTCCATAATATATCGCAAAATGAAGGTGTTTATTAGATACCCCTCCTTTTTTGCCTACCTTTCCCAAATTTTCACCTTTTGTGACCATAGCGCCTACCTTTATGTTCTCTGGTATACCTTCCATGTGCAGGTATACTGAAAACCATTCATTAAGCGATGTGCCGCTGGCTAAAGAAAGCACCTTTTCATGTTTAACGAGTACAGCGCCATAGCTAGGCACTATCGTGATTACTTGACCATCTTCTACTGCGCTCACATCCATGCCGTCGTCTTTCTTATCGGGCCTATTGATGTCCCATGCATAGGTATCGTCAGCCCCTTTTATACCTTTGTTGACTCCGTGGAATGGACTCCCCGCAGTGAAGGAATAATCGGATATATTATCTGTCGATAAAGGAAACATTAACGATGCGTTGGTAGAGGCATTGGTACTCTTGACAATACTCACATTGTCCAAAAACAATTCAACTTTTCCGTCAGTGGAGTAATCGTTAAGATGCATGTTTAGCAGAGGCTTATCTTTCGAGGGGAAATTTACGCCAGTGCGGAAAGCCAGCTTGTCGGTATGCCACTGCCCATCGCTCGATAGGGATTCACGACACCCGTTATCTGGGTTAGTGTCCAATGCTACATGGTCATCCATGATGATTTTTCCCATCAAGACTCACACCAAAACAGGATAACGGAATATTAGTTTTGTAGTTGTAAGTCAGCGTATAGTTTGTATAAGCTAATAAATTAGCCGTTATCGCTTGTTCGATAACACATAATGTTGCTCCTCCGTCATTTTGCATTTGCAATACCGTGTTATTGGTATTTTGTGTGTCAGGTATCATCGATATGTTGCAGGGTAAAAAAGATGACGTTGTTATGCGCCAATTGTCTTGTCCTAGCTTCTGGCTGAAATCGCCATTTTTGACAATTGGGGTGATTTTATTTTGTCCTTGCTGATAAAGCGCCGTCACTTCTGCATCCGTAAGGGCGCGGTTGTAAATGCCGACATTATCAATAATGCCAGTAAAAAAGTTCCGCCAAGCTTCATAACGACCGATAACCATGTTTCCTACTCCTGACAAAGGAGATGTGATAATAGCTCCGCTATCAATCTCTTCTGAAATCTTAACGCCATCCATAAAAAGATTAAATTGACTCGGAATGACTTTAACACCAGAAGTAGCTGCCCACGTTCCTACGAGATGATGCCATACGTTATCATTGAGTAATTTAGGAGACCTTTTTCCTAAAATAATCCTATCACCGTGTACTCCAAACGTTGTATCGTAAGGATAGCCACCAGGTGGTGGCATTGAAACTAATGATAAGCTCTTAGCTCCTGAAAATTCTGCCCCTCTGCTTTCCGCAATTCCACCGCCATTTTCAGTTGTTGCAATTTTTATCCATGCAGAAACTGAATAGGCAGTGACATTAACTTGTTGGTATCCTGTTGTAATGTATTCTGTCCCTTTAAAGTGAAAAGCTTTTTTCCCATCTACACCAATAATACATTCTAAATTACCTACAATTATTCCATCATGCCCATTCCCACTATCATCCTTTGCCGTACAATCATCAAAGCTCCAATACGCCACCAAGCCGTCGGTTAAAGCGGCATTTGCAGGCGAAAAACAAACCAGGAATAAACTTGATAAAATGATTTTCAGCATAAAACTAAATTTTGACTGAACTTGGCTTGCTTTTAATGTACGGAATAAGTAAAAAGGCCCAAGCGCAAAGCTGGGTGGTTTGTTGTTAAACTTGCTATTCATTAATTAAATTCCTCTGATAATAGTTTTGTGCCGACTCCCAATTTTCACAGTCTCTTGAGCGTGGGAACCGGCGAATTGATAAAAACACACTGTTGTTTCGTAGTTCAAAGAGAAGCCTTAGTTTAAAGGCGGTTTATGCTACAATCTCTGCTGGGTTGATAACATACCGTCTCACTATTTATTTTGCTTGTCTGAGTGTATATCTATGCAATATTTTGAAAAAATTAAACTTTTTCGCCATCTCAAAGGCTGGTCGCAGGAAGACGTTGCAGAACAACTGGCCATGTCAGTAGGCGGCTATGGGGCTATCGAACGGGGTGCAACGGATGTGCAATTATCGCGATTAAACCAAATTGCTGAATTATTCGGAATTGAATTAGCTGAATTGCTTAATACTGAAAATAATACCATTCATGCCAGCAACGGCAATAGCATAATCAATAACTTTGGTTATCAGCATTATTGGCATATTCACGCTAATGATGTAGTCGTAGAGCTACAGCATCAATTAGAAATTGCTGAATTAAAAAACAAAGAGTCAGAAAAAGAACTGGGTTATTTAAAACAAATGCTGGAATTGATGGATAAAAAAGGCAAGATTTGAATAGCCGTGTTTACGCAGGTTCCCAATCTCCAGCCATGTCAGAAAGATTTAGATTTACTTGCCGATGCAAGACCTGCAAGACTTAGCGGCGGTTGCTGAATTGAGCCGACATGAAGGGTGGGCAAAAAAGCGTTGCCCACCCTACCCGACTTTTTAAATCAAATTAGGAGTAAACATCATGAACTTAACCATTCCCGATGAATTACTGGAACAAAATCAACTTTCCAGCCAAACCATCAAACAAGAAATCTCCATTTTTTTATTGGAAAAATTCCATCTCACACGAGAACAAGCCACACAAATTGCAGAAATCCCCTTGTTTGAGTTTAATCAATTAATCGAACAATGCAAAAAAGAACCTCTAAAAAATTTTCGCAAATTAAATAACCTGAAAAATCGTCAGTGTGTTATTGGTAATTCAGGGGATTTAGTGCATAACGACTGGTCAAAAGAATGGAATACACCCTCTATTTAGATACTCATGCAGTCGTTTGGCTTTATAACAACGAATTGCACAAATTTCCGCAACAAACGCTGGAGTCAATCGACAATGGCAACCTGTTGATTTCTCCAATGGTTATTTTAGAATTGGAATACCTTTATGAAATCAAACGACTAAATACAAATGCGGCTATCATTTTTAATACCTTACAACAGGAATTAGACTTACAAACGTGTCCATTAAATTTTTTACAAGTTATCACTTCTGTTTTAAAACAAAACTGGACTCGTGACCCTTTTGATAGAATCATTGTTGCTCAAGCCGCTATAAATCAGTCTATGTTAGTCAGTAAAGATGACATAATTTGCGAAAATTACGACAAAACTATTTGGTTTTAAATGTAACTTCGGTATCGTTCCCGCGCTCCTGAGGCTATGAAAGCTATGTTTTAACTTAAAGACGCTTTACATCGCGGAGAGTTAAGGCGCGCACGGTACGCGTTACACTCCGATATTTGCGCATAAAAGCATGAAAATCCGCACAGCCGTACTAATCAACTCTCGCGCACCTCAATAAGCCCTTGACGGCTTGCCATTAAAGCCATGTAGGCCGGAATAAGCCGGTTCTCGCTATCGCCTGAACCGGCTTATTCCGGCCTACGGCTGGATTATTCCACCGCAATCACCAAGCGCTTACCCAATGCCTGAATGGCCTCAACCATACGCGGCAATTTGGACACATAATGCGGGTCGAGCATCCGTCGTACCGTTTTTTCATTAACCCCCAAGCGTCTGGCCAACTCGCTCTTGCTTATCCTGGATTCACGCAGCGCCAAATACAAACCCGCTTTAATAGCGGTTTCGACCGGCGGCCCTACCCAATATTCACCGGCCTGCAACGGCGACGGCGGCGGAATAGCCAAGCCATCGTCGATCCGGGCGGCAAAGGCCTCATCCAATGCGTCGGCGGCTTCAAACAACGCATTCTCAATCGTCTCGCCTTGGGTAATCACCTCCGGCAAATCCCGGCTCGTCACCACAAACCCCCCGTCTTGATCCGGTGTCAAAAGCACCGGATATTCAAATCTATTCATATAAGTCATCCTCACTAATACCCAATTGCGTCAACATAGCGCGATAAGTTCCGGTTTTTAATTCATCTTTCGGATTGCGTACAATGGTAAAGCGTTCGCCGTAGTACAGCGTAACGTGACTGCCCTTGCCGCGCTTTTCATCAATACGCACCGGTACATCGCACCGTTTTCCGACTTGCTTAATTTTTCTAATCAGTTCATTACCTTTCATGGCCGTTATTATCGGTCAAAATTGTCCGAATAACAACGTACTTAAAAGGGGAAAATCCGATGACTGACTATCGCCGTTTTTATATTCCGGGTGCTACTTGGTTTTTTACGAGGGAGACAAAAGCCGCAATCCGCGCCCGTATCGAGTATAGAATCAGAGGCTTATTATGACTGGCTTTTATCGTTCCCACGCCGGAGAGACTGTGAAAGTATTATCAAAATGAGTTTAAAAAACCTATTCACCACGAAGGACACGAAGTTTTCAATTAATTGACTTTAAATAATTATTTTTCCTTCTTGATCTTCGTGCCTTCGTGGTGAATGCTTTTGATTTTGTTCTAAAACGAATACTTTCACAGTCTCCGGAGCGTGGGAACTATGTTTTAACGATTCAAAGAGAAGCCTTAATTTAAAGATGCTTTACATCGCGGGGAGTTAAGGCGCGCACGGTACACGTTGCATTCCGAGACTTGCGCATAAAAGCTTAAAAATCCGCACCGCCGCACTAATCAACTCTCGCGCACCTCAATAAGCCCTTGCCGGCTTGCCATTAAAGTCAGCTCGGCCAGCGTTTCCACGCCCATTTTTTCCTTGATGACGGTGCCGTAATTGCACACCGTTTTATAACTCAAACACAGTTTTTCCGACGCTTTCCGAACGCTATAACCATTCGCCAATAAACAAAAAATATCGAACTCCCGCGGCGAAAGAAGCTTGAGCTTTTCCGCTTCATCCTGCTCGCCGGCCATGGAAACCGCCAGTTGCTGGGCAATCTCAGGATCGACATAAGACCCGCCCTGAGCTATTTTACACACTGCGGTAACCAGCGTTTCCGGCGTACTGCTTTTGGTGATATAGCCCTTGGCTCCGGCCACCAGCGCCCGCGTCACATAAACCAGTTCATTGTGAATGCTGAATACCAGGATTTTACAATGCGGATCGCGGCCCAGCAATCTTCTGACCGCCTCAAAGCCGCCTATGCCCGGCATCGATAAATCCATCACCACAATATCCGGTCGATATTGGTTATAGAGTTGACAGGCCGCCTCGCCCCGATCCGCCTCATAAATCCGTCCGATTTTATCGGACAAGGCCAGATACGCTTTGTAACCCGCCCGAACCACGGCATGATCATCGACCAATAACACACTCAGCTTATCCGCCATCGTTTTTCTCATCACAGTGTTAAAACAGCCATGATGCCCGTTTATAAACGGCAAATCGATAGGAGCTTTTCCTGTTTTATGCAGCCTAACAGCACAGGAAATTTTCTTGACTTATTTCCGGCGTTTTTCCCTCCTATTTCCGGGCTTATTCCGTAACGCTGCAAGCCGCCGCTCCCGTACCATGACCGCCTGTTCAGCCCTGCATCTCAATAGGGGCATTACAAACGTTTTGATCAAGAAAGCTTAGTTACCTTACTCAAACTTTATTGATACGCACGGGCTGACTTCATATAAGTACAACAATCATAACCCCTGGAGGAACTATGCGGATTTCCAAATTCACCCGCACCGCTGTCGCATCCGC
>JAUGSS010000121.1:0-25738 GCA_044426515.1 Methylococcaceae bacterium | reverse complement strand
GTTTCCAGTTTCCAGTTTCCAGTTTCCAGTTTCCAGTTTCCAGTTTCCAGTTTCCAGTTTCCAGTTTCCAGTTTCCAGTTTCCAGTTTCCAGTTTCCAGTTTCCAGTTTCCAGTTTCCAGTTTCCAGTTTCCAGTTACAGCTTAAATTTTCACTATTTCAGCACCACAAACAACCTGCTCGCGTCTCTGATGCCTGCGGGTTTTTTATTGCCTGACGATTACCATCGACCTCTAACTAACACCACAAAATGGACTCACTCGTTCGATGAAAAAAGAGCCCTTCGCTGTTTCTCTCGCCACATTGTGCTGTTTCCCAAGCTCCGGCTTGGTAACCCAGGGGGGCGAAGCTCTAGCTTCGCGAAACTGGAAGATAGAGTTTCCAAAACCGAATCCCCAGGCTGGCGCTCTCATCGTTATACACATCTCGCTGTAGGCCGGAATAAGCCTGTCCGCGCTTTAGCGCAGGACAGGCGTTTCCGGCATTCCGAGGCTCAAAAGCGCCGGAAACGCCCACCCTGGCTGTCGCCGGGCGGGCTTATTCCGGCCTACGTCCTGTCTTGAATAGACTTGTGTATAAAGACGAGGGCTGGCGCTTGGGAATTAGCGAATATATTTCTGCATTCTTATACAGCACGTAGTGTGGTTAAACGCTACGTGTCCACTACCCATCATTGAGGCTCAAGCCATGTTTAAACATCCAGTCCGCGCATTTATTTACGCCGTTTTTATGAGTTATTCGATAGCGTCTGTTGCGGCATCGATCAGTCCTAACGTGATACAACTGGTAGAAGTTTCCTCCCTTGAAAAAGGTACCTTGGCGGTTAGTTGGCTACCCACCAGCGATGATAATACCCTTCATCAAGACTTGGTTTATCGTGTCTACCTGTCAGAACAGGCTGATTTTTTGCCCGATAACACCACCTTAAAACTGGAAAAGACCGGCGCGATGAGCGCCAATATCAGCGGTTTAAAACCGGCAACCGCTTATTTTGTCGTGGTCACCGCCACCGATAAAGACGGTAATGTCAGTTGGAGTAATCGGCTGGAAGGTAAAACCACGGCATTCAATCCCAAACGCACCGCCGTCCCCGTGCATGAACTGTCTGCCGGGCAATTTGCCAAATCGGCAAAACAGTTCAAAACCGGCGACTACATCGTCAATCGGGAAAATGAAGGCACACTACGCAAAATAGACGCTGCAACACGCTCCAGCCAGGCAACACCCGCCAATCACGGTTCGCTAAACGAATTGTTTAACGAATTGGCTATTTCCAGCACCATTAAGATGCAAGACTTGCCGGAACAGTTACCCGGCACAGCACAAGCCCAGGCAAAATTTACCGCTAACCAACAAGGCACCTCAGTAACCTGGACCGATACCGGCTTGACCTTGAGCAGTAGCGAGCCGTCAGCCAATAACAGATCGGCCAAAAAGCCCATCATCAATGGTGATAAACAAACCGAAACCGGCAAATATGCCACCTTAAGCGCACCCGCCTATCTGGGTATAGAGCCTAAGCAGGCCAAGCAATGGACCGTACAGATCACGCTTGGCAACAGCAACATGGAATTATGCAAAACCACCAATACCACCACACACCCGGACGCGACTAAAAACAGCTTGCCCAAACCAACAGCTACCCTGGACAAAGCCAAAGGCTTGGTGACACTGAATTGGACGCCTACCGACAACCATGTCGATTTAAGCGGTCGTCCTTATACCACCACCGTAACCGCCTATATCGACGCCAAAGGCGATGGCTGTAACGGTGACAATACCTTCGGCTACTGGTCGGAAAAAGTAGAAATAGCCATGCCCGTGTATGTCACCAAAGGCGCGCCTAACGACACCGTTAAAGATAAGCTGATCAGCTTTAACGGCGGCTTTAAAATAGACAACAAATTCAGTTATGACATCCGTCCCGAATTGTTTATTGGCGCCAGCATCAGTGGCGGCAGCTTAAAAAGCGCTTATTTAAAAGCCAAAGCCGATTTAAGTTTTAACAACAAATTAACGATTACCAGCACCGGCAAGGCCACCTTAAAACAGCGGGTACCGGTGTTGGCGGAAAAGAAATTCATCAAAGTATTTGTCGCAGGCGGCGTACCTATTGTGGTCAGTGGTAAATTTAAAGTGGATGCCGACATCGTCGGTAATGTCAGCGGTAAAGCGACGCTGGAAAAACTATTGGCGCTTAAATTCCCCGATACCGAGTTTGGCTTGGAATACCGTAATGGCGTGTGGCAAGTGGTTCAAAAAATGAACCCTAGCTACACCTTCCAAATTAAAGGCGAAGCCGATGCCAGTGCCGACGTAACACTAACTCTAATCCCCGATATGCAGGTCAGTTTTTATGATGCCGCGACCGGCCGCTTAATCGTCGAACCCTACGTTTATGCGCAAGCGGGGCTGCATGGACAATTCAAATATTTGAATGCCAACGGTGCGCCGTTGACCGACCTGGATTATTGGTTTACCGATTTACAAGCCGGTGCGGGCGCAAATTTAAAACTGTACGCCGGTTTGTCTATTTTTGATTACAACATAGCCAGCTATCCAAAAAACACCAGCGTTGATCAAATCGCTAAATTTAAACAAGTCACCTTACTGGCAAAAACCCCGTTGGCAAAATTGCCCAGCTTAAGCATTGCCGTTAATGACGCACCAACACTGGCTGACAACAGCGATTCGAGGCAGATGTACCTACAAGGACAAGCCAAAAACTATGTCGCCCCCTTTAACATCGCCTTAGTCAAATTCGCTGACTGGACACCACCCACGCTACTGACCACCGCAACGGGTGCCGCATTAAACGGTACTAAAGGCGGGTATTGGTTCACTTACAGCAAGCCGGGAACTTACACCGTGCGTTTGGCAGGCAACAGCAACTTAGGCTGGTTTATACGGCAAATTGCCGAGACCACCATCACCCTGACCGATAATGATAACGACGGCATGGTCGATCAATGGGAGTCACGCTACGGCATCACCGATCCCAATGCCGATGACGACGGCGATGGCGTCAGCAATCTGGCGGAATTTAACAGCGGCTACCAACCCAATAACGCCAACCACACGCCATTTGTTGTCGCAGGCGCCGCAGGCGATAAACAAGTCATGTTGACCTGGAATGCCCTGACGGCTGCAACAAACTACGGCGTTTGTTATGCCACAGAAACCATTGCCGATATTAACAACTGTTTGAACTATGCCGACGGCACGTGGCAGGATGTAAGCAACACCACGCTGACCATTGCCCCGTTAAGCAACGGCAAACAATACTATTTTCGGGTTTTGGCCGAGAATGTCGGCAGTACACTGGGGGTCAGCAACACGATCACCGTCACACCCGGCGAGCTTGCAGCCCTCAACGACACCGGCATTAACAGCGAGCAATGCTATCAACAAGATAGCAATACCTTAGTGGCTTGTACCAGCGTGGCGGCAAATAACTTAAGTAACAGCCAGGATGGCATGGTAGGGCGTGATGTGAGCGCTAACACGGATAGCGATGGTCACGCGGGCTTTAGCTTTACTAAAATCAGCAACGCCGGTGAGGCATTACCGGTCACAGCAGATAGTTGGGCCTGTGTGCAAGACAACGTGACCGGCTTAATGTGGGAAAACAAAACCGCAGATGGCGGCCTGCACGATGGTAATAACAACTATACCAATTACAGCGCTGATTATGGTGCAGGCAATCTCGGCGCGGCAACCGATGCCAGTGGCTTTGTCGCTACGGTCAATCAACAAAACTTATGTGGTGCGGGTAATTGGCGATTGCCCACTGCTGACGAATTGCAAAGCATCGTTGATTATAGTATTGCCTATCCGGGACCTACTATTGATACGGCATTCTTCCCTAGTACACAACAAAATGCGTTTTGGTCGTCTTCGCCTTACGTTGGCTATTCCAATGGCGCTTGGAATGTCTATTTCAGCAATGGCTACGTCAACTTCAGCTACCGCGGCTACAGTTTGCCGGTTCGGTTGGTTCGTGCCAGTCAGTGATTGGTTATTGGGCATAGACTTATGAACGCACCGTTACCGCCCATTTACCGCGATAGCCGCCGCTTGTTAGTCCATACCGAAGCCATGGTACGCCACTTTGCGCGTTATCATAAGTACACGGTAGGCACCGATTTAAGGCGGCAAGCCATGCACATCATGCGCGGTGTCCATCGCGCGTGTTTTGATCGTGACCGTGTTGCTGAACATGTGCGGCATTTGGTTTGGCTGATCGATGATTATAAATTGACGCTGCAATTGGCCATGGAAGTGGGTGCGTTCACGCACGGCGAAAAGGGGCAAGCGCATTTTAATAGCTTTGAAACAGCGGTGAACTTAGCCGCGAGTATCGGAAAACAGTGCGGCGGCTGGCAACAGAAAACAGCCAACCGTCTGCGTACGCCAGAGGGCAGTTCTGCTGCTCCCGGGTCAAAACCTGCGGCATCGCCGTAGGGCAACCTCGTATCACTGAGTGCCAGTCCCACCTTACCCGCGAGTAAGGTTAAACCTTAACAATGCCGTGCTACCTGTGTGGATGCGCGGCGGCGTTGCAAGTGGACTGGCTGGCGTTTTGGTCGTCTTCGCCTAACGTTGGCAATACCAATAACGCTTGGAATGTCAATTTCAACAATGGCAACGTCAACAACAACAACCGCAACAACAGTTTGCCGGTTCGGTTGGTTCGTGCCAGTCAATGATATGTCGGTCGGTGAAAGGTGGAGTGGAAGGGTTCAATTCGCCGATGTCAGTTAAAACCGACCTGTGTGCAGACAGTGGGTTGTTTGTTCGCACTGTTTTCTTATTTGTATTTTCGTTCCCACGCTTCGGCGTCACTGCCATTAAGTTAAGCATTGTAGGAGCGGGCCGCGCCCGCGATGATGGCGCTATAACTCTGCAATCGCGGTGCAAATATCGCGGGCGCGGCCCGCTCCTACGGAGTGTCGTGGGGCAGTGACGCTTCGGCGTGGGAATGCAACGCTGGAGCATTGCCGGATGAATTCCCACGCTGGAGCGTGGGAACTATAAACTCGTCATACCTGCCGGGAAGCGGGTATCCAGTGCCATGGACGGTAAGCTGTATACGTCCATGTAGCCTGGATCCCGGCAATCCCTGCCGGGATGACGGTGTCCTATAGGCACTTGTGTATAAAGACGAGCGCCGGAGCGTGGGAACTATAAGGGGGTTATATCGTTCCCACGCTCCAGTGTGGGAATGCAGCCCGGGACGCTCCAGCGTCCCGTTCCATTAAACCACAACATTAAAAAATCATTATGGGAAGAAGTCGCTACACGATAACCGAACCCGATCAAGCACATTTTATGACCTGTACGGTAATGGAATGGCTGCCCGTTTTTACGCGCCCTGAGACCGTACAAATCGTACTCGATTGCTGGCGTTACCAAAGAGAGCACGAAGGCTTAAGACTCTACGGCTACGTCATTTTAGAAAACCATTTACATTTTATTGCACAAGCGAAAAACTTGAACAAATGTGTGAGTAGTTTTAAAGCATTTACTGCGCGGCAGATTATTGACCATTTGCAAGCGCAGCACGCTGAACGGTTATTAACACGTCTATGTTTTTCCAAACGGGCGCATAAAACAGACCGGGAGTATCAATTCTGGCAAGAGGGCGTTCATGCTGAGCTGGTCTTTAGCGAGGCCATGATGCGGGAGAAATTAGACTATATCCATGCTAATCCAGTAAAACGCGGTTATGTGAACTTAGCGGAGCATTGGCGTTATTCGAGTGCCGCTAATTATGCAGGGTTGGCGGGTTTGATAGAGGTGGACGCGTGGTGAGAGGCGACGCTGGAGCGTCCAGGGCTGCATTCCCACGCTGGAGCGCTCATCGTTATACACATCTCGAAGTAGGCCGGAATAAGCGGGTTCGAGCGACAGCGAGAACCGGAGTTTCCGGCAAACACCTCCCGAACTTGCCGGAAACGCCACCTCGCGCTACGCGCTTCGATGGCCTTATTCCGGCCTACATCCGGTCTCGAGCAGACTTGTGTATAAAGGCGAGCGCTGGAGCGTGGGAACGATGACTATGCCATTTTCGACCAGCCCATCCGTCGGCATCCCGGTTAATTTATTAGCCTGCTATAAAGCATGGCGCAAGGCACGGCGTGGAAAACGTCCCAGTGCCAATCAATTAGCCTTTGATGTGCGCTGGTTGGATAATTTACTGACGCTCAAAACGTTACTGCGTTCAGGACACTGGCAACCTCAGCGCACCGTGTCTTTTATCGTCCATCACCCTAAAACCCGTGAAATCCACGCGCCCTATTTTGTCGACCGCATCGTTCATCATTTATTGGTAGAGCGACTCGAACCGCTGTTTGAGCCGGTGTTTATTCATGACAGTTATGCCAATCGTAAAGGCAAAGGCAGTCATGCCGCCGTGGATAGATTGCAACAGTTTATGCGCAGCCGTGATGACGGTTGGTATTTGCAGCTCGATATTCATAATTTTTTTAACAGCATTCATCGCCCCACGCTTTACGCAATGCTCTGCCTGCGCTTAGCGCAAGTTGAACATCGAGGAGAACTGCCGGTCACGCATAGCTTGGCTTTGCGTAGTTTGTGTCATAAGTTACTGGTGCATAAAGTGCTTGAAACCGTGCGTGACCCCATTGCCGCCGCGCAACTGCCGGCTCACAAGAGACTGGCTAATGCGCAAGCGGGTTGTGGTTTGCCGGTCGGTAATTTAACCAGCCAGTTTTTTGCCAATGTCTATCTGAATGCGCTCGACCAATTTGTAAAACATACCTTGCGTTGTCGTCACTATGTGCGCTATGTCGATGACTTTATTTTATTGGCAGATAACCCTGAGCAATTGCGCGTGTGGCAAGCACAAATCAGTGATTTTTTGCAAACCGCTTTGCGCTTGCGTTTAAAAGACGATGTGCGTCTACAACCTTTCTGCCAAGGCATCGATTTTTTAGGCTATCGGGTTTTTACCCACTATCGACGCGTCCGTCCGCGGGTAGTGGCGCATTGTAAAGCGAAGCTAACCTTGTGGGCGCGGCAGTTTGTACGCCAGCACCCACAAGGTTTGTGGATTAGGACAACGGCTCAAGGCTTAGCACAACTGCAAGCACTATTAGGCAGTTATTGGGGACATTTCTCCCATGCTCACAGTGTACGTTTACGTCATGCGCTATTTGCCCAGTTCAACTGGTTAGCTTATCTATTTAGTTTGTCAGCCGATGGCCGTTTACAAGCGTGGTGGGTGTTAGAGGGGGTTACCTTTGCCCAGCAAAGCCGCGCTTTACAATACAGTGCCTCCGCAGGACACTGTCTTATTCAAAGAGGCTGCCGATTTTATCAGTTGAAATCGGGCAGTCCTCACCTTGAATACCGCCCTGAACAACTGGCGGTGGTATTGGCGAATTTTCGTCGACTAGGGGTGGCGTATAGGCTAGCCCAGCAAACCGGTTGGTTGCGACACGGCACTCGTCGCCGCGAGCTCTGCGAGTGGTTTATTCCTAATCCGCTGGTTCCCAAGCAGGAGTTCACCTCGTTCCTACGCGCTGCGCCACGAGTCGCGGCATATACGGGACGCAGCGCGTCCAGCACTGCATTCCCACGCAGCGCGCTCGTCGTTATACACAAGTCTGTTCAAGACAAGACGTAGGCCGGAATAAGCCCGCCCGGCGACAGCAAGGGTGGGCGTTTCCGGCGCTTTTGAGTCTCGGAATGCCGGAAACGCCAGTCCTGCGCTAAGGCGCGGACAGGCTTATTCCGGCCTACATTGAGATGTGTATAACGATGAGCGCAGCGCGTGGGAACGAGGAAACGCTCCGGCGTGGGAACGATGTAACTTATCAATTTTCTTTAATCCAAATGGAGAAACATCATGTTTAAAATGAATCGTACTAGGATAGCGCTGGCTGTCAGTCTAGGGCTTTTAGCGTTTTTACCCAGCGTACAGGCGGCAGACCGTTACACGGTGTCTGCTAACGGACAAGAAGTGAAAGACAATAAAACCCAATTGGTATGGCGGCGTTGCCCTGAAGGCATGACGTGGTCTGGAGATACCTGCGACGGTTCTGCGAGCGCCATGAGCCATCAAGCCGCCTTGCAACAGGCCGCGAGCCAAGCTGCTAGCACCGGTGTGGCGTGGCGACTACCGAATGTTAAAGAATTAGCCAGTATCGTTGATAGAAGCCGTAGCAATCCAGCCATTGATCCGCTAGTGTTTCCTGCAACACCGAGTAACGCGTTTTGGTCGTCTTCGCCTTACGTTGGCTATGCCTTTAACGCTTGTTATGTCAATTTCTACTATGGCTTCGTCGGCAGCCTCAACCGCGACGTCAGTTTGCCGGTTCGGTTGGTTCGTGCCAGTCAGTGATTGGTTATTGGGCATTTATCGTTTAAATTCCAAGCGGGACGAGATTTTTACGCTGGTTCCCAAGCTCCAGCTTGGGAACCAGCGCAACGAATGCCCTAATGTCCGGAACAGCAACGAAAGAAAAACTTTTCCGGACAGCTGTGCGTGCGTAACCTTGGTTCGAGAGTCAATTTTTTGGCATTTTTATCTAAGATATTGAAAATAATATAATTAATATTTGGTCTGATTTTTGCTTGCTTACAAAACAAGCACATTTACGTTGTAGAAAACCAGAGCAATCAGACATGAATACTCCCGACACTCAGAAAAAGCAGAAAACCGAACAGCTCACCGATGCATTCCGCATTTTTAACGAGCTATTCCAGAATTTATCTGATTCTTATCAAGGATTGGAAGAACAAGTTGCTAAATTGCATGGTGAACTTGCTTTTGCCCACAGTGAACGGCTTAAAAACCTTGAGGAAAAAGAAAAACTGGCCAGCCGCTTGGAAAAAATATTGGCAGCGCTTCCGGCCGGCGTCATTGTGCTGGATGTGGACGGCAAAGTTTTGGATTGCAATGCGGTAGCGGCGGATTTTTTAGGCGAACCGCTGATTGGCCTGGACTGGCTCGATATTGTCGAGCGCAGCCTGATTCCGGTTTTCGGCAATCCCCATGAACATCAATTGAGTAATGGCAAACGGGTGAATATGACGGTGAGCAGGGATCTTGCCTGTAACGACTCTACCGATTCCGGACAAATTGTTTTGCTCTCTGATGTCAGCGAGATGCGCAATTTGCAGGATATGCTGAACCAGCAAAAACAGTTATCGGCAATGGGGGAAATGGTCGCAAGTATGGCGCACCAGGTCAGGACACCGCTGGCGACGGCAATATTGTACGCATCGCAAATGAGCAATCCGGTACTGGATAATGACAAGCGGCAACGGTTTTCGCAAAAAATTCTCGAACGTCTGCAATATTTGGAAAGGCAGGTTAACGATATGTTGATGTTTGCCAAGGATGGACGCTTGGCGATGGAGACTTTTTCCTTGGCCGAACTGTTAAGTCATCTGAAGGAAACGGTGAAAGACTCTACCGGTAACGGCGCCATTGATTTACAGATTATCAATGAAGTACAAAATGACGTCATGTTGGGTAATGAAAATGCGTTGCGCGGCGCTCTGCTTAATTTATTGAATAATGCGGTCGAAGCGGTAGGGCAGGTAGGCTGTATACAGATATCGGCGATTCAGCTGGATGACTGTAAGCTGCGGATTGTTATTAAGGATGACGGTCCCGGCATTGCCAAAGAGTTGCGGCAACGGATTTTTGAGCCGTTTTTTACCACCAAGATTCACGGTACCGGTTTGGGTTTGGCCGTCGTCGACAGCGTGGTCAGGGCTCACGGCGGCCATATTCAAGTGGATTCGGCTCTAGGACTAGGCACTGCTTTTGTGTTGGTTCTTCCTTGTATAAACCAGGCCTTTAGTTTGTTGCCGGGCGGTTTTTCACATCAGGCTATCCTGCCTGACGCCCTTCGGGTAAATGCAAATCTGTTCCAGACAGATTTGTCCGGTAAAAATCATCATCAAATGGAGATCAGACATGAAACAGTATGATGTATTGGTGGTTGAGGATGATCTGTCGTTATGTGAAGCGTTGTGCGATACCCTGGAGATAGGCGGTTATCGTGTGGTTTCCGCCCGCAACGGCACTGAAGCATTAATCAAACTGGAACATGCTCAGTTTAAGCTGGTGGTCAGCGATGTGCAGATGCCGATTATGGACGGCTTTCAGTTGTTGAAAAATATACAGCATAAATATGCAAAAACGCCGGTATTGCTGATGACGGCTTTCGGAACCATTCCCAAAGCCGTCGAGGCTATGCAGGCCGGCGCTTCGGATTATCTGATCAAGCCATTCGATGCTCAGGCGCTGGTCAACAAGGTGGCCGATTACGTGGTAGCCAATCCGGCGGCGGCCAATACTGCGGATAATGAGCGAGTCGTGCAGGACGAAAGCATGAAAAAGCTCTATGCCCTGATTGCCAAAGTCGCCAAAACCGATGTTACCGTGCTGTTGCAGGGCGAAAGCGGAACCGGTAAAGAGGTTATTGCCGGTTATATTCATCAAAATTCAGCGTACTATCGCGGGCCTTTTATTGCGGTGAATTGTGCGGCTATTCCCGAAAATATGCTCGAAGCGATGTTGTTCGGTTATGAAAAAGGCGCCTACACCGGAGCCGTTCAGGCGATGCCGGGAAAATTCGAACAGGCGCAGGGCGGCACCTTGTTGCTGGATGAAATAGCCGAAATGGATTTAGGCTTACAGGCAAAATTATTGCGGGTGCTGCAAGAAAAGGAAGTCGAGCGTCTGGGCAGCCATAAAAAAATAAAACTGAATATCAGGATTTTGGCAGCCACCAATCAGAAGCTAAAAGAACAAATGGAACAGGGGCGCTTCCGCGAGGATTTGTATTACCGTCTCAGCGTGTTTCCTATCAATATTCCGCCGCTACGCAATAGGCCGGGCGATATTTTGCCGCTGGCGCAGGAATTAATGCAACGGCATGGGACCGATGGCAAAAAATTGCCTGAATTCGATTGTCAGGCTGTTGAAAAAATGGCGGCTTACCACTGGCCCGGTAATGTCAGGGAGCTGGATAATGTGGTGCAGCGGGCGCTTATTTTGCAATCCGGTGATAAGATTACGGTTGATGATTTGGTCTTTGAGGATGCGGGGTCGATGATGGCGGCGATGAATAGAAATACTGCGTCAAAGTCTGAAGAAGTTATTGATAGTAAAGATGAAAAGCCGGATTTCGGCGGTTTGGGCGAGGGGGTTCGCTCCGCCGAGGAAAGTATTATCTTGCAGACCTTGCTGATGGAAAACGGCAGCCGTAAGACCACGGCTGAAAAGTTGGGTATTAGTCCTCGAACACTCCGTTATAAAATGGCGAGGATGAAAGACTCGGGTGTTATTATTTCGTGCTAATATGTGGCACTAAAAATGCTCTAAACTCTATATATTACCAAGAATGTAAGAGGAACCCCCGATGAGTGAGATGAATGTAAACCAAGTTTTGGCTCAGATGCGGGCAATGTCACTTGAGGCCGGCAGTAAAGTGCCGGATAGCGGTGGCGGCGCTGATTTTGCCGCAATGCTGAAGCAGTCTATCGGCGCTGTGAATGACACCCAGCAAACTGCCGGAAAAATGACAGAGGCTTTTCAGACCGGCGATGCGAATGTAAGTCTGGCAGAGGTCATGGTGGCCTCGCAGAAAGCCAGTGTTTCGTTTCAGGCAATGCTACAGGTCAGGAATAAATTAGTTGAAGCCTATCAAGATGTCATGAATATGCCAATGTAGTGCGGGCTGGTCTTAAACAAGTTGTGATTGCAGCTGCTCAGGGCTATCAAATAAAATGAAACGCAGATGAATATGATGAACGCAGAGTGTTCAGGAAAAATCTTACACACCACATCAGCGTTCTGTTGTCCAAGTGCTGAGTAATTATCTGTGATTAAAACATGAGCGAACATAGCGGTAACAGTCTGGTTGAGGCAAATCGCCAGCACGATCCGGCAGCAAAGGATAAGGGGCATCTTGAAGGTGAAGCGTCTCATATTTTAGCGACCACTGTCGACACGCATCCCGCTCTGAAAGGCTTGGCCGGACTGACCATCGCGCGCCAGATCGGATTGATGTTGGGGCTGGCCCTGAGTGTCGCTATCGGTGTTGCTATTGTTCTATGGTCGCAGGAATCCTCTTACGGGCGCTTGTATTCCGAAATCGGTGAGAGCGATGTGGCTGAGATTCTTGAAGTTCTGAATAAGGAGAATATCAAGTATAAAGTTGAAACCGGTTCCGGCGCCATTATGGTGCCGACCGATCAAGTGAGCGCGGTCAAGCTCAAATTAGCGGCGCAGGGATTACCCAAAAGTAACAGTTTGGGCTACGAATTACTGGATAAAGATCAGGGTTTCGGCGCCAGCAAAAGTGTCGAAATGGTGCGCTTCCAACGTGCGCTGGAAGGCGAGATTGCGCGAACCATTATGTCGATCCAGAATGTAAAATCCGCCAGAGTGCTGTTGGCCATCCCGGTTCAGTCGGTATTTGTGCGGGAGCGCAAGAAACCCAGTGCTTCAGTCATGGTCAATTTATATCAAGGCAGATCCTTGGATAAAGGCCAAGTCGAATCCATTATTCATTTAGTCGCATCCAGTGTGCCGCAACTGGATGCCGAACAAGTAACCGTCGTCGATCAAAAAGGCCAGCTGTTAAATAGCAACGACACCTCCGCAGCGGGTAACCTGACCTCCAAGCAATTCGAATATAAGAAAAATATTGAAGAGCATCTGATGGGGCGAATTGAAAATATTTTGTCGCCATTGGTCGGCGGCGACGGCATGCGCGTACAAATTTCAGCCGACGTGGATTTTACCGAGACCGACAGAACCCAGGAAATGTTCAATCCGGATTTGCCGGCTTTAAGAAGCGAACAAACATCGGAAGAGCAAAGTACGCAGTCTCCTACTCAAGGTGTTCCCGGTGCGTTATCAAATCAACCGACTCCTGCGGGCGCGGCTCCGGACCCTGCGGCAACTGCAACTGCAACTGCAGCTGCTGCTGCCGCTTCTTCGGGTTCGGCTGCCCCAAGTTCGACGGCTTCCTTGCCCGGTTCATCGGCAAAAAACTTTACCCGAAATTACGAGTTGGACAAAACCATCACCCATACCCGGCTGGCTACAGGGGCGCTGCGCCGTTTATCGGTGGCTGTGGTTGTTGATGATCGGCATATACCCCAAAGTGACGGCACCGTTAAAGGCCAGTCTTATTCCCAAGAGGATATTAATCGTTTTAGCGACTTGGTAAAGCAGGCGGTAGGCTTTGATAGTAACCGGGGGGATCAGGTTACGGTCACCAATGTGACTTTCAAAATGGACGAGCTTGTTGAGGCGCTGCCGGCAATACCTATTTGGGAGCAAGGCTGGTTTCTCGATCTCATGAAACAAGCTGCTGCGGTGTTGGCCGTATTATTCCTGATTTTCGGGGTATTGCGGCCGACCATGCGCAGTCTTGTTGCTCGGGACCTGGAAGAGAAAAAAGCTTTGGCTTTGGCGGAAGCGCAAGAAAAGGCCGCGGCTATAGGGGGAACTGTCGGCTTTAACGAGGAAGGCATACCTGTTGCCGTGCCGGCCGGCCAGCAAAGCGTAAGTTTTGCAGCGCCGCATGCTAATGAAATGCAGGATATGCTGCTGTTGGACGTACCTCAGAGTTACGAACATCGCTTGGAATATGTGAAGAGATTGATTGACGATGATTCGAAAGTAGTCGCGCAAGTTATTAAATCGTGGATTAAAAAAGATGGCTAAGGCAGAAAAAAAAAACGAGCTGACCCAAGTTGATCGCGCTGCTGTATTGTTGCTGGCGCTGGGTATGGATAGGGCGGCGATGGTTCTAAAACACATGACTCCCAGAGAAGTGACGATTTTAGGCACCACCATGGCAAGCGTGGGGGAGATATCCATAGAGATGATGGACGAGGTCGTTGAGGAATTTATTCTCGATGTAAAGAGGCAGACTGCTCTGGGGATGGATACCGATGAATATATTCGTACCGTGTTGGTCAGTGCTTTGGGGGCGGATAAAGCGAACAGTATTCTCGATCGGATTTTACAGGGCGGTAACACTAAAGGTATTGAGCAACTGAAATGGATGGATACCCGGTCGATTGCCGATATGATTCGCCTGGAGCATCCTCAGATTGTCGCGACGATTATGTCGTTGATGGAAAGTGAGCAGGCGGCTGACGTGATGATGTTCCTGCCTGAAAGTATGCGCGCCGATTTGATGATGAGAATTGCCACGATGAAAGGCATACAACCCTCTGCCTTGCGCGAGTTGGATCAAATTATGGAAGCCCAATTAACCGGTTCCGATAATGTCAAATCGACCAATATCGGTGGTGTTGATGCAGTGGCTAATATTTTAAACTTCATGGATGGCGGCGCTGCCGATTTAGTCATGTCAGGAATTGCCGAGCACCGATCTGAATTGGCTCAGGAAATCCAAGAGAAGATGTTCACTTTTGAAGACCTCACCACGATTGACGAAAGAGGTATGCAGACCTTGTTGCGCGAAGTTTCAACCGCACAGTTGTTGCTCGCATTACGGGGTGTAGGCAGCGAGCTTAAAGAAAAAATATTCAGCAATATGTCCAAGCGCGCCGCAGAAATGCTGCGTGACGATTTGGAGGCTTCACCGCCCGCGAAGTTAAGCGAAGTGGAATTGGCGCAGAAAGATATATTGGCTATTGCCAAAAAACTAGCCGATGCAGGCGAGATCCAAATGGGAGCCGGCGGTGATGAGCTCATCTAAGACGCCCAGATTCACAGAGGCCGAACTGGAGTCCTTAAGGTTATGGAGCATGCCGGATGTTTCCGGGGCAGAGGCTCAAAGGGAATCTGAAACAGTAGAATTGGAGGATGAGCCGACCCCGATTTTGACGGTTGATGAAATCGAAGCCATGCAAAAGCAGGCTTATGATGAAGCCTTTGCGCAAGGCAAAATGCATGGTTTTCAGCAAGGTTTTGATGAGGGTTCAAAAAAAGGTTACGAGGATAACGTGCACTTGCTGCAAAGCCAAGCGGCGACGCTGGCCGGTCTTTTGGCGTCCTTGAGCGAGCCGTTTAAATGTCTTGATGAAGAAGTGGAAAAAGAGCTGGTTAAGCTGGCTATAGGTATCGCAACACAAATAATACGCAGGGAAATCAAACTGGATCCGGGGCAGGTTATTGCCGTCGTCCGGGAAACCATCAATGTCTTGCCGCTGGCGTCACAAAAGATCAGTCTGAAATTGCATCCTGAAGATGCCGAGTTGGTGCGTTCAGCATTAGCGCCGGACGAAATATCGCCAAGCTGGAATATAGTTGAGGATCCGTTGATTACCCGTGGCGGCTGCACAGTCGATACCGAGATTTCGCACGTTGACGCGACGGTAGAACATCGCTTGGCCGCGGTTATTGCCAATGTATTGGGCGGTGAGCGAGCGCAGGACTACAAAAATGCAGGAGGTGCGAGCACGCGGACGGAGGAAGCCGGGCAACGAACGGATCGGTTGCCGGGAGCAATTGCCGACGACTCCAGGGATGGAGGAGGTAGAGCAATGCCGGGAGCAATTGCCGAGGATAAAACCTCGTGATTCCGGATGCAAATCGGTCACAGATTTGGCTGGCTAAATTAAAGCCTTATTCCGAAAGATTAGCCGAAGTGCCCGAGCTTATTGTCGAAGGCCGGCTTTCCCGTATGGTAGGCCTGACCTTGGAAGCGGTAGGCTGTCGAGCGGCTATCGGGTCCCGCTGCCGAATTGAGACTAAAAACGGCAGAATGATTGAAGCGGAAGTCGTGGGTTTTTCCGATGCGCGAATTTTTTTGATGCCGACTGCTGAAGTTCATGGACTGGAGCCCGATTGCCGGGTCATTCCGATGGGCAAAAACAGCTTGGCTAGAGTGGGTTTCGGCTTGTTGGGGCGCGTACTGGACGGGGCAGGAAATGCAATTGATGATAAAGGCCCGCTTAAAACCGATGCACTGGTTTCGCTGAATGGCGTACCGATCAATCCGCTGTCGAGACGCCCGATACGCGAGCCGCTTGATGTTGGTGTTAGAGCGATAAATTCAATTCTCAGCGTTGGCCGCGGGCAGCGTATGGGCTTGTTTGCCGGTACCGGTGTGGGCAAGAGCGTACTGCTGGGCATGATGACCAAATTTACTACGGCCGATATTGTTGTGGTTGGCCTGATTGGTGAACGGGGACGAGAAGTTAATGAATTCGTGCTGAAAACCTTGGGCGAAGAAGGTCTTAAAAGAGCTGTGGTGGTGGTTTCGCCTGCGGATTGTCCGCCTTTGATGCGGGTTCATGCGGCGCTACTGTCAACCAGTATTGCCGAATATTTTCGTGATCAGGGGCTTGATGTGTTGTTGTTGATGGACTCGTTAACCCGGTTCGCCCAGGCGCATCGCGAAATTGCGCTGGCTATCGACGAACCGCCGGCTACCAAAGGCTATCCGCCTTCGGTTTTTGCCAAATTGCCGCATTTGGTGGAACGTGCCGGTAATGCCGATCACGGCGGCGGCTCCATAACCGCCTTCTATACGGTTCTGGCCGAGGGCGATGATACTAATGATCCTATTGCCGATGCGGCCAGGGGCGTGTTGGATGGACACGTCATATTGTCCAGAAGCCTGGCTGAATCGGGGCATTTTCCGGCCATCGATATAGAGGCGTCTATCAGTCGCGTTATGCCGGATATTGTTGATGCCGGTCATTTGCAAATGGCGCGGGAGTTAAGAAGATTGTACTCACTTTATCAACAAAACCGCGATTTAATCAGTGTCGGTGCTTATCAGCCAGGTTCAGATCCTAGAATCGACAAAGCCATAGAAAAAAATCCGGCGATTTTGGATTTTTTGCAGCAAGACATGGATGAGCCGGTCGACATCAATCGGAGTTTACAAGAGCTGGCATTGTTGCTGGGCATAAGACGGGCGTGATGGCCAAGTTCTAAAAAATACAAGGACATAAGTGAAAAAATCGCAACGTATTAAAACAATAGTCGAAATTAAAGCGACACAAGAAAAACATGCTTTGGAAGTGCTGGGCGCGGTGCAGCGAAAATTCCAGACCATGCAGGCCCAAGTTGAAGGTTTAATAAATTATCGGAAGGAATACCAGGACAGATTCGACCAGATGGGGAGTAGAGGCGCTCATGTTGCCCAACTGCTGGAGTTTAGATCGTTTATCGATAAACTCGATAAGGCAATAATAGGCCAAGAACACCTGTTGAGCTCAATTGAGGCCGAATTAAAGACCAAAAGAAAAGCTTGGGAAGAACTGCACCATAAAACCCAAAGCCTACAGAAGGTCTGCGATTCAGCTTTGGTGACGGAAATGAAGCAGGAAGCCAAACGGGAACAGCTGGAGCAGGATGAACGAGCATCCAGAATCGGCCGGAATAATTCGAAATAATTCAAGTGGCATGAGAAATGCTAGATAATTGACTAGGATCTCAGGAGAATTAATTATGAATATCGAAAGTGCAAATTTATCATCTTTGGCGCCAAGCAGCGGTATGGTTGAAAGCGTGTCGCAGCCATTGGCGGATGGTGGCGTTGTTTCCGAAGGTTTCTCCGACGCATTAGTGACGCAGATTGGGCTGCTGAGCAATATAAAAGCCGGGAATTCATTGCCTCAGACGCCGGACAACACAGGTTTGCCAAATATCAACGGTTCGCAAGGCGTTGCCGCTTTACCGGTAGGCAAGGTTGATATGCAAAATATTGCCGCTTTATTAGGCAATGACTTGCCGGTGTCCTACAACATAAACGACGATGTTGATCATGAGGCCGTATTGAGTGCGGTAACCGACACATTAAAATATATCGGCATGGGGGCTACCGTTGCAGAAAAGGCGGCAGTGGCTGAGCAAAATATTAAAAATGTGATTGCAATGGCTGTTCCGGCCGGGAAAAACACCGGCGCTACGATGGCAACGGCTGCTCCGGCAGGGCAAGACATCAAGGCTACAATGGCAACGGCTGTTCCGGCAGGGCAAGACATCAAGGATACGACTGCAACGGCTGCTCCGGTTGGCCAAGACATCAAGGCTATGTTTGCAACGGCTGCTCCGGCAGGGCAAGGCACCAAGGCTACGCTTGCAACGGCTGTTCCGGCAGGGCAAGACATCAAGGCTACGCTTGCAACGGCTGCTCCGGCGGGGCAAGACATCAAGGCTACGCTTGCAACGGCTGTTCCGGCCGGGCAAGACATCAAGGCTACGATGGCAACGGCTGTTCCGGCTGGGCAGCACATCAAGGCTACGACTACAACGGCTGTTCCGGTTGGGCAAAACACCAAGGATGCGGCGGCAACGGCTGTTCCGGCTGGGCAACACATCAAGGCTACGACTACAACGGCTGTTCCGGTTGGGCAAAACACCAAGGATGCGGCGGCAATGACTGTTCCTGCCAAGCAAAACATCAAGGATGTGATTGCAACGGTTATTCCAGCTGGGAAAAGCATAAAAGATGCGCTTACAACGGCTGTTTCGCTTAGGCAAAACAACAAAGATGCGATAGCAACGGTTGTTCCGTCCGGGCAAAATCCCCAAAGCGCCAAAGATGTAATGACAATGGCCGTGCTGACAGGGCAAAACAGCAAAGATGTGACGGCAACGGCTGTTAAAGACGGACAAAACAGCAAAGATATAATTGCAGCGGCTGCTTCGCCCAAGCAAGGTCCGACAGACGTGGCCGCTGAAGCCGAACAAAGCATAAAAGATGCGATTGTATCGGTTGTTACGGCGCAAACGGATTTGAAACAGGTAAAAAACGATAAGCCGGATAAAAAGCAGGTTGAAGGCGAAACTCAAATAGCCGTTGTTGAAGATAATCACGTAGCGGAAGGAATATCGGCCGCCATGATCATTCCTTCGGTAATACCGTCTGAACAAGAAAAAACCGCCAATAATTTGGCGCCGGCGGATACGATAAAAGAGGATGAACTTCTGTCTTTTATAAAACCATCGACAGGGGATGCTAAACCGAATCTGTCGGCGAAAGCTCCTGATGACGCATTGCAAAATGCAACGGTTTTTCGGCAGCCGGTTCAGGATAATCAGAACTTTAACTTAAAAAACTTTGAGGCTGTGGAGAATGCAGGGGCAGCTGAAAAAACCGGGCGAGTTGAGCAGCAAGGTTTGAATTTGGAAAGGGACAAGACTTTGCCCCGAGTCGGAATGGATCTAGCTCAGCCTAATAAATTGATTGTTGACAATAAAGCGGATGTTCCGGCCATAACCAAGCCGCTATCGCATCCGGAATGGAATAAGGATTTGGGTGAGCGGATTGTGTGGATGAGCAGCAAGGCCATACCCACAGCGGAAATCAGACTGAATCCGCAGCATCTTGGCCCGATATCGGTTCGTGTCGATGTGGCTGATGATCAGGCGACTGTAGTGTTTACGGCTCAGCATGCGGCTACAAGAGAGGCTCTTGAAGCTTCTATTCCCAAATTAAGGGAAATGATGGGAGCCCAACAGCTCAACTTGGTGGATGTGAATGTTTCTCAAGGTTCAATGTCAGACCAAGGCCGTTCACAGGCGCAAAATTTTGCGCAAACAGCCGATGGCCGGGGACAAGGCGCGGCGAGCGTTACGGCCAATGGCGTTGATGAAGTAGAGCAAGAAATTGAAAGCGGACGGGCCGTAGTCAGCAATGGCTTGTTGAGTATTTATGCATAACGCTGTAAATCAACAGATAGGGCTGACCGGCTTCGATGCGTTAGCGGGATATTGCCGAAGCGGATGGATGAAATCAGTCCTTATTTCATCCAACGGTTTTAATAACAAAAGTCTATAGATAACTTACAAAATAGTTATGACTGAGCTAGAAGTTGCTGATAAGCCCCTTTGTAATATAAAAGAGGCTCTCCTGGACGGCATATGCAATCCAGTACTTCGCCGATCATAATCCAATGAGTGCCGGCGTGAACTTTTTCTACGACTTTGCATTCCAGAGACATGAGGCTGTTGCTTAGAATAGGTACGCCGCTAGCTCCAGCGGTCCAAGGGGTGCTTTCAAACCGTTGTTCCTGACTGCTGCCGCCGGCAAATTGATTGGAAACGTCTTGTTGAGCCGAATTTAAAACGTTGACGGCAAAGTACCGGCTTTCCTGAATTCCCGCACCGGTGTCGGCAGATTCATTAATACAAACCAAGACCTGAGGCGGATTAATTGAAACGCTTGAAAATGCGGTAACCGTCATACCCTGAGTGCCGAATTTTTCAGATTGTGTCGTAACAACGGTGACGCCGCTGGCCCATAGTTGCATAGCCTTTTTAAAATCATCAACACTGGCAGTCATTAATTTCCCCTGGTATTTGTTATAAAAATAGCTAGCCGGATACATTTGTTCCGTTGCTATCAGGATTAGCAAGCGCTACCGCTTTAAATATTAAGACAGAACTTTTCATTTCCGCATCACATCAATAAAGACTGGAACACATATTGCTAAATAAAAAACGGCAATTATAGTGACGTATGTTTTAAATAACAACAATGAGCCCTTTTCGAGGCAAAATGTGAACCGGACAGTGGTGCATTCCCGGACTTATCCGCATGTTTTCGATAACTCAACCGAAATACCGCGAAGGTTTTAGTGAGAATTGCCGTAACTGTTCAGCAGCGGAAAATAAACGCTGATGAGTTAAGAGTTGTCGGTGTATTTGAGTTTTAAATCAGCGGTGAATCTGTGTATTATCTAATACACACTATCACCTTGATTAAAGCCTGAGCGCAGATGAATGACCTGAAAAATCGGCAACGCCGCAAAGCCTACGATGCACGCAACCGGCAAATCGATAAGGACGTCCTGAGCCGGATCATTTGCGCTCAATTTATAGCACAACCTGATTATCAGCGGGCCGAAACCGTGATGTGGTACAGCCATTGCCGTTCCGAAGTCAGAACCCAATCGGCATTGCTACGCGAGCTGTCAGCCGGTAAGTGCATCGTCATTCCCTACTGCACTAAGGATCAGCAGGGGCGTAATAAACTGGGTTTATGGCGGCTTGACGATTTCGCCGAGCTGGTTTCCGGGATGTGGGGGATATTAGAGCCACCCAAACAGCGATGGGGCGAGCCGGGGAAAGATATTGCCCCTGAACAGCTCGATTGCATCATGGTGCCTGGCGTGGCTTTTGATCGAAATGGCGGGCGCTTGGGTAACGGCGCGGGTTATTATGATCGCTTATTGAGCAGTGTCAGAGCCGATGCCGCATTGATCGGCGTTTGTTTTGAATCGCAGTTAGTCGAACAAGTCGTTACGGCTGCTCATGATGTGGCAATGGATAGGGTCATCACGGAAAAAACACTTTATGCCGGTAAAGGGCGGCAATTTTGCAACTAATGGATTTTCAAGTGTTGAAAGACAGTGTTTATTCCTCACCGGCTTTTGTTTTGGATGAAACAGAAGTCAGCCAAACCTTGGAAACGTTAGCCGGACTGAGAACGCAGTGTGGCTGCAAGGTTTTATATGCCATTAAAGCATTGCCTTTTTCCGCGGTTATGGATATGGCAAAAGCCTTTGTTGACGGTTTTTCGGTCAGTTCCTTATTTGAAGCGCGGCTGGCCGATGAAATAGTTAGGCAGGGTTTGGCAGGGCGGGGCAGCATTCACTTGACCACGCCAGGCATCAGGCATGATGAGCTGGATGAGTTAAGTTCGCTGTGTTCGCACATCAGCTTCAATTCCTTGCCCCAGTATCAACGCTACTTTGAAACGGCCCAAGCACAGTCCTCCATCGGCTTAAGGGTCAACCCCAAGCTGTCCTTTCTGCATGACGATCGCTTCGACCCCTGTCGGCAGCACTCGAAACTGGGTGTGGCAATTGACGAATTGAGCCAATCGATTCGTCTGGATCAAATTCAGGGGCTGCATGTTCATAACGTGTTTTCAGCTACCGATTTCACCCCGTTGATTAAAACGATCGATAAACTTCAGCAGCATTTGGGATCGATAGGCTTGGCTGAACTTGAATGGTTGAATATCGGCGGCGGCTATTTGTTTGGTCAGATTGAAGACCATCGCCCGTTTGTTGAGCTGGTGACTAAGCTGACTCATGATTACGGTATTGAGGTTTATATTGAACCGGGCAAAGCGGTTGTAGGCCGAGCCGGGTATTTAGTGGCGACGGTGCTGGACAGTTTTGTCAGTGACGGTGAAACCTTGGTCATACTGGATACTTCAGTCAGTCATAATCCCGAAGTATTTGAATATCAGCGCCGGCCTGAATTGCACGAACATGATCCCGATGGGCAATATAGCGCTATCTTGGCGGGCTGTACCTGTCTGGCCGGAGATGTCTTCGGCAAATATCGATTTAAACAAGCTTTGGCAGTGGGGGATAAAGTCGTTTTTAAAAATGTCGGCGCTTATACCCTGATTAAGGCGAACCGGTTTAATGGCTACAATCTGCCGGATATATACCTGAGCAATGCGCTGCGGGTAAAAAAATTGAAGCATTACGATTATCAGGATTATCGTAGGCAATGGTTGGTTGAGGCTAAAGGCAGCGTAATTTAGAGATTGGCTTTCGCCTTTAGCCTGATTAGTAAATCTGTTGTCTGTAGATAATGAGAAGTTATATTTACAAAAAGGATAAAACCATGAAAGCAATAATGATGACGGCGGTCGGCAATCCGGATGTTCTGGCGTTTCAAGATATTGACGAGCCGGAAATTTCTACAGCGACACAGATCAAAGTCAAGCTTCAAGCCGCCGGCGTCAACCCCGTCGATACCAAAATCAGGCGTAACGGCTTGCTTTATGATAATCCATTGCCTGCGGTATTAGGTTGTGACGGAGCGGGAGAAGTCGTAGAAACAGGCAGCGCCGTCAATCAATTTAAACCGGGCGACAAAGTCTGGTTTTGTCATGGCGGATTAGGTCGCGAGCAGGGCAATTACGCCGAATACACCGTGCTTGACCAACGCTGGGCCGGTCTAATGCCGGAAACCTGCTCGTTTACCGAAGCTGCGGCATTGCCGCTGGTGTTGATTACCGCATGGGGCGGCTTGTTTGACCGCGGCGGCTTGCAAGCCGGACAGACCGTATTGATCCATGCCGGAGCCGGAGGAGTCGGGCATGTAGCAATACAAATGGCAAAATTAAAAGGCGCCAGAGTCATTACCACCGTGAGTTCCGAGCAAAAGGCGGAATTTGTCAAAACCATCGGGGCTGACGAGGCGATTCTTTATATTCACGACGGTTTTGTCGATAAGGTAAATAAATTAACCGACGGCAAAGGCGCCGATCTGGTTTTCGATACCGTGGGCGCTGAGGTATTCAAACAAAGCATTGCCGCGACCGCGCATTTCGGCCGTCTGGTAACCTTGCTCGATCCGGGCGAATTGAGTCTGGCTGAAGCCCGGATGCGTAATTTATTAATAGGCTTTGAGTTGATGTTAACGCCGATGCTTAGAGATTTACCCGAAGCAAGAGACAAACATATTGAAATGTTAAAGCAATGCGCGCAGTGGATTGATAAAGGCCTGTTAAAAACTCATATCGGCAAACAGTTGCCGCTGGCAGAGGCCGTCAAGGCGCATCAATTGATAGAAACCGGGCATAGCACCGGTAAAATTGTACTGACTGTATAAGCAATTCGATTAAATACTCAGCTATAGGCTGGATTACGGCTTTTATCGCCCTTTCTTTTCAGGAGAGGGTTTAGTCAGCCACTAAAAGTACTCGTAATTTATACATTCAACATAGTGTTTCCATAATCAATTTCACCATTGATGAGCTGAAAAACACCTTTGCCTCGTGTATCGCTATTTTTCCAGGTAAAGTTTCCAATCTGGATTTCAGTTCCGCAATGGACGGCCTCTTCGACAATTATTTGGACGTGCTCGGCAAGGGTCATTTCCGACAAAAGATGAGCCCGTTCAGTATGTAGCCGGGTGCAATCAATTTCAAGTTTATCCCTAGTGTAGATGAGTTTGTTTAACAAGCTCTTTTTGTCTTTTTCGGGATGCTCCGAAATAAAGGCAATAATCTTCTTAATGTTTTCCTGTTCTTTTTGATTAGCGTCAATCTCAAGTTTTAGCTTGTCCAGCTGCGCTTGAAGGTATGGGTTGAAACCTGCTCTAACCTTGGTTATAAACCCAGCATTCGAGCCAATTATGGCGGTTTTTACAAAAGCTGATGCGCAGGTAATGCCGCCAATCAGACGGCCTTTCTTTCCGGATTTACCGATCAATATCCGATTAAGTGCTGCCAAATGGTTATGCAGGGAGAATTCTTCAATAATAATATCTATGCCTGCTTCCATGCGGGCATTTTCGGCAAAGCGTGCGCTGATTGAACCCTTGCTGATAATTGTCGCACTAAAGGTAGGAACTTCGCTGTGATTGCCGCTATGTTCGCTGTGACCAATCACGCCGCCTTTGATAACGACATTTCCACCCGCTTTAATTTCTGCGGCTTCGACAGTTCCTCCCACGAATACATCTCCCGATGCGTGAACTTTCATTCCTTCCTTGATGTCGCCTTTGATATTAATGGTGCCTTCGAAGTTCATATTTCCGGTTGAAATATCCACCAGCGGCAGGTCGATGGTAGGTTCCACCACAACGCCATTAGCAACCAACTTTGGTTGGCCGGCGATCGCAGCCAACAGTAGACTGTTATGATCCGGATCAAACTCGTCATTCGGATCAAGCTCTACTCCGTGTAGCCCGGAGGCAAACTGTGTGTCTTGTCCTGGTCGAGGCATAAGTATTTGTCCGGTAATGTCCTGTCCTTTTTTGCCTTCGGTGGGTGGGGTGCGGCACATCAGCGGATCGCCGGGCTTTACGACAATAAGCTGTCCAAGATCGCGGTAGTTAGCGATGCCTCGTTTGTCTACCTGGGGTTTTCGTTCTTTTATTTTCGGTATCAGGCTTTGAAAGCGCGCGTCAGTACCCGGTACAGGAGGGTGGCCTTTGGCAATGATACGTTCTGCGGCATGACCTTCATTTAAGGCGGCCTCAATTTCATTTATCATGATGCCGCTGACTATTCCTTTTGCCTGCAAAGCCAGCTGTATTTGAAATAGCGTGACTGGAGCGCCACCGTATGGAGGCGTTAAAGTAAGCTTGGCGGCCATTTTATCGTCGTCAATTTTAAAAGTGAATGTACCATCCCTGCGTTCCCCAATTTCCAGCATAAAGCTCTCATTAGGAGTGTTGTATTGTTTTATCAGATTTGACAGCGCGTTTTCATACAGAAACAGGTTGGATAGACCTTGCTTAGCCAGGGCCTCTTTAATTGACGCTTCATCAAGCGGGGAGGCGCTGCATTCACACGGCTCAAATACGGCGAGCAACTTGCCGTCATCACTCAGCTTAAATGTCAGCCCATCAGTGGGCGATGGATCATTCACTGCTTGCTCCTTGGAGAATCATTACGCTTGTTAAGTAATGATAGCATTAAATACTAACTCTATTTTTCGCTTCAAGATAAACATCAAGAACATAGTATTTGAAAATAAGCCGCCAAGGTTATTGCCCAGCAGTTCTCATAATCGTTGATAAAAATTGCTTAAACTTCATTCCCGGCATATAAACAGATCATTCATTGCTTTTCTTATAAAAGCGCCACATCCGTTTTTACCATTAAGGAAAATCCCATGATAAAAAAACTCGCAGGCTTAACCCACATTTAACAGTATTTTCTCATTTTAGCGTCCATCATTACGCGACTAAGCTTCGCAAAAGTCATAAACATTTGATTTATTTTAATATTAATTTTTCCATTTTTCGCTATTTTTTTGTAGTGCCATTTTCGT
>JAUGSS010000170.1:0-80639 GCA_044426515.1 Methylococcaceae bacterium | reverse complement strand
CTAATTACTTTAACACAACAAAGAAGCCTTCTTGTCCCCGCTGAATATTAATCAGCAAAGGGCTATTCGGATCGACGACCTGCTTTAATTCCTCGATATTACGAACGCGATAGCGGTTTGCCGACACAATAACGTCGCCGGGACGCAGGCCGGCGCGCCATGCGTCAGATGTTGTGTCGATTTTTTCAATTAAAACGCCCTCAATTTGGACTTTTAGCGATGTGCTTAATAACGCACCCTGTAGGCCGTGGTGCAATTGACTGCCTGATAGTTGCGGCAGCTCCTGTTTACCGATCGTGGCGGTAACCTGTCTTTTTTCAGTGCCTCGGAAATATTCAAGCTCAACATTCTCGCCGATTTGCATCATGCCGACGATATTACGGATGTCATGGCTGTTTTTAATGGATCGCCCATTGGCGGAAACAATAATGTCGCCCGGCTCCAGCCCTGCTTTCGCGGCGGGTGAATTGCTTTCAATCCGACTGATCGCCGCACCTTGTATATTTTTTAAATTAAACGCTTTGACCAGTTCGGGCGTCAGATCCTGTGTCGTTATGCCCAACAAGCCGCGCCGAACCTCGCCGTGTTTGACCAGCGACTCTTTGATCGTCATCATCATATTGGAGGGGATCGCAAAACCGATACCGACATTGCCGCCGGTGGGCGCGAGAATCGCGGTATTCATGCCGACCAACTCGCCGTGCAGGTTGACCAATGCGCCGCCGGAGTTTCCGGGATTAATCGACGCATCGGTTTGGATAAAATCTTCATAGCCTTCTATGCCAAGACCGGAGCGGCCCAAGGCGCTGACGATGCCCGATGTTACGGTTTGTCCCAAGCCGAACGGATTGCCGATAGCGACCACAAAATCGCCGACTTTCAGTTGGCTGGAATCGGCAATCGGCAACATGGTTAAGTTATCGGCCGGAATCCGGATAATAGCGACATCCGCTTCGGGGTCGGTACCGATTAATTTAGCGGCAAGCTGGCGGCCGTCATTCAAGGTCACCGTGATGGTGTCGGCTTTATCGATAACATGGTTGTTGGTCAGAACCAAACCTTGCTTGCTGTCAATAATAACGCCGGAACCCAGGCTGTTTCTTTGTTGCCGCCGTAGTTGCCGGTCGGGGATATTAAAAAATTGGCGAAAAACCGGATCCTGCATCAGCGGGTTGTCGTTAACGGTGATATTGGTCGAGGTTGAGATGTTGACCACCGCCGGCATGCTGCGCTCAAGCATCGGAGCCAGGGAGGGTAACGCCCGCCCTTCCGCATAAGCCGGCAAACCGGCTTGCGCAGCCGTTGTTATGCAAAAATTAAGGGATAACAGAGATATCAATAACAGCTGTTTTACAGATTCAGTATTTACCATGGTTTTTTCCAGTGAGTGTGAAACAAGCAATAGCTGACAATATATGTGTAAAAATGTTTAATACAAGGTGTGTTAAAGTAGTTTTTTTAAAAAATCAACACTGTCATTTAACCGCTATCTTGCTTAGAATATTCAAATGGCTATAGACGTCAATTCCGAAGACGGACTGATTATTCGAAAGCTCATCCCGCTCGCAACATTGCCGGGAACTCGTTTTAATGCGCTATGCGCCGAAATGACCGTTGAAGAAGTTCAAAACGGTTTTTTGTTTAAAAAAGGCGATGTCACTGCCCAGCTGATTTACCTGATAAATGGCGAGGTGACTCTTCAAGCAGACGGACTGGTGGTTGAGGTGATTGCCGCGAACAGTGATTCCGCCCGGTTTGCGCTGGCGCACCAGATCCCCAGAAAAATCGATGCAGTCGCGAACGGAAGGGTGCGTTTTTTGCGGCTGAATAATGATAGTGTTAATAATCCCCCCTCCCTTGCTTATAAAGAGGACAGCAGCCACATGGTCATTGACGAGACTGAAGGCGATCCGAATGACTGGATGACAGCGTTATTAAGGTCGCCTATTTTTCAACGTCTCCCCCCCGCGAACTTACAAAAAATCTTAATGAGCCTGGAATCCGTTCATTATAAAAAAGGTGAAATCATTTTAGAGCAAGGCGGCACCGGGGATTATTACTATCTGATTAAAAATGGGCAATGCGTGTTAACGCGTAAACCTTCACCGAATGCCAAAGAAATTAAATTAGCCCAGTTGGCAAACGGCGATACTTTTGGCGAAGACGCTTTGCTTTCGGGCGCGCCCAGAAATGTAACCATTACCGCGCTGACGGACATTGTGTTATTGCGTCTGGACAAAAAACAATTTATCTCTTTAATCAAAGAGCCTTCCTTAAAGTTTGTCGATTATGCGGGGATGCAGGAGGTGGTAAAAAAGGGAGCGATTCTGCTGGATGTCCGCTCGCAGGATGACTATGAGGACCAGCATCTTGACGGCAGTATCAATACGCCTTTTTTCTATTTAAGAATGCAGCTTAAAACATTCAGTCATGACAAGCCGGTCGTTGTCGTGTGTCAGGATGGCAAGACCAGCGAAGCCGCCGCGTTTTTATTGCTCAGGAATAAGATTGGGGCAATGATTTTAAAAGGCGGCATGGACAGCATTGCGCCCAAGCCGGAGGTAAAGCCCGATCAGGAGAATACCGCGCCTTTTGCCGACAATGCAAGCTCGCAAAGTCCTCATCAGGAAAATGAGCAAATGCATCCGGTCGGCGTTTCCACCGGGCTTTTAGAAGAGCAAATAAAAGCGCTTAAATTGGAAAATGCAACGCTCAACAATACTAACAAACAGCTTCATGATAAATGCATGAAACTGGAATTCGATAAGCAACATGCTGAAAAGCAATGCCGGATATTGCACAAACAAATGGAAAAGTTAACCCAGGTGCTGGATAAACTAAAAGGCGGGGGCGTCGGCTGAATATAGTAGCGGCAACGTGACCCGACAGCTCGGGTTACGTTGCGCTCGGCTTGCGCTCAGAGCGCGCAAACCGAAAATAAGCTTTAAATTATTTAATTTTGGCTTCTTTGTAAATCACATGTTTACGGACAACGGGATCAAATTTTTTGATCTCCATTTTTTCGGGCATAGTCCGTTTGTTTTTTGTGGTGGTATAAAAGTGCCCAGTGCCTTCGGTTGAAATCAATTTAATTTTATCGCGCATTTTTCTATCCTCTTAAGAGATGTCGCCGGCTTTACGCAGATCGGCAAGAACGGCATCAATGCCTCTTTTGTCGATAATACGCATGGCTTTAGTGGAAATTCTGAGGCGAACCCAGCGGTTTTCGCTTTCTACCCAGAATCTGTGGTGTTGCAAATTCGGACAAAAGCGTCTTTTAGTTCTGTTGTTAGCGTGTGAAACGTTGTTACCTGTAACGGGACGCTTTCCTGTTACTTGACATACTCTGGACATGATTAACCCCTAATGCGTGTCTAAATTCAAAAGTTAGCCGAGCTTTATACCAAAAAATCTTTTCAAGGTAAATAACAATCTATAAAATAAGACGAAAGGTGAAGGGCGAAAGGCAAAGGGCGCAACGGTTTTTTAACCTTTAGCCCGTTGCCTTTCGCCTTTTGTCCACCGTAATCATCAGGAAAAAATAATGCCTATTAAACTCGGCGTGGTCATGGATTCCATCGCCCATATCAACATCAAAAAAGACACCAGTTTCGCCATGTTACTCGAAGCTCAGGCCAGAGGCTGGGAGTTGCATTATATGGAACTCAACGATCTGTTCCTGAGAAACGGCAGGGCTTATGCCAGAACGCGGACAATTAAAGTTCAGCGGGATGAAAAAAGCTGGTACGAATTTACGGCGGAGCAGGATATTTCGCTGGACGAACTGGATGTGATCATGATGCGTAAGGACCCGCCGTTCGACCAAGAATACATTTATGCAACTTATTTGTTGGAACGTGCCGAAAGCATGGGCGTTTATGTCATCAACAAACCGCAGTCGCTACGAGATGCCAATGAAAAACTTTTTACCGCATGGTTTCCGCAATGTTGCGCGGAAACCTTGGTTGCCAGAGAGCCCGCCAGAATCAGGGAGTTCTTGCTGGAACAGGGTGAAATTATTTTAAAGCCGCTGGACGGCATGGGCGGCACTTCTATTTTCCATTTGCGGCAAGGCGATCCGAACCTTAGCGTCATCCTGGAAACCATGACTCAATACAACAGCCGCTATGTGATGGCGCAAAAGTATCTGCCGCAAATTATAGACGGCGATAAACGTATTTTGCTGGTTAATGGCGAAGTCATTCCGTATGCTTTAGCGCGCATTCCCGCCCAAGGCGAAACTCGCGGTAATCTGGCGGCGGGCGGGCGCGCCGAAGGCCGACCATTAACCGAACGCGACCGCTGGATTGCCAATCAAGTCGGCCCAACCTTGCGGGAAAAAGGCCTGGTTTTTGTCGGTATCGATGTGATCGGCGATACGCTGACCGAAATCAATGTCACCAGTCCTACCTGCGTTCAGGAGCTGGATCGCCAGTTTGGACTGAATATTTGCGCTCAACTCATGGATCATATTGAAACCACTCTGACTGCACGGCTTGCGGCGCACACCGTCGATGGCGATTAATGAGAACAGATCGGCTAATGTTTGATCCGCCTGCACCGCTATCAAGTAACGACTCATTACTGATAGCCTTATTTCTGGCTGCGGTTATTCATGTTGCGGTGGGTTTGGGGATTAATTTTACCCTGCCGCAACATGAGCACATCAGCCGGTCAATCGACATTACTTTGGTTAATGCCCCGGTAAAAAAAGCGCCGGAAAAGACAACAGCATTGGCTCAGGAAGACCAGTTAGCTTCGGGCGAACACAACAAAAAACCGGAACCGCCGCCGCAAAAACAGCCTAGCCCAGGTAATAGCCCAACTAAACAGATAAAAAAGAGCGCGCCGGAGCATAGCGAAGCCAAACCGGCCAAAAAATTGATTACCCAGAATACAGCGGAAAAAAAGATTGTGACTACCGACAAAACGGGGTCGGGGTATCATACTGAAAAGCCGCATCCTCAATTATCGGCGGAAATGCTCCAGCAACAAATTACGCAATTGGGCACCGAAATCAGGCTCAACCAGCAAAGCGCCGAACAAGCCAAGATAAAATTTGTCGACTCGGTCAGCGCCCATAAATATGTCGCCGCCCAATACATGAAAGACTGGGAAGATAAGGTGGAGCGCACCGGCAATCTTAATTACCCGGAAGTGGCGGCCAAGAAAAATTTTTCCGGCACGTTAACCATGGATGTCGGCATTAAAGCGGACGGCAGCATTTACAGCATACGCATCAACCAGTCCTCGGGAAATCCGGCCTTGGATGAAGCGGCTAAACATATTGTCCGCATGAGTGCGCCTTTTGCTCCCTTACCCGGCGATTTGCTGAAAGAACTCGATGTTCTGGTGATTACCCGGGTTTGGAAATTCTCCGATGAATCAGGCATGACCTCGCGATAAACAGTTGCTTAAGCCGCCATAACCTTTGATACTAAGACCTATGAACCAAGCTACTTACTTAAATAACCAGTTTATTATCGCCATGCCCACTCTGGCCGATCCTAACTTTTTTCACACCGTTGCCTATTTGTGCCAGCATAACGAAGACGGTGCTTTAGGCATCGTCATTAACAGGCCGATGGACATGAAGCTGGGCGAAATTTTCAAGCAAATGGAAATAAACGTGACTTCGCTCGCTTCAACTGAAGTCCCTGTTTTCGCCGGTGGTCCGGTGCAACAGGAACGCGGCTTCGTGGTGCATACGGCGGGTGGCGATTGGCATGCGACCATGGCGATTTCAGAGACGCTGTCACTGACCACCTCCCGCGATGTGCTTGAAGCCATTGCCGTCGGCGAAGGCCCCGAGCAGTACCTGATCGCTTTGGGCTATGCCGGCTGGGGCGCGGGACAATTGGAAAAAGAAATCATGGATAATGCTTGGCTCAATACCCCCTGCGGTGAGCAGGTTTTGTTCGACACCCCCGTTAATTTGCGCTGGAGCGCGGCGGCCAACCAGATCGGTATTGATATTAACCAGCTGACCGCTCCGGCAGGACATGGTTAAGCACGATCCGTTACAAGCTAAAGCCACTACCGATACCTACTTGGGTTTTGACTTCGGCAACAAAAAAATAGGCGTGGCCGTCGGTCAATCGACCACCACCAGCGCAAGTCCGCTGCAAACCATCCGTTCGATCAATCAAAATCCCAACTGGGAAATCATCGGCAAGCTGATACAAGAATGGCGCCCGGCCGGTTTAGTCGTCGGTATATCCAAACAGGCCGATGGCTCGGACAACCCTATAACACCTCGCATGTTAAAATTTTGCAGGCAGTTGGAAGGGCGTTATCAATTGCCTGTTTTTCAACAAGACGAAACTTTGTCGACCTTTGAGGCCAAGCAAATGTTGTTCGATGAAGTCAGCGTCAGTGCAAGCAAGCTTTGGCAAGTGCAAGACCAACTCGCCGCCCAACTTATCTTGCAAACCTGGCTCAACGGCCGTATCAAAAGGACTATTTAAGTGTTAGAAATTTCCGAATTACTCAATAACCTGGAAGCCGAGTTAAAGCACGTTATCGAGCGGAGGCAACTGGTTAATCCGATCATGATCGGTATTCGCACCGGCGGCGTCTGGATCGCCGAGCACATGCATCGGCGTTTAAATATCGGCGAGCCCTTGGGGCTGCTGGACATTTCTTTTTATCGGGATGATTTTTCGCAAATCGGGGTCAGTCCCAATGTCAAACCCAGCCAGCTGCCGACCCACATTGACGGCCGTAATATCATCTTGATTGACGATGTTTTTTACACAGGCCGCACAACGCGCGCCGCGCTGAATGAAATTTTCGATTACGGTCGGCCGAATCAGGTGGTTCTGGCGGTATTGATAGAACGCGACGGCCGGCAAATTCCGCTGCGACCCGATTGCGTCGGCGCCGCTATTACCTTAACCGCGGGGCAGCGAATCAATTTGACCGGACCGGAACCTTTGGCTATTTCTTTGCAAACTGTTGATGTGCCGCATAAGCCATGATTGATGAGAGAGGCTTCAAGGCTTGCTCCGGAAGCGGTCTGTAATACAGTTCTATTGACTGAACAACCACACCGGCGGGCGATTGTTCAGTCAGCGTAGCCAATAATCCACAGCCAAGCCTGCAAAGACGGCCAAGCCGAACCAGTTACTGTTTAAAAAGGCCTTGAAACAAAGCGTTTTTTCCCGGTGAAAAATCAATTTTTGTTGATAAACCGACAAGCCCGCCGCGATTAAAACACCGCCGTAATAAGGCCAACCGGCATGAGCCATCTGCCCTACGACCATCAGCAGGCCGATGATGACGAGCTGCAAACCGGCCATAATGTGACGGTCGTAAGCACCGAACAGTATAGCGGTCGATTTAACGCCTATTTTTAAATCGTCATCCTTATCAACCATCGCATACATGGTGTCATAAACCAATGCCCATAGCACCACGGCTAAGTACATCACCCAGGCTACCGGCGGGATGGCATTTATCTGCGCGGAAAAAGCCATCGGCACCGCCCAGCCGAAAGCAATGCCCAAATAGGCTTGCGGCAACTGGGTGTAACGCTTCATAAACGGGTAACTGGCCGCCAGGAATGCGGCTATAAACGACAGCATGATGGTGTAGATATTCAGCAACAGCACCAAGCAAAAAGCGCATAAACACAGAACTGCAAAAAGGATCAGCGCTTCCTTGGGCTTAACCTTGCCGGCGGCGATAGGCCGTTGTTTGGTGCGTTGCACATGAGGGTCGAAATCACGGTCGGCATAATCGTTAATTACGCAACCGGCTGCCCGCATCAAAACGACGCCCAGACAAAACACAGTTAAAATCAGCCCGTCCGGTTTGCCGTCACCGGCGACCCACAGCGCCCATAATGCCGGCCATAATAAAATCAGGATGCCGATAGGCTTATCGAAGCGCGCCAACAACCAATATTGCTTAATTCGATCCTTTGCATTGTCTATAACCATGGCCGCTACCGTTTCCAAAGCGTAATTTATTAAAAACGCCATTATAGAGCCCAAAGTGAATAAAGCGACATCGTTCCCACGCTCCGGCGTGGGAATGCCGAAGTACCGCTCTAGCGTTACGGGACGCAGGAGCGTCCCTCACTGCATTCCCACGCCGGAGCGCGGGAACGATAGCAGACCCTCTCCAGACTTTGCGTCGCTATATTAATTCTGGGCTCTATATAGCTTTTTGGTTGCTGCCCGGTATTTAGAAAATAGAGCGCGGATGGTTATGATTAACGCGGATTTTTGATGGCTTAGTGGAATAGCCGAGTCGCTACGAAAAAACCAAAGTGCGCGCCGTTAACAAGAAATACACTGAGGCATCGACAAGCCGACAGCACCGATTTTAGTTAAGCAAGCCGGTACAAACTGTAATAAGATAGCCGCAGTTTTTATTTTAATACGAGTTACTTTATGCGACGTTTTCTCCTACTGAGTTTACTGGCCTTTCCGGTCTATGCCGTCGATGAGCAACCGCCAGAGCTTGAAGCCGTGCCGGAGGCGCCGGAACCGCCTTTGCCGATACAAAACGGCGAAACCATGGAGCCCGACATTACCATTATCCGTAAAGGTAAAGACACCATTCAGGAATATCGCCGCAGCGGCAGGCTTTATATGATCAAAGTCATACCGGCGGTCGGTCCGCCTTATTATTTTATCGACACCAATGGCGACGGCAAAATGGATGTGCGCCGCAGCGATCTGGACAGGGATTCCGATATTAATATGTGGAAATTGCTGGAATGGTAAACGCTTAAACTTCCGTGTCGGTATTTACTCGCATCACACGCCCGCAACTCGATCAATTCTTTAGCGCTTACAACCTCGGTGAAGTCGTCGGTTTTGAAGGCATAACGGACGGCATAGACAACACCAATTATTCGGTCAGCACGACGCAAGGCGGTTTTATTCTGACCTTGTTCGAGTCGCTGACGACCGATGAGTTGCCGCATTTTGTAAAACTGTTGTCGCATCTGGATAAAAACAAGCTGCCTTGCCCCTCTCCTCAAAGCGACCGGCAAGGAAAATCGTTGCGTCAGCTGAACGGCAAACCGGCTGCGGTGTTCGCGCGGTTATCCGGCGCATCGACGACAACGCCATCGGTTTTGCAGTGCCGGGAAATCGGTTTGCAACTGGCCGCTTTGCATCGCTGCACGCAAGACTATGTTTTCCCGATAAAAAACGGCAATGATTTAAGCTGGTGCGGAACGGTACTTAATAAAATCAGCGACTATTTATCAGCAACAGACCGCCGCTTGATTGATAACGAGCTGGCTTTTCAAGCGGAAAACGGCCAGGCTAATTTGCCGTCAGGCGTTATTCATGCCGACCTGTTTCGGGATAATGTGTTATTTGTCGATGGGCGGCTCAGCGGTTTGCTGGATTTTTACAGCGCCTGCACCGATGTTTTGCTGTTTGACATTGCGGTAACGGCTAATGATTGGTGCTGCGATAACGGGGTGGTTAACACTGAAAAACTTACCGCGTTGTTAGCCGCTTATGAAAGCCTGAGACCCTTGGAACCGCAGGAAAAACGCCAGTGGCCGATTATGCTCAGGGCGGCGGCGTTGCGTTTTTGGCTGTCGCGCTTGGAGCATCAGTGCTATCCCCGTCCCGGCGAAATAACGCAGCAAAAGGATCCTCTGTTTTTTCGGCGGATATTACTGCAACACCGGCAACAGACTTATCTATCGGGTAACGAAAATATTTTTAACCTTAGGAGCATCGCATGATTAAGTTTTTTCACCTCATCTTTATTTTATTGTCCATCTCCAGTTTTGTCGGCCGGGTTTATCTGGCTGAAAAGCGTCCGGAAATGCTGGAGCAAAAATGGATCAAAATCGGCCCGCATATCATCAACAGCTTGTTGTTGCTGACCGGCTTTGCCTTGGTTTTTCAAGGTTCCTGGTTGTCAGGCGAATACGGCTGGATTGTCGCTAAACTCATCGCTTTGCTGGGATATGTCGGCTTGGGCATTGTGGCGATCAAGCGTCAGGGCGAACTGCGCTGGAAAGCTTTTGCGGGCGCTATAGCTTGCTTTGTTTACATCATAACCGTAGCGGCCGGCAAAAATATATTCATCTTCTTTTAGCCGCCAAAAAGCACGCTTACAAAACAAACTCAATGCCACGGATGTGTTGATCCAGCCAATATAAAACGTCCTTGCCTTGATGAAACTCGGTTTCATCGAAGTCAAGGGCTTGGTTGTGACTTAAGATTGCCCAGCGGGACAGTCGGCTTTTTAACTGTCCCTGTTCGCTGACCGTAAAATGATAGCGTTGTGTCAGTTGTTTAATCAGTTGGAGTTCAGGCGCCGTTATCGTTCTCGCCAAACGGCTTAATTCCGCCAACACTATTTCAATCGTTGCAACATGAGCGCCTATCAATAAAGCCACCTGCTTGGCTTCTATATTTTCGGCAGACGATGATTCATTATCCGAAATAACTTTCAGGCATTGGATTAATTCACCTGACGAAAACCGTGCCGCAGTTTCATAAAAGGCAGACGCTTCCATGTCGTAAAGGCAGTCCGGAGCGTAATTAAGTTGCGGCTTCGATACGGTTTGAAGACTTGCGGTGGGACAAGGCGGTTTGAAAACCAGCGGCGGATAATAGCTTTTGCCGACATCAACGTCGGTGATTTTGTCGATTAAAAACAACGTGCCCAAATCGTGATTTTGATGACCGGCTATACCGATATTGATCAGCACCGGATGTTCAACCGACGCAAACAGCGCCTGGGAGTAAGCGACTCCGGCAGCCATCGCGTTTTTCCCCAGTCCGGTTACTGTCAGGCATAGTTCCTGATTAAAATACAACGCAAACGGCTGAATCGTCGTGGCTTTTTTTAAACGGAAATACTCGACCAACGGCTTGGCCTCGCAAGGCAGGGCGGCGTAGATAAAAATTCGGCAAGGGCTTTGTCGATTCATAAAACGAAATGCCGCGTAGGCTAAAACGGCACTGTTTTTGTAGCGATAGTGTTTATTTGTTGTCCTGCATCACATGAAAAGCGTCGGCATAAATATCGGCCATTGAGGCGCCTTTCATAAACGCCATTCTTTTGCTCTGATTGACCATTTCAGGATGTCCGCACAGAAAAACCCGCCATCCCTTTAAAGTCTCTATCGACGATAAAGCAATATCATGGGCGCGGCCTTTAACATGATCCGATTCACTAGCGTCTCCTGAAACACAGGACGTGTAGTGAAAATTATCGAACTCTGCGGCGAGTTCGCGCATTTCCTCAACAAAATACAGGCCGTTAAGGTCGCGGCTACCGTGATATAAATGGATAGGACCTGAATGGTCCTGGGCCAAAGCGTCGGCAAGAATACCGTAAAGCGGGGCCAGACCGCTGCCGGTTCCAATCAACATTAAAGGTTGCTCGGCGCGTCCGGACAGATAATGACACGATCCCTGCGCTTCCGAGAGCGTTAATTGAGCGCCCGGCTCCAATTCATCATGCACCCAGCTGCTGAATTGACCGTTCGGTAAGCGGCGAATATGAAATTCCAGAATGTTGTCATTCTTGGGAATATTCGCAATCGAATAACTGCGGGTTAAGCCGTCGGCTCGTTTTAAATTAACAAACTGACCGGCGAAAAAATTAAACGGCGTTTGGTATTCTAAAACCAAGCGGATGATGTCGGGCGTCAACCGCTGTTTTTTGATAACACCGGCTTCAATCGAAGCGCCTTGTTGATTGGGCAAGGCGACGGTCATATTCCGCTCGGGACGGCAAACGCAAGCCAGAAAGTATTTCTGCTTTTGCAGCGTATCTTTAAGGCCGACTTGGGCCGAAGCAGGTGGAGAATTATCAAGACTGCGCATTAAGCAGGCTTGGCAAAGGCCTTGACGGCAACCGTTAGGCACCTTTACATTTTCCCTTAACAAAGTTTCCAACACCGTCTCATCGGGTTGACAGGAAAATGTTGATTCGCCGATAGTTATGCTTCGCATGGTCTCCACCTGGTATTTCAGTTATTTGCCGAGTACGTCGTTGCGGGTGCTTTCCGCAATGGCGGCCGCTTGGCCGATCAGTTCCGCCGGTACATTGAGTTCGGTTAATGTTGCGCCCAGATGCTCCATGACCGCATCAAAGTGGCTTGCATTCAAACCCATTTTCACTAAACGCGCATGAGCATTGCGCATATCTTGGCCGTTGTAATTATTTGGACCGCCAAATGCCATGGTCAAAAAGGCCTTTTGCTTGGCGGCTTGTTTTTCCATATCGGAATTGTCGAAAAAACGGTTAATACGGTAATCCCCCAGGACTTTGCGGTAGAAAATGTCTACCGCAGCATTAACAGCCGCTTCGCCGCCTAATTTTTCATAGAGTGTTTGATCCGGGCTTGCAGTTGTTTCTTGTGATTCGCTCATCGTTGTCTCCAGTATGTAGAATAATTATTCTTATTTTAAGCATAATTTGCTCGGCGCGAAGTGTATAACAACATACGGATTTATGCTATATAAAACTTTTACAAGTTATAAGTGTCATAATAAAGTATTATGACCTTTGCGTCGTTAACAAAAAGTCATAAGGAACAGGATGAACCCGTTAATACTTCAAAAAATAAGCCCTCGCCAACATCAGATACTTGAACATTTGTTGGCGAACCGGAATGGCTTGAGTGTTGATGAACTGGCGAAAGCGCTGGATATTTCAAGAACCGGCGTGCAACAGCACTTCGTTGTTCTGGAACGGGACGGCTACATTAAAAAAAGCACCTTCAATAAAACGGCCGGGCGTCCGGTGACCATTTACGTTATCACCGACCAAGGCCATAACTATTTCCCGAAACAATACGCCTGGTTTTCAGAATTAATTGTTAACGACTTGCTGCAGGAAATCGGCCCCGAACGCTTTAAAGCCTATCTGCAAAAGTTGGCCGGCAAGCTGGCGGCACAGCTGCGCGACAAAGTCGATGGAAAGAATTTAAATCAACGCGTTGAGGCCTTGGCCTCGATCATGACCGATCTGGGCTTTCAAATAAAAGTAGAGTGGGAGCCGGGCACTGAAAATGTGAATATTCAGGCTTGTAATTGCATTTATCACGATTTGGCGCAGAAACATCACGAGATCTGCGAGTTCGATTTGGCGCTGATGTCGTCATTGCTGGACAAAGAGGTTGAACAATTAAGCTGCATGGCTAAGGGCGATTGCAACTGTCGCTTTAACATCAAATAGTCTCGATTGCATAACGTTTGATGAGCTGCCGGTAATAGTCGGCTTCGTCGGTTTTACCGCGTTTAGTCAAGCCGTTAAGGTAAATGCCGGCCTTTTTTACCAGCATAGTGACCGCCGCCTGCCGGTTGTGCTCGGACAATCGACCGGCATCAATAATTTTTTGCAAGGCGCCGATCCGAAACCGGTCCATGCCCCAAAATGCCGAAGATAACTGGTCTTCATGACCGCCGTGTTTGTTTATCTGCGCTTGTGCAAGCAATAGAACCGGATAATCGGCGGTGATCCTGAGCCACAAATCATAGTCCTCGCAAGCGGGCAGCCGGGGATCGAACACGCCTACGGCTGCCAATACCGACCGATGAATCAACACCGTGGACGGCGACATCGCGCATAACGGCAAACAATCGGCGAATATCCAGCCGCCGGTTTTAGCGTATTTTTTGGGAACATTAACTTGGGTTCCGTGGCGTATCCAGTTTTCTTCGGTGTGACAAACCTTGTATTGAGGCCTGGCCGTCAACGCCGCCTTCTGCTTAGCCAGTTTTTCGGGCAGCCACTCATCGTCGGAATCCAGAAACGCCAGCCACTCGCCGGATGTTTGCGCTATGCCCAGATTGCGCGCCGCACTGACGCCGAGGTTTTGTTGATAGCAATAATTCACCTGAGGAAATTCACGGCGGATCATGCTGTCGGTGCCGTCGGTGGAACCGTCATCGACGACCACAATTTCAGCGGCCGATAAGGTTTGCGCATCGACCGACAACAGCGCCCGTTTCAGCAGCTCGCGGCGATTGTAACTGGGGATAACAACGGAAATATTTATAAAATAACCTCGCTAAAATAAAACTGAACATAACCCACCAGGATTGGGCGAATGTAAAAAATGCGTAAACCCTATAAACCCGGTATTTCGTGATCGAATGAAAACAAAAAAACCAGTGATTGGTGACCGCTTCTAAGCTAAACTCGACCGTTTTTTTAATAATTACCCCTTTTATTAAGCGGGATCATCCATAAAACCAACGGCCTGATCGGCATTCAGACTTTACCAATTCACGGAAAAATTATGTGCTGGAGCGGAGAAGCATCAACTGTATTAGCGACTATCGGATTATCGAGCACCGCTTATTTTTATTATAAAAAAGAACCGGCTCCGCTTTGTTATGCGTTGGGCTTTTTTTCGTTAATGGAAGCCTTGCAGGCCTACACCTACACGGTAATCGACGACTGTTCCAATCCCGGCAATCAGGTGGCGACTTTGTTGGGCTATATCCATATCGCCTTTCAGCCGTTTTTTGTCAACGCGGTGTCGATGTATTTTATCCCCGAAAAAGTCAGGGACAAGATTGCCGCATCGGTTTATTTTATTTGCCTGGTGACGACGGTTTGCTTATTGATACGCCTGTATCCGTTTGAATGGGCGCCGTTCTGTTACGAAGTTAAAACCCGGTTTATCCTGTATGCCGAATCGTTCAACGTGCCGTTTTGCGGCAGGCGGATTTGCTCTACGTCCGGCGATTGGCATATTGCCTGGGAGATCCCGGCGACCGCAAACTTAGTGTTGTTCAATATGTACGTTGTCGCGGCATTCATCATGCCTATTTTCTACGGTTCCTGGAAAATGACCACGTATCATATTATTACCGGACCGCTGCTGGCTTGGCTGAGCACCACCAATCCCAACGAATGGGCCGCGGTTTGGTGCTTGTATTCAATCGGTTTATTGCTGTTGCTGGTCAAAACGCCGATACGCAATTATTTGCATGTGCGTAGCTGGTTTTGGTGGAAATACCTGAAAGCCTAAAAAGGCAACATGCGTAATTTAGAAGATGATCACCACGAAGAAATAAAAACCTCGTGTTTCTTCGTGGTGAATAAAAAACGTTAACCATCCAAAATGTCGCCAACGGATAACGACAAACTCATAGCCGATAGCAAAACAGTTTTGTCCTGCGCCGGTCTTCAATCTGTACTACTGATTCCGGCTCCCACTCCGGTACCGGAAAAGATGAAGAAATAAATAAACTTCCGGGCCGCATTTCATTCCTGACTTTCTCGCCCAACTCCGCCATGACCGCCGGAGACAGAAAGGCGAATACCACATCATAACGACCCAGCTCACAGCCCCATAAACTGACGCGTTTTACCTTTGTATTGGACAATTTGCGGCAGCGCCAAGCCGTGACCAACCACGGCAGCGGTGCATATTCCCAAGCATCCACCACCAAGGAGCGTTGCCGCGCCAGCGGCACTGCGACCGAGCCGACGCCCGCCCCCAAATCGGCGAATACCTCGGCATTTTCCTGATCGACAATGGCTTTTACCGTATCGGCTACCGCCGAAGAAGATAAAAACAGCGGCACATCGCCTTTAACCGTGCCCCAAAACACCAGCGCCAGTAGCAGCACGGCCGATAAATACAACCAGGAAGGCAAGTGCAACGTCAACATGGCGATTGCGGCGGGCAGAAACAGTAAATGAATCGGAAGCCACCAGTACGGCTGGCGTAAAAGGCCGGAGCACAAAGCCGCCGCCATGCCTTGCACCAGCACTAAACGCCAGGCGCCATGAAATAACGCAGGCATCATCCGAGCGAAGGCGAAGGTGAGGGTTAAGCCCAGCGCTTGTGCGGCAAGCGCTTTGAGTAATGTTCTCGGGCCGGGAATTTTCAGTTTAATTTTTAGGCGGGTTCGGCTTGGCCGTAGACGTATCGGGCACCGGAACAGGAACCGGTGCGGTAGAGGGGTCCATGATTTTGGATACGGTTTCTTTGGATGTTTTTTCCTCTAAAACTCTTTGCCGGTTGCCTTCGCCGTAAAGCGTCGCGGAAACCATAAACAAAACGGTCGATATAATCAAAACTAAAAAGCGGTCCGGTTTTTTTAAAAAGAATAAAGGCCATTTGGGCTTAATCATTCCGACGATAAAAAAAAGCAGGGTCCAGATCCCTGTGTGAAAAGCGGCGTTTATCATGACTATAATTACTCGTTAACTTACATTTAGATAGATTTATATTATTATGAGTTGCGCGGCTGTTTGCAACACGCCACACTGCTATTTTAACGGGTTTACTTTCATTGTTGGCATTGCTTTTTTTCAGACGACCGGTAAAACAGGCGTTATACGCTGTTGAAGGTCGCCCCATCCCGTACCGAAAAGCGCTCATCGTTAGCGTTTTTTGCATAAAAATTAGGAGGTTCCATGGATAGTTTTGCTTTAGCATTATTGATTTTCGCGGTTTTGATGGTGTTTCTGAGCGTCAAGTCGGTTCCCCAAGGCATGGAATACACCGTCGAACGCTTCGGCAGATATACCAACACCCTGACGCCGGGCTTGAATATTATCGTGCCGATCATTGATCGCGTCGGCAAAAAAATGGTGATGATGGAACAAGTAATGGACGTACCGTCGCAGGAAGTCATTACCAAAGACAACGCGATGGTGACCGTGGACGGCGTGATTTTCTACCAAGTCATGGATGCCGCCAAAGCCGCTTATGAAGTCAGCCAACTGGGCTGGGCCATTCTGAATCTGGTGATGACCAATATCCGGACCGTCATGGGTTCGATGGACCTGGACGAATTGTTATCGCGCCGGGATGACATCAATGCACGATTGCTGTCCGTTGTCGACGATGCCACAACCCCGTGGGGCATCAAAGTTACCCGTATCGAAATAAAAGACATTGCTCCGCCCAAAGATTTGGTCGAAGCCATGGGCAGGCAAATGAAAGCCGAACGCTTAAAACGCGCATCGATTCTTGAGGCCGAAGGTTTAAGGCAATCCGAGATTTTGCGCGCGGAAGGCGCGCAACAGGCGGCCATTCTGGAAGCGGAAGGCCGCAAAGAAGCATCTTACCGCGATGCCGACGCCCGCGAACGCTTGGCTCAAGCCGAAGCCAGAGCGACACTGATGGTGTCTGAAGCGATCGGTAAAGGCGATGTCCAGGCCATCAACTATTTTGTCGCGCAAAAATACATAGAAGCGCTAAAAGATATTGGTGCCTCTAACAACAGCAAACTGGTTTTTATGCCGCTGGATTCATCAAGCGTGATCGGCGCTCTTGGCGGCATTAGCGAACTGGCGAAAGAAGCCATGAGAAAAAAAAGCTGATATGGCTGAATTAGAAATTGTCTTTTGGAATTGGTGGGTATTAGCCCTCATCCTGCTGGTAGTCGAACTGCTGGCTCCCGGTTTTTTCTTTCTGTGGATGGCGTCTTCGGCCTTTGTAACCGGATGTTTATTGTTGCTGATACCTGCACTCGGTATGAATTTGCAGGTATCGATTTTTTCCGTGCTGTCTGTTGTTTTGATCACCGTATGGAAGCTTTACGGCAAAAAACACCCCATAGCAAGCGACCATCCTTTGTTGAACAAACGCGGTCAACAATACATCGGCAGAGTCTTTAGTTTATACAAGCCGATAGAAAACGGCGAAGGTAAGATAAAAGTCGATGATTCCATTTGGAAAGTTCACGGTGAAGATTGCGATATTCACACCAAGGTAAAAGTTGTCGCGATTCGCGGTACGGTGTTTGATGTGGAACGGGTTAAGTAGCGGCGGATAATACCTCGTTTCGAATTAAAGGAAAACTCCCAGTAACACCAAAATTTATCGGCGAGAGAAAATGGGAGCCGGAACCCGATATTCTGCACATCTATCATCACAGTCAAACCAAGGAAAAATTTTCGGGCTCCGTCCCTGAGGTATCCTCACGAATTTTCCAAGTTCGTCGTTCCGGCAGGGATGCCGGAACCCAGTGCCATGGACGGTAACTTTTTGACTTTTCAGGTGCTTAATGAAAGCGGGTTGTATTTTAAAGCTTCACATCCATGTGACTGGATGCCGGCATCCCTGCCGGCATGACGACTTTCCAGCTATGCAGGGCCACCTCATTAAAATAAAAAATATTTAGAATCAATATGTTACAAAAGTAAAAATCTGCCAAAAATGGCTCACAAATATTTAACTTATTGATTTAACGATAAATGTAAAAGTCAAATGAGGTAGCCCTGTCCAGCTATGTTGCAGATATTGACTGCTCAAAAATATCAAATAATTTGTTGTTTTATAAAATTATTTTCTGGGGATACCTCAGGCTCCGTCCCCATTTTCTGTTAAAGAAAATATGGCTAAACAGTTATTGGATGCAGGTTTAGCCATTGAAATAGTTACAGAACTAACCGGATTATCGCTCTTTAAAATCGAGAAGTTAACTAATCCGTTTTTAAATGATGTGGCGAAATAAAACCGAATAAAATTTTAAAATCCGTCAGGGCTATTTTGATATTAATCCTGCTGCTTTTGGTTTTTATGCGCCTGAGTTTGGGGCTTTGAATGAGGAAAAATGATGAAACAAGTGGCATCACTACAATACGGTGTTATTTTTAAAAAGGCCTTTTCACAACCGGATATATTCACAGCCTTTGTAAAAGCGGTGTTAGGGATTGAATTTTCTTGTGATAAAGTCGAAACAGAAAAATCGTTTCGGCCCGCAATCGGTAATGTTGATTCGCGGTTTGATTTATTTGCTCAAGATACTAAAAATCCAATTATCGTCGATATACAACACGAGAAAAAATACAGTCATTATGACCGTTTTTTACGGTGCATAACATCAGCAGCGAATGTAACAATTTTTTTGCCAGTGACGAATTGCCTATTTTTTCAACCGATGTGGCTATTCAAAACACCTTAACCCATCGCATTGTCGATTTCGATAAAGTGGTCGATAGCCATCTAATTAATAATGACCGGCACCTGTTAACTTTCAATGGCATAGTCCTTAAGTTGGCGCGTATGGGAGCAACCCCACCTTCGCTAAGTGCAAGCTTTGCTTGCCAGCGCAGGCGAAGCCTGCACTCCAGCAGCAATGAGGATGACATAGCCTAATTAATGCTCAGTAACTTAATTTAAATTGAAAACGCTGTAAGTTGTCTTACTCATTACTTCCTTCTGAGCGAGAAAACATATAATTCGCTCGTTCCCAAGCTCCAGCTTGGGAATGCAGTCTTGGAAGCTCCAGCTTCCCGACTCGCGAAGCTGGAGCTTCGCTAACTGGGTTCCCAAGCCGGAGCTTGGGAACGAGCGCAACCACATCCGCAAAAAGAAACAGACAAAGGTGCTGTCATGTCAATGAGACGATTTTCGCGCTCATTCCTAAGCTGTTTCCCACGACCCGATTACCCACGCCCTTTTGACATAAACAACGGTACTGACCCATGCTAAACATCAAAAAGCCCCTGATTTATCCAAGCGTTTTAGTTTTTGCTTGCTTAGCATCAAATGCTGATTCAGCCCCCCTATCGAAAATATTAAATGCCGACAATGAAGACCCGTACACCACGATTAACTCGGTTTTCGGCGCGACGGCCACTAACGATGTAGCGGATGGTTGTTCCCATATTGAATCACCGGAAAAACACATTACCAGCGTTTATGATCAAGAGCTAAGAAAACAGGTATTTGAAATCGTCTCGCATGGGGACGATGAAGATTGCGTTACCGGCACAGCACAAAGAGCCCGCACCGAAATAAAAGTCGATAAAGCATCGCCATTAGCCGTAAAAATCGCCGGACAAGAAACAACATGGAGCTTTCTGTTAAAGCTTGATAATGGTTTTCAGCCTACGGATAGTTTTACCCATCTTTTCCAAGCCAAAGCTGAAAATTTAAGCGGAGAAAAAGAGAAGCAACCCCGAATTCGCTTAAGCCTTTATTACAGACAGGGTGTTCCCACTGTCGAGCTCAATAGCGCAGATGATGACGGCAATTTCAACAACGTTCCCCTGGTATCGGTTAACGCCTCCAAATTAATAGGGCGCTGGGTTCAAGTCATTTTAAAAGCCAGATGGTCAGACCAAGGCTCTTTGAAATTTACCCTGAAAAGACATGCCGATGGAAAAAGAATTAAATATTACGCAAACCCAAACATCGACCTTTGGCATAGCGAATGGGAATATATGCGGTTTAAGGCTGGAATTTATCGTGAATATGATTCGATTTCGATGCAGGATGTAAGCGCCCGATTTGCGAATATCAAATTAGTCATTTCGGATTTGCGGTAGCTAAAGAATATGCATGAAATAACTTGAGCTTTTTATTCCCCTCAGCCCAACTCTATCCCGAACGGAGAGCGCTCTAAAAACCGGTACTCAACCCCGAAAAAAAACCGCACCATAACTGCTCATGGATATAAGCCCAAGCTGATTTTAAAATGATAAAGCTCTTACTTTTTTTCAAAATTTAGTTGTAGCATATTAGCCATCATCAAATTCACATGAGTGTTTCCCATGTCTATAACAAACGATATACCGCAATTACACGCTCAAATGCGCCAATGGCGGCAGCATTTGCACCGGTTTCCCGAAACCGCTTTTGAGGAAACCGAAACAGCGCAATTTATTGCCGATAAACTGGCGAGTTTCGGTTTGGAAGTTCATCAGGGCTTGGGCAAAACCGGCGTTGTGGCTACGCTTTCCGCCGGGAACAGTGACAGGAAAATAGCCTTGCGCGCCGATATGGATGCGTTGTTCATCCAGGAGCAAAACACTTTTGCCCATAAATCCTGCCACGACGGCAAAATGCACGCCTGCGGTCATGACGGCCATTCGGCTATGCTGTTGGGTGCTGCCGCGTATTTAGCTAAGCAGCGCCATTTTAACGGCACGGTGTATTTTATTTTTCAACCCGCCGAAGAAGGCCGCGCCGGCGCCAAGCAAATGATAGACGATGGCTTGTTTGAAAAATTTCCGGCCGATTGCGTTTTTGGCCTGCATAATTTTCCCGATATTCCGCCGGGACATTTTGTGGTTAAGCCCGGCGCGATGATGGCGTCATTCGACTGCTTTGAAATCATTATTACCGGGCAGGCGACTCATGCGGCAATGCCGCATTTGGGCAACGATGCGATAGTCGCAGCCGCCCAGCTGATTACCGCCTTGCAGACTATCGTCAGTAGAACCGTTAATCCCGCCGATCCGGCGGTGGTCAGCATTACCCAGATACAGGGCGGCAATACCTGGAATGCGCTGCCGGAATCGGTTGTATTAAGAGGCACTTTCCGTTGCTTCAACAGCGCGGTGCAAAAAATCATTGCCGATACAATCACCCGGCTGGTGAATGCGATTTGCGAGGGGTTTGCGCTCAGCGCAGAGATCAAATTCAACCCGGAAAATCCGGGTTATCCGGTGACCTTTAATAGCGAAGCCGAAACGGAATTAGCGCTACAAGCCGCAATAGCCGTGGCCGGTGAAGATTGCATCGAGCGACAGTTGGCGCCTTGCATGGGGTCGGAAGACTTTGCCTTTATGTTGCAGGAAAAACCGGGCTGTTACATCTGGATAGGCAACGGCTCTTCCGAAAACAGCTGCCTGCTGCACAATCCGCATTATGATTTTAACGATGAGATATTGCCGGTCGGCGTAGCTTACTGGGTGAAGCTGGTTGAAACGGTGTTAGGCTAAGCGTGGAATACGGCTTAAACAGGCGATTAGAATTTTTCGGCTTGTACGAGATTAGCATAAATCAATTAGTGGAACAGTGGGGCGTGCCGCGCGCGCCTTCTCCCTGACTTAAAATACACCTACTTCGCCGTTTAAACCCTTTGGCGCGCACGGCACGCCTACGGCCTGTTCAATACAACATGCTGATTTACCTAGGCAACTGCTCCATGAGTTAGTCTCGATTGCTGTTTCAGACGCAATTTTACTCTGCCTCCTGCATAAGCCGCATGGACGTAGTAAATGCAGATGCTCAGTACCGGAAACGCCACCCTTGCTGTCGCCGGACGGACTTATTCCGGCCTACAGCCTATTTTCTAACCAATAGACTCGCTTTCGCTACTATCGACAGCCGCCTGTTCGGTAATAGTTTTAGGCAAGGCCTTCTTGACTTTAACGCCCAGCTCAACAAAGCTGGCGGCCTGATTGACTAAGTTGCCGCGGCCTTGGTTCAATTTGCTTCTCAGCGCGTCGTAAGTGCCGTTAACGGTACTTAACTGCTTGCCCAATTTTTCTATATCTTCGACAAAGCCGCATATCTTGTCGTAAAGGCTCCCGGCCTTATCGGCGATAGCTCTGGCATTTTCGTTCTGGCGTTCATAGCGCCAGATGTTTTCGATAGTGCGCAAAGTAGCTAATAACGTCGTCGGCGTGACCACGATGATTTTATGCTCGAAGGCATCGGTAAATAGACGTTCATCGGCCTGAAAAGCGGCGATGAACGCCGACTCAATCGGCATAAACAACAACACGAAATCCAGCGACCTTAAACCTTTTAAACCGGAATAATCCTTGCTGCTCAAGCCCTTGATATGGTTTCGCACCGCTTCGGCATGCTGTTTTAAGGCGGTGACGCGTTCCTGGTCATCCTCAGTTGAGCAATAGCGTTCATAAGCCAGCAAGGATACTTTGGAATCGATCACCACATCCTTGTCTTCGGGCAAACGCACGATGACGTCCGGTTTGAACAGCCGGTTATCCTCATCCCGGAACGCACCCTGCGTTTCATACTCGATGCCTTTACGCAGCCCCGATTTTTCCAGCACGGTTTCCAGGATCATTTCACCCCAGTTGCCTTGGGCTTTTTTGTCGCCTTTTAAGGCGCGAGTCAGGTTCAAAGCTTCCTGATTCATCTGGGCGGTATCGCGCCGCAACGAAACGATTTCCTCGCGCAAGGAAATACGGTCCTTGTTCTCATTATCGTAAACCGTTTCTATGCGCAGCTTAAACTCGCCCAACTGTTCCCGTAACGGCGTGACGATATGATCCAGACTGGTTTTATGGTGTTCGGTGAATTGCTTGCTGCGCTCATCGAAAATCTTGCCGGCCAGGTTTTCAAATTGGGTGTTCAGGCGCAGTTCCGCATCCAGCAATAATTTTAATTTTTCGGCGGTATTTTTCGCCTGTTCATCCATGCGGGTTTGCAGCTGGGCATTCTCGGTTTTGGTCTCGATAAACAGCTGTTGCAACTGCTTGAATTCGGCTTCGCGGTTTTTAAACTGCTTGAGTTTTTCTTCCGAAACCGCCAGATCGGTTAAGAGCTGACGGATCTGGGTTTTATCTTTGCCGTTCAACAGGCGCACTGCGAATGCGCCGATCAATAGACCTATCAAAGCGAATGCGGGGGAAGGAATGTTGTTGATAAAACTCATAGTGATTCGTCGCCAAATAATGTCATCGATTTTCCGACTCTATCGATATGCCCGATAAGCTGCCGGTTTTCGAGCACTTCATAATGCACGACATCGAAAAAATACGGCAACGGCAATTCTTCATTGAGCATAAAACTCAAGCGTTTGATGGTTTCGCCGGTGACGGCGCGGCCTTTTATAGCCAAATCGACATCGGAGGCTTTTTTGTGCGTTCCTTTGGCGCGGGAGCCGAAAATAAGCGCATCGTCAATTTCAGGAAATTGCTTGATCGCGGCGGTAATGCGGCTTATATCGGTTTGGGTCAATCCGGTATCCATCAATTCAGCTCGGAACTTAAGCGCCGATACAACTGTTGTAAAGCCGGAAAATAATCGGAGCGGATTTTGGCGACAACTTCGATGGCCTTGTTTTCGTCGTAAGTATGAGTCGTCAGGTTCCTATCGCTCAAAGCATCCATCCACACTTGACCATCGTCCAGAAGTTCGGCTTGAAAAGCCTGCTTTATCGCGTTTCTGGGCGAATTGACGGAAAAGCCTAATTGCTCCAGATAATCCTTCATCAACTTCCAGGCTAGTTCAAAAGCCATTTCATAAAACTGGATGATACCGCCGCGCTCGACTTCGGAAGGCGTTGCTATGGTCAGTGCGCGCTCCAGCAATAAAAAGGCTTTTTCATAATTACTGAAGCGTTGCTGCCAGCGAATATCATTGGTCATAGTTTTCTATCTAAGAAAATGTTAGGGACGGGGTTGCAAACCCATATGCGTCAACTTAAGAAAAACGGCGGCTGGACGGGTTATTTAACCCGTCCACAGGTTTAAGTGTTCAATGCAAGCAATTGATAAAAAATGTTAAACGTTAGATTTTCAAGAATTAAATATATTTAGCCACTCAGCTTCAACGGAGAAGCCAGCGCCGAGTATATAGACTGTTTTCATTCATATTCCTTCGAATTTGGCTGATGTTTGCCGGAAACACCTGTTCTCGCTGTCGCTCTAATCGGCTTATTCCGACCTACGTAACTAATTGTTTAAAGCTACATCAGCATCCAAATAGTCTTTTAGCAATTCATGCAACATTTTTCAGCTTCGTATCCAGGCTTTGGCGCAAATGCAGGTAATGCCGGTAATCGTTGGCCCATTCCACGAACATGGCATCGTCAGGTAGCCGACCTTGGCTGTACTGATAAAAAAACTCTTCCGAATCCATCTGGTGCTGCTGTTCAAGAATGCTGAGCCGTTTTGTAACTTCAATCAGGGCATCTAAAGGCGATGAGTATTGAATTGTTTGTTTACGCATAATGATTACCTTTGTCCATTCGTTACGCAGATTTAACCCTATTCAGTCGCCAATCAACAGCATAAATACTGAAACATCACAAACGCTTGAATATCGCTTCTGCAATATCCAACGTTTTCTCCAAATCTTCATCGCTATGCGCGGCCGAAACAAAACCGGCTTCAAACGCTGAAGGCGCTAAATAAACGCCCTGTTCCAACATCGCATGGAAAAAACGCTTAAACAGGTTTTGGTCGCATTGCATGACTTGGGCAAAGCTCGTCACTTGCGGTTCCGCGCTGAAAAACAGTCCGAACATGCCGCCCACGCTGTTTGTGGTCATTGCGATACCGGCTTGGGCAGCGCAAGCTTTCAGGCCCGCAGTCAAGGTTTCGGTTTTTGCAGTCAAGGTCTGGTAAAAACCGGGTTCAGCGATTAATTCCAGAGTTTTTAAACCGGCGGCCATCGCGACAGGGTTGCCGGAAAGCGTACCGGCCTGATAGACGGGGCCGAGCGGGGCAAGACATTCCATGATTTTGCGCGAGCCGCCGAAAGCGCCGACTGGCATGCCGTCGTCGATGATTTTGCCTAACGTGGTTAAATCGGGAGTCACGTTATAAAGCCCCTGCGCGCCGGTTAAACCCACTCTAAAGCCGGTCATCACTTCATCGAAAATCAACACGCTATGATATTGATCGCAGACCTGACGCAAGCATTCCAGAAAACCCGGCACCGGGGGAATGCAGTTCATATTACCTGCCACCGGTTCCACAATGATGCAGGCGATTTGTTCGCCATATTCGGCAAACAGCGCTTTGACCGATTCGCTGTCGTTGTAAGTCAAGGTGATGGTATTTTCGGCAACTGAAGCCGGTACGCCCGGAGAGCTGGGTACGCCGAAAGTCAACGCGCCGGAACCGGCTTTGACCAACAACGCATCGGAATGGCCGTGATAACAGCCCTCGAATTTAACGATTTTATCCCGGCCGGTGTAGCCTCTGGCCAGGCGAATGGCGCTCATAGTCGCCTCGGTACCGGAACTGACCATTCTGACCAGTTCGATTGACGGCATCAGTTCGCAAACCTTGTTCGCCATCAAGGTTTCGATTTCGGTCGGTGCGCCGAAGCTCAGGCCTTTTTCGGCGGCTTGCTTGACCGCCGCAATCACTTCCGGGTGGGCATGACCTAAAATCATCGGCCCCCAGGAGCCGACATAGTCGATATAACGATTACCGAAACTGTCGTAGATATAAGCGCCTAGAGCGTGATCGATAAACACCGGGGTGCCGCCCACGCCGCTAAAGGATCGTACCGGCGAGTTCACGCCGCCGGGAATTACAAGTTTTGCATCGGAAAATAACGCGGTTGCTTCAGTCATGGTTTTTCTTATCGCCAAGGAGAGGGTAGGTATGCCGAAAATAGGCTCGGTGTGAGTTGAATTTAAAGGCGTAAAGGATAGGATAACTTGGCCGTGATGGGAAGTTTATCGTTTACGGTAATTTCGGAGAAAGAATATCCCCCATATAACGGAACGGAGATGACAAAAGTAGGCGACACGGATAGTGATGATTAATGCAGATTTTTTTATGGCTTAGCCGTGCCGTGCGCGCCAAAGGGTTTAAACGCGAGCGGGTATGTTTTAAGTAGGGAGAAGGCGCGCGGCACGCCCTATTTATCAATACATCATGCCGGTTTATTTGATGTCTTTCGGGGACAATATTTTAATAGATTGGAATTTGCCTAAGCGTCCGTTTGCTTCGAAAGCATAGCGACTTTAATACAAGCCCAATTGCAATTGGGCCACTTCCGACATCATGTCCCGCGACCAGGGCGGGTCCAGTACCACTTCGATATTAACTCTGGCGACGCCGGGCAACGCGCGGATACGGTTTTCCACGTCGCTCTGAATAACCGGCCCCATGCCGCAGCCCGGCGCGGTCAGGGTCATCATGATATGGACATCATTCAGGCCTTCCTCGTTCGAGCTTACTTTGCACTCATAAACCAAGCCGAGGTCAACAATATTGACCGGGATTTCCGGGTCGTAAACCGTTTTCATGACTTCCCAACAGTTTTTTTCAACCGCCGCCGCATCGGTTTCCGATACCAGCGTATCCGGTTGCTGAGGTTCCTTACCCAAGGCATCTGCATCGGCCCCGGCAATCCGTACCATGTGGCCGTGCTCGGTGACTACGGTATAGTTGTCGCCGAGCGATTGATGAATGGTAACTATCTGACCTTTGCTTAACGTCCCGGTATTGCCGTCAGGAATGGTGACAATATTGACATCTCGGGTTAAAACAACATCTTCTCTTTCAGCCATAATAGTTCAGTTATAGATAGAAGGTTCGGGCATCGATAGCTTGGCCGGTAACGCCTATGCTTTCCGAACCGAACAAATACAGATAAATGGGAGCCAGTGATTTCATTGCCGGAAATTTGCTTTTATCTTCCGCCGGATAGGCTCGTTTTCTTAACGGGGAGTCTATCGGTCCCGGTATCAGGGTATTGACCCGGATTTTACCGAAGGCTTCATGTTCTTCAGCCAAGATATTGGCTAAAGCTTCCATCGCTATTTTGGACACACCGTAAGCGCCTGAGAAGGCGGGAGCCTTCCTGGCTGATGAATCGGAGGTGAATACGATGGAAGCGTGTTCGCTCTTTTGCAGTACCGGCAACAAAACCCTGCACAGTATAAAAGGCGCGTTCAGATTGACGTTTAAGCTATGCCCCCAATCTTTGGTTTTGTGGGTGGCGATCGGCGAAAAAGCGCTAAACTCTACCGCTGAATGCAAAATGCCTTGCAGCGAGCCGTATTCTTGATCGATCTTGTCGGCCAGCTCCTGATACTGGTTTTCGTTGGCTCCGGCCAGATCAAACGGGTAAATGATCGGCTCGGGCGCCTTAACTGACAAAATCGCATCGTAAACCGCTTCCAGCTTGGCGATATTTTTATCCAGCAAAATAATATGCGCACCGTGTTTGGCCAATTCCAGAGCAGCGGTGCTGCCAAGGCCGCCGCCGGCGCCGGTAATTAAGATGACTTGATTTGTTAACGGCATGGCAGTAACGCCTCGATGGATGGGGAAGAAAAAGTACCCAAAGCAGCCGCTTTAGCCGAAGCTATCCAGGTTAAAATTTGCTCGGGAGATTCGATTAACGCATCTGCGCCCCAGGCTGCCGGGGTATCTTCGGCTTTAATGTAGCCGTAAAGCGCAGCCAGGGTTTTCATTTGCGCATTTTTCCCGGCGGTAATGTCATGCTGGGCATCGCCGATATAAACGCATTCCTGCGGATTAACCTTGGCCTGTTTGCAGGCTGTCAGCATCGGTTCCGGGTGAGGCTTGGGGTTGGCGGTGGTATCGCCGCTGACGATGCAGGCGGCGCGCTCGGTCAGCTTTAACGCAGCCATCAGCGGATTGGTGAAGCGTTCGCGTTTATTGGTAACCACGCCCCATTTCAGCCCTTGCGCTTCAATCGCCGCCAGCGTTTCCACCATGCCGCTGAAAAAGACCGTGTATTCGGCAATATTGTTCTGGTAGTGAGTGAGCATGGTTTCCAGAATATCGGCCTTTAACTGATCGTTAATTGAAGGCCGGCTTGCGTTAATCATGGCCGCAGCGCCGTACGAAATAAACGGCTTGATGATTTCCGCGGCAACAGCGTCAAAACCGTGGCTGTTTAGCGCCCGATTCAAGCATGAAATCAAATCCGGCGCAGTATCGACCAGGGTGCCGTCAAGGTCGAATAATACGCAGGATAATTTGAAATCGGCGGCCATGTTCACGCGGAACGCTTAAAAGCAGCGATGTAATTGACATCGATGTCTTTGCCAAGACTGAAATGTTTGCTGAACGGGTTGTATTCAATGCCGACCATGCCTTGTAATTCAAGACCTGCGGCGCGGGCCGAACGGCACAGCTCCGACGGCTTGATAAAGGTTTTAAAATCATGGGTGCCTTTAGGCAGCATTTGCAGGACGTATTCTGCGGCAAGGATAGCCAGCAAGTAGGCTTTGGGTTTGCGGTTCAGCGTCGAAAAGAACACCATGCCGCCGGGTTTAACCATTCCGGCGCAAGCGGAGATTATCGAACCGGGATCCGGCACATGCTCGAGCATTTCCATGCAAGTCACATGATCGAAGCTTTCCGGTTGCTGCTCGGCCAAATCTTCGGCGCTGATTTTTTGATAATGCGCACTAACGCCGGATTCAAGTCCGTGCAAATCGGCAATGTCGATCAGGTCTTCGCTCAGGTCAATACCCAATACATCGGCGCCCTGCTTAGCCAAACCTTCGGTTAAAATGCCGCCGCCGCAGCCGACATCAACGATGCGCTTACCTGCAATATCCGCATAACGGCGGATAAACTGGATACGCAGGGGGTTAATATCATGCAGGGTTTTGAACTCGCCCTGAGTATCCCACCAGCGTTCCGCCATCGAGCCGAATTTATGGATTTCGTGCGGGTGTACATTGTTTGTTGCTGTCATCGTGCTAACCGTAATGTGAGGTTGAGATAGTTTACTATATTAGTAGGTTATTCGTCATGTGTTGATCTATCGCGGGGTGTCGATAAAAATGCGGGGAAATTACCTTTATTTCGACACCCTGAGCTTATTTATCGTGCAGTGTTTGCGGAAACTCATGAAAGAACTGAAGCCAATAACGCCTTGACGCTTTAGATTATTGGTATAAGCTTTCACCCCCGACATTTTAAAATCTCACCCGATGCGCTTAAATCCACTCGTTTATATAACATCCTTGTGCCGGAAGTAAAATCGATAGGCCGATAAATCTATCATACTTTTTAAGGCAGCTAAAAAATTAACAGCAAGCTAATGAAATCACGCATGCGCTATCTACGCCATTGACCTGCACTTTAATTTTAAAGCTGTTCGGCCAAGGGTATAAAATATAGCCTTTTTACCCACAGCCGGCATTAGGAACCGAACCCACTCAGCGCAAGCCGGTCAACAGTCTTTGACAAACACGCTAATATGCAATGGAATTCATACCAAACAATCGTTTTTTATTCAGGCACTAACTATTAAAAATTTATGATTACCTGCTTAATATGGAGTTACACATGACCGCACTGGTTGGCATCATCATGGGTTCGACCTCTGACTGGGAAACCATGCGCTTTGCAGCGGAAACGCTGGAACGGCTCGGCATTCCGCATGAAGTTGAAGTCGTTTCGGCGCACCGTACGCCTGATAAATTGTTCGATTATGCCGAAACGGCCGAGACCAAAGGCCTGGAAGTGATCATCGCAGGCGCCGGCGGAGCGGCGCATTTACCGGGCATGACCGCAGCAAAAACCGCCGTGCCGGTGTTGGGCGTACCGGTGCAGTCCAAGGCCCTGAACGGCATGGACTCCCTGCTGTCCATCGTACAAATGCCGGCCGGTATTCCGGTCGGTACGTTGGCGATAGGCAAAGCGGGCGCGATCAACGCGGCTTTATTGGCAGCGGCGATTATCAGCAACAAACACGTCCACTATAAGGACGCATTACAAAATTTCAGACGCGAGCAAACCGAGTCGGTACTTGCGCATTCAGATCCACGAGCAGAGGACGATTTATGATAGTTGGGGTATTGGGCGCAGGGCAGCTGGCCAGAATGATAGCGTTGGCGGGCGTACCGTTAGGATTGGAATTTATCTTTCTCGATCCCTCCGCCGATGCCTGCGCCAACAGACTGGGCGAGCATCTGCATGGCGATTACAACGATCCCGAATTGCTGGCGCAGCTGGCGCAACGGGCCGATGTGGTGACTTACGAATTTGAGAATGTTCCGGCTGAGGTCGCTGAGTTCCTGGCCTCTCATACTCAAGTGCATCCCTCCCCGAAAGCCCTGGCCGTTGCCCAGGATCGTTTAATCGAAAAAAGTTTTTTCTTTGGACTCGGCATTCCTACGCCCGCTTATGCGGCGGTGGACGGCCTTGAAAGCCTGGAACAGGCCATGAACACCCTCGGTTATCCCGCTATTTTAAAAAGCCGCACTCAAGGTTACGACGGCAAAGGCCAGTCCCTGCTTAAATCGGCGGATGACTTAACGCAAGCTTGGGCACTGTTGCAAGGCGTACCGGCTATCGTCGAAGCTTTCGTCCCTTTTAACCGGGAAGTGTCCATCATCGCGGTGCGCAGCGCTTCAGGCGCTGTTGTTTTCTACCCGTTATCGGAGAATTTACACCGCGGCGGCATCCTGCGCGTTTCCGAATGCCGTGCCGACGACGCTATGCAGCAACAAGCCGAATCTTACATTTCCCGCTTGTTGGAAGCGCTGGATTATGTCGGCGTACTGGCCTTGGAACTATTTGAAGTCGACGGACAGCTGGTTGCCAACGAGTTTGCGCCACGGGTGCATAACTCCGGCCACTGGACGATTGAAGGCGCGGAAACCAGCCAGTTTGAAAATCATTTGCGGGCGATTCTGGATTTGCCGTTAGGCTCGACAGCTCCGGTAGGCAACGCGGCAATGGTTAATTTCATCGGCGGCTTGCCCAAGACTGAAGAACTATTGGCAATTCCCCATGCGCATTTGCATCTTTACGATAAATCCCCGCGCAAAGGCCGAAAAGTAGCCCACGCCACAATACGCGCGGAAAATCAGCAGCAATTATCGGAGCGGGTTAACAACCTGATCAGGCTTGCCGATCAGGTTGATGATTCGTAACATCGTATTCCGCACTTTGCCAGGTCTCTTGAGAAGTAGTACATAGATGACTTGTCGATTGCAATATGATTGATTGCGATCGCATTGTCGGACGAAATTTCGCCACCTTCCACATCGGCGATAATGCAGCAATTTGGCGACAGAGGAACAATACCTATTTCGCCAAAGTTGTCCGGCGCTATGAATCCTATTGTTCTGGAATGGACAACAGCCCACTCTTCGTTTTTTGTTAGAGGGCTTCGGTGTAGGATACCGTTCATTAAAACGTCAGAAGACGGAGACGCCTTAGCCTCCGCCCGTAGCCGGCAAAGCGAAATGCCGGTAACAGATAAAGACAATAAACTTAAACCCTAGACTTCGCGAATGCGATTATCTTCTCTGGTTCCGCCAAGCATTGTATACAGATGCCCCCCACCCATTTGGTGGGTATTCCAAAATCCGCTCCACTCTTCGACAGGCTCAGAGCGAATGGGATTCTGCAATGCTCAACTGAGATCAGGTTAATGCGTTGCATCCCAAACCGGCTGCAATAAACGCTGGCATTGCCGCTCAAACGACTCGCCCAACACCAGCCCCATATCCGCCACATTACCGTAAAGCCGCCTGAGTTCCGGTTCGTAAGGCTGCTGAACTGCCCTCAATAATTGCTCTATCGCCGCATCCAGCGCCGACTTTGACGCCCGGCTGCCGGTTTTCAGCTTGTGGGCCTGTTTGATGTAGGCCAAAGCCGGTTCGACAAAAAAGGCATCGGGCTGTTTTCGGCCTGATAGGTAAATGTCTATCAATGCGTTCAGTTGCTCCGGCTGACAATGTTCCGGCACGAACATCAGGTCTTCATCGGTGCTGAGCAAAAACGTCGACTGCGGCTGAATCCGATTAATAAAGAGATGATGCAACAGCGCGCAGACAAAATCCTTGCCCTTAAGGTCGGCGTAGCGATAAAACAGGCTGCCGTGCTGATAAAGGTTGCCGAGCTTACCAACCAAGCGCTGACCGTTGACGGTCATATCTACCGGCAAATCGTCCAAAGGTGCGCCCAAGTTTTTGGCTTTTATGCGTTCGACAAACTCATTAATCACCTGTTGTCGGCGCTCGAACTCCAGTTCGCCGGGTACGCCCGCCAGCCACCGGCCCTGGGCTTGCAGTTTTTTTACCGGCAGCGGCTTGCCGTTTAAGGCTTCGTATATCCATTCATGATAAATAGCGTAACCCTCCAACTTGGCAACGCTAAACGGCTCGCGCTCTTCGGCATCGGCTTCGATGCCGTTAAAGCGCAAATCCATTTGCCGTTGCAGAAAATAGCGTTGCGGATGACGGAAAAAACCGAACAATTCATTCAACTCGATCACTTCGGCATCTTCGCTATCTTTGGGCATGCTTCCTTGCCACCACAAATCCGCAGCGGTAGCCGACCGGTCCCCTCTAGCGGCCAATGCCTTCGCGGTTTCGCAATCGGCCTCGGAAAAACTGAACAAACCCGCAGTGCCGTCAAAATAACGCCGACTGAACGCTTGCAAAGGATGCCGGGTAATTAAATCGTCGCCGCATTGCAAAGCCTCCAGCATTTCGCTGATCACCACCGACGGAGGAATGGCGTCGTTGTGGCTAATCGACTGGCCGATATAGGTCATAATCAGCTGCTGTCTGGCCGACAACAGAATTTCCAGAAACTGGTAGCGATCATCGGCGCGGTGCGAACGGTCGCCTTTACGGAAATGGTGGGCCAGCAAATCAAAAGTCGGATGCCGATCGATTTTGGGAAACTCGCCGTCATTCATGCCCAACAAGGCAATCACCTTGAACGGAATAGAGCGCATCGGCAACATCGAACAAAAAGTCAGCTGACCGCGCAAAAAGCCGGTGGATGACTTGCGTTCGGCTACCATGCCTTCCAGCCAACTGATGATCACTTGCAGTTCCACATCGTCATGATGCACTGCGGCCAACTCGGCGGATAATTCCGCCAACAGCTCGTTAAGCTGTTGGCGTTCGAGCGGTTCCGCCGCCAATAACTGGTCGGCGTAATAATAAAGCTGCGCACTCCAGCTTAAGAGCGGTTTGGCCTGCTTGAGTTCTTTACTGGCTTTAAATAACAGCTGCATAAAGTCGCATAAACCGCCCAAGGCCAATGCCGACGACCCTTCAATATCCCGGTAAGGCAGCACGTCCAGCGCAAACTCCTGATCGCTACCCACGGCATAACCCATCAGCAACCTGTCCAGCGCCGCCTGCCAGGTATTTTCGCTAAGCTCAGGTAAGCCGAGTTCCTGCTTGTGTTGCGCCGACTTGCCCCAACGGACATGGGTGTCCTGCACCCAGTGTTTAATCAAGTCCAGGTCGATCTCGGACAAACCGAAACCCGGATACACCACCGGCTGCTCCAGTAAGTCCAGTACCGTCTGCCAACCGAAACGGCTTTGGCTTAAATCTAAAAAACGGATGAACGCATCCAACGCATGATTACTCAGGCGCAAACTGCGATCGGCGATAGCATGCTGAATATCGTTAAACACGGCGGCAATAAACGGCTCGTACACCTGAATATCCGGCGCCATCACCACAATATCGCGCAGCTCCAGCGTAGGGTCGCTTTCCAGCGCTTGCAGCAGCTGGTTTTTTAACACCTCCACCTCGCGCATTCGGGAATGGCAGGCATGAATGCTGATCGAATTATCTCGTTGCAGAGCCTGTCCCGGCCGGTTAGTTAAAATATCGTTTTGTAAGCGTTGCAGATTATTTAGCGCCTCGTTCGGCTCAAAACTTTCCGGCTCGAAATCGAACTGAGCCTGCTCCAGCAACATCTCCTGAAACTCGCGTCCCTGCTGGCCTAATGTTGATAACAGCGGATGCCCGCTAAAATCCTCGTCATTCGTCCGTTGCCGTTTGCTCGCCAAATCGGCCCAAAACTCTTGCGCCGGATTGAGCAAAAAAAGATGCAGCTGGCAATGTTTCGACAGTCCGGCCAAATAACTCAGAAATAACGGCGGCATGGTATTAAGTCCGAACACCGAAATCCGCTCCGGTAATTGATGACTAAAAGCGCCTTCTTCTGCGGCATTCAACTTGGCGATTACCTCCAGCCATAACGAGCCCCGATGCTTGTTGCCGGTTTGCGCGATTATTTGCAGCCACAGAGCTTGTTGCCAGCGCTCGGCCGGTGTTTGATACAACAATTGGCCTTGTTGCCAGGCCTCCAACATATCCGGCCGCATCATCTGGTATTGGTCGAAAATCTGCGCCAACTGCCGGGCTAATTGATAGCGTTTTAATGCGATATTTTCGCCGGACAGATATTGCGTTAACGGCAAAAACGCCTCACCGTCCAATCTGCGCAGCAATGCCTCAATCCGCCAATGCATCAAATTACGCTCAAAAGCCGCATCGCTTAAGCGGCTGTCGATATTCTGCGCCAGCGAGCTGAAAAACTTGCCGGGAAATAAAAACTCGTAATTGCCCCAAACCTTAAATTGATCGGCTAACTGCTGCGATAACCAGCGTTCCATGCCTTGGCTTTGAATCAAAAAAACTTCCTTGGCAAAAGGCGATGTCGGCGGCGCGTTTTCGATGACCGCGCTCAGGTGAGCGACTAGGTTTTCGGTTTTATTGGAACTGTGCAGAATGAACATGAGGGCTTTAATTTATCGTAAGCATTTTTTTAACTGTTCCGCATGCGTAGGAAGTACCGCGCCGTGCGAGCTATGGCGCGCACGGCGCGCCCTACAGCGGATGCCCTTATGCCGGGAACGACCAAGTGAGGTACGCCGCGGCTACCTTCGACCACCGAAAAGGTACGCATAGCGTACCCTACCGGACTTTTGAACTTTTATCCGTGTCGATCAGTCAAATCGGTGTCATCCGTGTTCTATTATGCTGAATAGTTACAAAATCAGCTGAGTAATCTTTACATCTGCGGTATTATCACACACCCTTTACTTACCAATAACTAAAATCAGGATAGCCCTATGACGCAAGACGAATTAAAACAAAAAGTAGCTCAAGCCGCTTTACCCTACATTAAAGATGTCGCCATTATCGGAGTCGGCACGGGTTCTACCGTTAACCACTTTATCGATTATTTGGCCGACTTTAGGGCCGATATTGAGGGAGCGGTTTCAAGCTCGATCGTGAGCACCGAGCGCTTAAAAAAAATCGGCATCCCGGTACTGGATTTAAACGCAGTCGGTACGCTGGACGTTTACGTGGACGGCGCGGACGAAGTCAATCCGCATAAGCACATGGTTAAAGGCGGCGGCGGCGCGTTAACCCGCGAAAAAATTATCGCCGCAGCCAGCAAAAAATTTGTCTGTATTGTCGATGAAACTAAATGTGTCGATGTACTGGGCGCGTTTCCGCTGCCGGTTGAAGTTATTCCTATGGCCAGAAGCTATGTCGCCAGGGAGTTGGTTAAACTGGGCGGCCAACCGGTGTGGCGGGAAAACTATATTACCGATAACCACAACGAGATTCTCGATGTGCATAATCTGGATATTATCGAGCCGACCAAACTGGAACAAATCATCAACAATATTGTCGGCGTAGTCACCGTCGGTATTTTTGCGATGCGTGCTGCGGATGTGGTGTTAATCGGTAAAGGTGACGAAGTTATTACCCGCTAAATTCCGCTTTAAAAGTCCTGCAAAGCAAAAAGGGCGCCCCGCCGGTCGCCCTTTTTGCGTTTTAACCCGCTTTAAGAAATCGATATACATCGTTGTTTTACTAACTGCTGAGTCGTTAAAGTATTAATGTCCAAATTAAACCCCCAACAACAAGCCGCTGTTAAAGCGATTGATCATCCCTTATTGGTGCTGGCCGGAGCGGGCAGCGGCAAAACGCGGGTGATTACCGAAAAAATCGCTTACTTGGTCAAACAAGGCCTGCCTGCGCGGCATATTGCGGCGGTGACCTTCACCAACAAAGCCGCGCGGGAAATGAAAAGCCGGGTGTCAAAACTGCTGGATGACAAGCAGCAGCGCGGCCTGCGCGTCTCGACCTTTCATTCGTTGGGCCTGGACATATTGCGCGCGGAATCCAAGACGCTGGGCTATAAAGCCGGTCTTACCTTGTTTGACGAGCAGGACAAGCACACGTTGCTGCGCAATTTGGTCAGCCACGGCGCAAAAGATTGCGACATCGACAACATCGATAGCTATTCCCGGCAAATCGGCCAGTGGAAAAACGCTTTTGTCACACCGGAACAGTCTTTGACCCTAGCGTCGGCGAACGAATACCCGGCAGCGCGTCTTTATGCGGACTACACCCGCAGTTTAAAAGCCTACAACGCGGTCGATTTCGACGACCTGATTTTGATGCCGGTGCTGCTGTTTCAGCAACATCCGGCCATTTTGGAAAAGTGGCAAAACAAGATCCGCTACTTGCTGGTCGATGAATACCAGGACACCAATATCACCCAATACCAGCTGGTGCGCCTGATCGCCGGTAACTTGGGCCGGTTTACCGTGGTTGGCGACGACGACCAGTCCATCTATGCCTGGCGCGGCGCGCAGCCGGAAAATCTGGCGCAATTGCAAAAAGACTACGCCCGTTTGCAAGTCATCAAGCTGGAGCAAAACTACCGCTCCACCGGGCGTATCCTTAAAGTCGCCAACCAGCTGATTGCCAACAATCCCCATACCTTCGAAAAACGCCTGTGGAGCGAGCTGGGTTACGGCGACCCGCTACGGGTTTTAAGCCATAAAGACGAGCAGATCGAAGCCCAGCAGATCGTGTCCGAGATCATCCATCATAAATTCAAAACCGGCAGCAATTATCAGGATTATGCGATTTTATATCGCGGCAACCATCAGTCCCGGTTGTTCGAGAAGGGGCTTCGGGAAAACAACATCCCGTATTTCATCAGCGGCAGCACCTCGTTTTTTGCCTATTCGGAAATCAAGGACATCCTCGGCTACCTGCGCCTGTTCGTTAACCAGGATGACGATGCCGCGTTTTTGCGCGTGATCAACACACCGAAACGGGAAATCGGCCCGAGCACCTTGGAAAAGCTCGGCGCCTATGCCAATGAACGGCATATCAGCCTGTTTGCGGCCAGCACCGAGTTCGGCTTGAGCCCACGGCTGTCCGAAAAAGCCATGCACCGGCTCGGAAAATTCCGCGATTGGGTTATCGATACCGCCGACCGTATCGAACGGGGCGATACCTTTGCGATCATCGAACAGTTCATCGACCAAATCGGCTATCCGCAGTATTTACAGGAAGAAAGCAAAACCAAAGACTCCGCCGACCGCAAACTGAAAAACGTCTACGAGCTGGTCGAATGGCTAAAACGCATCGCCGATAAGGAAACCGACGGACAAATGCCGCTGGCGGAAATCGTCGCTAAAATCATGCTGATGGACATATTGGAACGCGGCCAGGAAGACGAAGCCAGCGATCAGGTCAGCCTGATGACCTTGCATGCCGCCAAGGGCCTGGAATTTCCGCATGTATTTTTGATCGGCATCGAAGAAAACATCCTGCCGCATCAAAACAGCATCGAAACCGACAACATCGAAGAAGAACGCCGTCTGGCCTACGTCGGCATCACCCGCGCCCAGCGCACCTGCACCTTCAGCTACTGCACGCATCGCAAACGTTACGGCGAAATCGCCGAATGCGAACCCAGCCGGTTTTTAAGCGAATTGCCCGAAGACGATTTGGAATGGGTCAACAAAAAGCAGCTGGCCCCGGAAGTCATTAAAGAGCGCGGCAAAGCCAGTTTGGCGCATTTGAAAACAATGTTGTCGTAATTGCAGCGCCGATCGGTTAGAATACACGCTACGCGCCCGTAGCTCAGCTGGATAGAGTACAGCCCTCCGAAGGCTGTGGTCGGACGTTCGAATCGTCTCGGGCGCGCCATATCATCAAATGTTTATGCTGTTTTTATTTGGATTGTTTTACAGCATGTAGTAGTTTTGTCTCAAAGTTAGTGATTTTTGAGTTTCCGGCAAAGCACTCTAAATGCTTGCTGGACAATGTGCATATCTTAAAACCATAGACAAATCTGCCCAACCGCCTAACTCTTTTAACACATGCAAAGGAGTGCCGTTTTGTACATGCCAACTCGCCCAAGTATGCCTCAAATCATGCCGGCGAAAATCACTAATACCGGCTCGGATTAACGCTTTACGCCATGCGTGGTTGTTTGCCCCCTGCCCTAGTCACCGGTTTGCCTTCATAGGTAAAGACATACAGCTCATGCTTGCCCATTTGTTGCCTGACAGATAAGGCATCATCATTTAATGGAACGGCGATTGCCTTTTTAGCCTTGGCTTGGTCTGCATGAATCCATGCACAACTGAAATGGTTTAATAAAACCGGACACTTCTAAAGACAGATTTATAATCATCTGGCGGTGCATTCATGCTTTCGGTTCTAAATTATCATTTGTAGAATTAACCGATCAACGAGTTTTGATATTTTGCTTGAAGCTGATGAAGGATGAGGGGAACTTGAAATTTCTACCCTCGCAAAGGGCAAGACGATTGTGATTGCTTGATGCTCATTTTGGAGAGCATCTAAAACTTCAAACCGAAGAAATTCGAACAGAAATGCTAATCAATAATTACTGACTAATTACAAAAGGGGAATACTCGATGAATCTGGCTGAAACCATTTATCAACACAGTCTCAACCTCCCAGAAACCGCTGCCCGTGAAGCGCTTGATTTTATCGAATTTCTGGAACAACGTTACGTACCGATACCTGTCAACACAAAACAGCAGAACGATACTGAAGCCTTTCTTTCTGCCATAGCGGGTGGCTTGAGCGATGATTTCCCTGATGACATTACTGACGAAGATTTGGGTGTTGATGTGCTGCGCGAGGCATTAGACTGATGACATATTTGCTGGATACCAATGCCGCCATTGCATTATTGAAAGAGCATCCTCAGATGTTAAGTCATGTGCGCAGTGTTGGCCGATCTAGCTTGCTGGTCTGTGCACCGGTTGAAGCTGAACTGTGGTTTGGCGTAGCCAAGAGCACTCGGCAAGACCATAATCGCAAACGTTTACTCACTTTATTGGAATGGTTGCCAAGTTTACCTTTTGAGGGTCAAGCGACGCAGCATTTCGGAGACATCCGTGCCCATTTGGCCAGACAGGGAACTCCCATTGGTCCTTATGATTTGCAGATTGCCTCCATCGCTCTTGCTCACGACTTAACCGTTGTCACTCATAATACCCGCGAGTTTGCCAGAGTACCCGGTTTAAAAATGGAAGATTGGCTATTATGAGTTTTTGCTATTATAGCGTCTGACGGGCATTTGCGTTTTTCAAATGTTCCACATTTAGTCTTTTAGGTGTGTAGTAAATTTGTCACTACGCTGAAATTGTTTTGGTGTAGAGCGCAGTAGTAAGATCGTAGTAGGTTTGAACTTGGCGAGTTCTGCAAGCATTTGATTCTTAATTGTTCATATTGTGAGTACTGTACTCCGAAGGCTGTGGTCGGACGTTCGAATCGTCTCGGGCGCGCCATTTATGCACTAAGGCAGACTTAAATCTCTTCTTGCAGATAAGCCTTTTCTTGATAATGCCGGCTATGCCAAACAAATCCCAAAGCCGTCACCAACATCAATGCCGCAAAAAACCAAAAATAATCCGCTCCGGCAAGTCGGCTGGAACCGTCCTGATTTTCAATGAAAAAGTTCACCGCGCTGGTGAACAGATTGCCGAGCGCAACTGCGGCCATATACAACGACATCACCAGGGATTTCATGGTCTTGGGCGCTTGGGTATAGGAAAACTCCAAGCAGGTGATCGATACCATCACTTCGGCGGACGTCAGCAACAGGTAAGCCAACAACTGCCAGCAGATTCCGGGCTGAAAACCGGCATCGATGCGCATCTGAATACCGGCAACCAACATAAACGACAACACGGTGACAAACAAACCGATGGCGATTTTGTTCAAATAACCCAAGTGAAAATACCTGCCCAGTGCCGGATATAAAAACCTGTAAAACAATGGCGTCAGCAGGACGATCAGCAATGGATTGGCGGCTTGAATCTGCGAGGGCAATATCTCGATGCCGAAAACAACTCTATCCATCTGTTGCGCTTGCAAAACCCAGGACGAGCCGTTTTGATCGAACAATGCCCAAAACATCGCAATAAACAAGTAAATGCCGCTTAACCGGCCTAGACAACGTAAACCTTCGCCGCTCAAGGCCTCGCGCACGAAGCCCATGCCGGCGGGAGGTATATGGACAAAGCGGTATCGCCCGGCCCGGAATATCCCGGTCGCCAGCAGCATCAATACGCCCGGCACTGAAAATGCGGCCGATGCGCCATAGGTTTTGAGCAGCCAGGGCACCAGCAACATTGAGACAAAAGCCCCGAGGTTAACCGACAAATAAAACCAGCTGAAGACCTTGCTTAGCCAATGCTGATTGCCGTCACCAAACTGGTCGCCGAGATGAGCGGACACGCAAGGCTTAATGCCGCCTGCGCCTAATGCGATCAAGGCTTGCCCCACTAACAAACCCGTTCGCGTGTCATCCAGCGCCAAGCAGAAATGGCCTAAGCAATAGACCATCGACAACAAGATGATGGTTCGGTATTTGCCTAATAAACCGTCGGCCAGCAATGCACCTAAAAAGGGAGTGAAATAGGTAATGGAAACAAATAAATGAAAATACGCCTGAGCTTCGCTTACCGGCATAGGCGCAAATTTGCCGTCGGCAGCCATCAGGTATTGAGTCATGAACACGACCAAAATGGCCCGCATGCCATAATAACTAAAGCGTTCCGCCAGTTCGTTAGCAATGATAAAAGGAATGCCGGCCGGTATTTCAGTGGAAAAAACAGGGGCGCTACGATAGGGCGTTTTCACAAAATGATGCTTCCTCGATTCTGATTCCAGTGGACTGCAGCCAACGGCCAAGCATAACAAGTTGCGGGCGGGCTGTTTATCCGATTCAGTATTACTGTAACTGGATCAATCAAATGATTCAACATGAGTCACAAGGCTGGCAGCCTATACATGAAGTGCCTGCTTGCAAACAGGCACTCCTGATTTGTGCGCCTCATTTACTGCTCTCAGATTTTAGCTCGATCATTCAGCACTACGACAGCTTCATGCTTTTGGAGCTTTTCCTTGCCGTATAAGTCGATAACTTCGACCGCAATGCTGTCATCCGGCGCCGTGGACAGAAAATCCTCGATGGTTTCCAGAATGTCATGGTCGATGAACTTGGCTTTGCTCGCATCGATGGTCACCGTGCTGTCTGCCTCAATACGCAGGATAAATTTTCTGAGCAGCGCCTTGTTCAGGAAAGAAACGTCCTTGTTGAATGACAGCACATAATGCGATCCGTCCTGAATCAGGGTAATCGCCGCAGAATAATTGGCTTTGATCACAAAAAACAGCCCGAAACCTAAGCCGATTGCCATGCCCTTTAATAAATCGGTCAGCAGAATGGCAAGCACGGTGATCACAAACGGCAGCAGTTGGCTCATGCCTTTTTGGTAATATTCTATAAATAACGCGGGTTTGGCCAGTTTATAACCGGTATGCAGCAGAATGGCCGACAAGCAGGCCAGCGGGATGTAATTTAAAAAATGCGCAAAAAACATCACGCTTAGCAGTAAGCACAAACCATGAATAAAACAGGACAGACTGGTTTGCCCGCCCGCGTTGATATTGGCCGAACTCCGTACAATAACGGCAGTGATAGGCAGGCCGCCGAGCAGGCCGCTGATGATATTGCCAACGCCTTGCGCCTTTAATTCCCGATTGGTCGGGGCGAGCCGTTTCAACGGATCGAGTTTGTCGGTCGCCTCAAGGCTTAACAGCGTTTCCAGGCTGGCAATGATCGCCAGCGTCACGGCGATAATATAGACCTGCGGATTAGCCAGATAACTAAAATCCGGGGACATGAAGTTGTTGAAGAAATCGGCAACTTGTTCCGAGACGGGTAATTTGACCATATGTTTTTCGCTGACAGTCCAAGCGGGGGCGAACTGTGTAGTGAATAAGTTGTAGCTGACACCCCATGTCACTGCGGCCAAGGGGCCGGGAATCAGTTTTAACAATGACTGTTTTTTAAACCAGGGCATTTCCCAGATAATCAACAGCAACAACGCAACCGCGCTGATAATAACAGCGCCCGGAGTAATGCCGCTGAATGCATCAAACAGCTCAAGAAAGCTTGATTCGGCGGTCTCCCTCATATAACTTTCATCGCCTTCATAACTGGTATCGTAGCCGGTTGCATGAGGAATTTGCTTGATAATTAAAATCAAGCCGATAGCCGCCAACATGCCTTTAATCACGGCGGAAGGAAAAAAAGCGCCGATAATCCCGGCTCTCAGATAGCCCAGCGCGAGTTGCATCATGCCCGCTAGAACGCAGGCAACCAGCAAACCCTGAAAACTGCCGAGGGTTTCAATCGCGTTGAACACAATGACGGTCAGCCCCGCAGCGGGACCTGATACGCTTAGTTGCGAACCGCTTAGCCAGGAGACGATTAATCCGCCGACCAAGCCGGCAATCAACCCGGAAAATAACGGTGCGCCGGAAGCCAAAGCAATACCCAGACACAACGGCAGGGCGACTAAGAACACCACGATGCCGGCAGGAAAATCATCTTTTAAATGACGGAAATAATATTGAGCGTGTTTATGTATCATTTTAATAATCCTTTAGTTCTAAACCGGTAACCATTGAATGCGTTATCATCCTAGCCCCTTAACCTTTCAAAAACCTTTCACAATTCCCCGAGTTCATGAACATTTTATTAATAGAAGACGATGCCGTTCTGGCTGACGGCTTGACTCATACCTTGAGTGCTAGCGGCTATTCGGTAACCTCTGCCACTAGCGGCGTTTACGCGGAACAGTTACTGCTGGCGCAAGACTTCGATTTGATCATACTGGATTTGGGCTTGCCGGATATGGACGGCCTTGAACTGTTGCGCAAACTTCGCAGCCGGAAAATTCCATTGCCGATATTAATCCTGACCGCGCGCGACGGCGTCAACGACAGGATCAACGGCATTGAACAAGGCGCTGACGACTATATGACCAAACCCTTTGAGCTCCGTGAGTTGGAAGCCAGGGTCCACGCCCTGATTCGGCGCTGTTACGGCGGCTTTAGCAACGATATTGTGATCGGCCGTCTGGCGCTGGACACCCATAATCATCAGGTTTTGGTAGACGGCCAGACCATTAACCTGTCGGCGCGGGAATACGGCGTACTGGAAATACTGTTGATTCAGGCCGGAAAAGTCGTCAGCAAAGACCGCATTGCGCAACGCCTAGCCGTGGATGGCGACGCGCTGACCGATAATGCCGTGGAAATCTATGTGCATAGGTTGCGTAAACGCATCGAACCGTATGGCGCCATAATCAGGACGGTGCGCGGACTCGGTTACTTACTGGAGCGTTCAGCCGATGAATAAAAAGCGCAGTCTTAAAACTCAAATTCTGCTGCGCCTAGCCATCCCGCTGATTTTTTTTATCAGCGTCGAATCGGTGCTGTCTTATTTTGTCACCTTGCATCATGTTGACGTGGCTTATGATCGCTGGTTGCTTGATTCCGCGCGTTCATTAACCCAGGAAATCAAGGTGCGCAAAGCTAAGGTATTTGTGGAATTGCCGCCCGCCGCGCTGGAAATTTTCAAATGGGATGAATCGGATAAGACTTATTTTAAAATCATCTCGGCGGAAAAAGGCCTGATAGCGGGCGATAAATTCGTTCCTGAGCCGTTTGACGCAGAAACCGATTGGACGCGCCCCGTCTATTTTGACGATGAAATGTATGGCGAGCCGGTCAGGGTGGTATCCATGTTAATGACTCCTGAAAACACCTCGGAAAAGGTTTTTGTCCACGTTGCGGAAACCTTAAATAAACGGCGGAACATGATGACGGATATTTTGCTGGCCGATCTTGTGCCGCAAATGGTGCTGGTTTTGCTGGCCGGCATTTATCTGGTAGTCGGCGTAAAGCGCGGCTTGCAACCGTTGCACATGCTGGCCGATGAAATCGCCCAACGCTCGTCACGCGATTTGCGGCCCATTCCCGAACAGCATGTTTTTCTGGAAGTACGGGCACTGACCGATACCATCAATGATTTACTGGAACGCTTGGCCTTAGCCATCGCTACCCAACAACGCTTTATTGCCAACGCCGCCCACCAATTGCGAACTCCGCTGGCCGGCTTAAAACTGCAAGTTGAGCGCGCCCAGCGTGAACAGGATTTGCCTGCCATGAAACCCGCGCTAATACAGATTCAAGGGTGCGCCGACCGCATGTCGCATCTAACTACCCAATTATTAATGTTAGCCAGATCGGAGCCCATTAATGGCGATTATGAACTGCGGCCGGTAGATTTATGCAAACTGGCTAAAGAAACCTGCATGGACTGGGTGCCGAAGGCGTTACAACGGCAGATGGAGCTGAGCTTTGAAGGCTCGATGCAGTCGCTGTTGATACGCGGCGATGAGATTTTATTGCGGGAATTGCTGGCTAATATGTTGGATAACGCCATTTGTTACGGTCACGATAAGGGCAATATTGTCGTTAAAGTCGAACCTTATCCATCGCCCTGTCTGAGCGTCGTGGATGATGGTGCAGGCATACCCGAAGTTGAAATGGACAGAGTGTTCGAGCGCTTTTATCGCATCCCCGGAAGTCCTGGCGATGGTTGCGGATTGGGCTTGGCAATCGTCAAGGAGATCGCCGATCTGCATCAAGCACGGCTGGAGTTAAGCCGCACCGGTGCGGCAGGCGGTACCCGAATTGCTCTGGTTTTTAAGGAATTGTGACAATAAATAAGTTTGCAGTTGCGAGTTCGATTTATTGTTCAGGCAACCTGGATACACTGAAAAACAAGAGGTAATCCTAATCTAATCGATAGCGCTTTTGTTGCTAAAAAGAGAATAACTAAGCTGCTGGTTTTTATTAGAAAAAATAACAAAACAAAACAAGGGATCAATTTTTTTTGTAAATTGGCAACGAAACTGCCGGTTTGTTGTCTTGTCATAAAACTGTAATAAATCTGTCATTAAGTTGTCATCTTGCTTCCATATTCTTGCTCAAACTTTTTGATAACAACCAAGAGCAAGAATATGAAAATATCTAAACTGACATTGGCAATCGCAACCGTTTTAGGTGCGGGCGCAACATCCGGCGCTTTTGCCATGGATCTTTATGTCGATACCAAAACCAAGCAGATTTATGCAGAGCCGGGGCCTCATAGACAACTCTTGGGCTCTTTCGAAAAAGTTCAGGACGCTCCCGCGAAAACAGCGGATAACTCAGATAAAGCCGATAAAACAGAAATTGCCGCGATCCGCGAAGACTTGGCATTAAAACAAAATGAAATAAAGGCTCTCGAAGAGCATGTAGTAGCCAATAGAGAAGAAAAAGCCAAAAACGATGAGAAATGGTTTAACAAAATCAATCTGCGCGGTTACACACAACTTCGTTATAACCAAAGTATATCAGGTGACCGAACAGCATCAGATCCAGAGCTGAGATCGGTAGGGGATGGCGGCATAAAAAATGACAGCGGCTTTAGCTTTCGCCGAGTTCGTTTAGTGTTTTCCGGCGATATTAATGAATATGTATCTTTGTATATTCAACCGGATTTTGCTAGCAACGTTAGCGACAGCCAGCAACATTTTGCCCAATTGCGCGACGCTTATGCGGATCTAGCCTTTGACAAAAAGCATGAATATCGCATTCGTGCCGGTCAATCCAAAGTGCCATTTGGCTGGGAAAATTTGCAGTCGTCTCAAAACCGTTTGGCCCTTGATCGTAACGATGCTTTAAACAGTGCGGTGCCTAGTGAGCGCGATCTTGGTTTATTCGCTTATTGGTCGCCTGAACATATACAGAAACTCTGGAAAGATCTGAGCAAGAAAGGCCTAAAAACTTCGGGCGATTATGGTATCGCGGGCGTGGGTATTTACAACGGGCAGGGTGTAAACCGTGCCGAAACCAACGACGATTTATATGCAGTCGCTCATACTACTTACCCGATTGAGCTGAGTTTCCTGGGCTACCCTTTTACAGGCCAAGTATTGGAAGTGGGTGCTGATGCAATCAGTGGCTACTTTAATCCAACGACTACCGCGAGCGGGTCGACTATGGCCCTGTTTAATGGAAAAGTGTTAACAGGAAGCAGTATTAACGCCAGCATTCCCAATAATAAAACCATCAGAGAAGACCGAGTCGGGGTACATGCCATCCTTTTCCCTCAGCCCTTTGGCTTACAAGCCGAATGGAATTGGGGTAAAGGCGCAACTTTGAACACGGCCGGTACAGGCTCTATTAAAAGAGAGGATATGAGGGGCGGCTATGTGCAAGCCAGTTACAAGATTGATAAGGTATTCCGTGCCGATGGCGCTCTGATTCCTTATGCCAAATGGCAAACTTACCGGGGAGCTTGGAAAGGTGCAACTAATGCACCAAGGGTTGCGGTAGACGAAATTGAAGTCGGTGTGGAATATCAGATGATGAAAGCGCTGGAATTAACTCTGGCTTATGCAACTATGGATCGAACCAACACAAGTAATCTGGGGCAAGCCTCAGGAGATCTTGGAAGAGTGCAGTTGCAATGGAATTATTAGTTTCTATATGTTAACTATGCTGTTGAAGACAGCTTCAACGACATAAGTTAGAGCAAAACACAGCTGCGCTAGAATTCTTCTAGCGCAGCTTTTTTATGAGCAAGAATCCATCGGTTTTATGAGGAATATTTTAAACATCCGTTAGCTTGGGCTTTGTTCATCAGCCAAGCTTACGAACCGGCAATGTAAATATTTCCGCCTAATTACCAGCTACCCTATTCCCGATTTATTATCTTCTTCTATTTGGGCGCTGTGGCTACTGATCGCCTAAGCCTGTACCCGATTCAACGCAACCAGCGCCAGCGCTAAAACAGTCAAACTGGGTAAAATCGCCATTAGCGGCGGATAAAGATCGTAAATCAGCCCGATATGGCCGACGATTTTATCGATAATATTAAAGCCCATGCCGATAACGACGCCTATCATCATCCTTCCGCCAACGTTAATTCCGCGGGTAACGCCAATAACAAAGGGCGCAGACACCAACAGCATTATTAGAACAACCAAAGGATTCATTACCCGGCCCCAGAAAGCCAGTTCAAACTCATGCGATTTTTGATGATTATCCTTTAAAAAATCAATATACATCGCCAGATCATACATCGATAAATTGTTCGGGCTGACCACCACAATCTCCAACAAATCCGGGGCAATGCTGGATTGCCATAGCTGCTCATTTTGACTCGTTGCCGCCATTTGTTGTATTGAAATGTCCGATTGCTTGATTTGCTCCAATTTCCATTGCTGATTGCCTTGAAAAACAGCTTTATCTGCATGGGTTGAATGGCGCAGATGGCGCTGCTCATCCAGTTCATAAATACTGATGTCGGCCAAGCTTCCGTCATCTTGTATTTTCCGCACGTTAATGAATTTTTTACCTTCCCGCAGCCAGAGTCCATATTGGGCATTCATAACCACCTGCTCATTCTGGGCGGTCACTTTAATCACCCGCGCCGCCCGCTCGGCTACCGGCGCGACAAATTCGCCGACCAGTATGGAAATGACCACTAAAATGGCGCCGGCCAGCATAACCGCCCTGATAATCCCTAAAACGGATAAGCCGGCAGCGCGCATAGCGATAAGTTCGCGGTTATTACCCATCGCGCCCAATATAAACAGACTGCCCAGTAACGCAGAGGCCGGCATCAACTCATAAAAAACGGTAGGCGAAGTCAAGGCAAGATAGTAAAAAATCTCTTTTAAGCCGTAACTTCCTTTACCGAGATCCTTTAATTCATCGCTAAAAGTGAACAGATTGAATAAAGTCAATAACAATAAAACCGCAACAAAAGAGCCCTTTAATATTTCTCTGACGATATAGCCTGTTAATACATTCACTTAAACACCTTTTCTCTGACTTTCAGGGCCAGCCATTGCCATCCATATAATCTTGCCAATAAAACCCCGCCTATTAACAACAGCAGGGTATTGACGCCGATAACACCCAGCCATGCGGGAATGGTTTGAGTTATTACCCAACTTTGGCTGACACGGATAAGATTTCCATAACTAAAATAGATTAAAAAACCAACCAGCATATTCCCGTAAACACCGCTACGAGGCGACATCTGAGCCAAAGGTACGGCAATAAAACTAAGCAATATGATCCCCACCGGGATAGAAAACCGGCGTTGCAATTCGGCAATATCGGCTATTTGACCGGACCCCATCAAGGTCTCGCTGGCTACCGATTCCTTACCGAATTTAACGGCTGATTCTTTAGCCTCTATTCTCACGGCATATTCGGCAAACCGTTCAAGTACAAAATTCACGCTGCCCGGCTGTCCCTGTATGCGCTCGCCATTTTCCAAAATGATATAGCGTCCGTCCGGTAAATCTTCCATCCTTCCCGCCTCGGCATTCATAATCGCCAAGCGGCTTCCCTGCCTGTGCTGGACAAAAACCTGATGCATTTTTTTATCGGCATCGATCTTTTCCACATAAAAAACCAGATCGCCCTGGCTGTATTCACTAAACTTTCCGGCCGCAATACCCCTGATATCGGCCGATTCCTTATCCTGATGCATGAGCTGGTCCATCATGGCCTCGGCCCAAGGTGAGACATAGAATGACAAACCGGCTGCCAACACAGTTAAAGGAAAAATCAACAGGAATATAGCCCGATAGACGGTTCCCGCGCCGCCTCCTGCCGAAGCTACCGCCGACATCTCCTGATCCCTGTACATCCGGCCCAAAACCATCAATACCGCCATAAACAAGGCCGCCGGCAAAAAGGCGGCACTGGCAATAACCGTTTTCAGGCCCAGGACGGCCAGCAAGGTCTGATTAGACACTTGCCCTTCAACTGCCTTGTCGAGAACCCTGATGAACTGCCGACTGACGATAATAACGACAATCACCGACCAAACCGCCAACAATGTCCTCAATAAATCCAAGGCGATCATTTTATCCAGAACAGTGATTAACCGACGCCGTCCCGGGATATAGCCTTTGCTCCAATTTGCTTCCAAACGTATCTCCCCAATTAAAACGAGTATGTGTTGTACAACGAAACTAAAAGGCGCAAACAGTATCGACTACCTTTGAGCGATAAATAACGGAGCATTTTATAGAAACGGCATTATTAGAAGAAGTCCATTGTGATTAATCCGACGTTTGAGGATGTTTTGGCTGCAAAAAATTGAAAATGATAGCCGACATGAGATCGCCCTTTAGAATTACCCTACTGTAAAGTGACGTAATCGGTACGACATGAAGCCGTTGCCGAGAGCAACCGTACTCATGTCCGGCGCAACTGTTGAATTAAGAGTGTGAGCGTCTTCGACCTTTCCTGCCTAAAACGCCTACTTTGGGGCAAAAAGATGCAATCCAGCCGCCGCTGTTATTCTTCCCGCCAGATTTCGAAAACTTCATTGATGTCGATTGCCAAGTCGGGAAATAAATGCGGCGCGGCAATATCGTCATTGGTGTACATCTGTTTCAGCTGATAACGCCCATGCTCGTCCAACACAAATTGATGAATGGCTTGCTGTTCGGGATAAACCAGCCAGTATTCGGTAACGCCGCTTTCTGCATACAGCTCATATTTAATTTTCATTTCCCGTTTTGAATTGCCTTTTGACAAAATTTCAATAATCCAGTCCGGCGCGCCGTTACAGCCTTGCGTATCTAAAATTTCAGGCGTGCAAATTACGCACAAGTCAGGTTGCACCACGGTATGAATGTCTTGACTGGCTAACAGCGATTTCTTACGGTCGTATAAACGCACATCAAACGGTGCGGCAAAAACACGGCATTTTTTATGTTTGAAAAAAATGGACAATAAACGGCTTAAATTCATTGAAATACATTGATGCCCCACATTCGGCGCTGGCGACATCAACATGATTTTGCCTTTAATCAATTCAACGGCTTCATCAAACTGCCAGGTCAAATAATCGGCATAGCTGTAGGTTCGGCTGAAATCCAGTTGTGATAATTGGGTAATTTTGGGCATTAATTTAAACCTATCTTAGCAATTATCTTTTTTCAAACAAGCATCGGCAAGTCCGCGCAAATAGACAATTTCTTGCATTTGTTGATCATTGACGGCGCGCAACTTTTCAAATTCGGCATTCAAATGTAAATATTCGGCTGAACAGGCACCAATGCCGTAACCATTTTGATTATGTTGTTGCACACAACCACTGTATTGAGCATTGCCATTGAAGTTAAAAACAGTTTTCCCATCATCAAACAATGCCGATAATTCCACACCGAACAGTTGAGCAATTTGCTTGAGCCGGGATAAATTCACATCGGTTTCACCCCGTTCAATACTGCCATAGCCATTATGGCGACATGTCCAATTTCGTGGCAACGTCTTCTTGAGACCAGTCTTTGGTCAGGCGCAATAACTTAATTTTTTCATGAACTTCCACAATAACAACTCCTATGGGTGAAATACCCGGTTTTACTTGGTGGTCAATGATAGTGTTTGAATCTAACATGATTGCGGGCCTGTTACCACGCTCGAAATGAAATATCTATAACTTAACCTTCGATGAGAAATTTTTATGAAAAAATTACTGATGTCCATTATTACAGCTCTGGCGTTATCACAAAGTGCGGTTGCTGGTATTGGGCAAACAACTAAAATTACTTTGGAAAGTGTTGCCGTGCTCGGCGACCAATTGGGTGCAAGAACGGAAATAAAAGTAAAGAATGGTTTTACACCTCCGTCGGATGTATTTTGCGATACCAGCTACATAAGTACAAAAAACACTGCTGATCCTAATGGCGCTATGCTTTCTTCGTTGCGAGACGCAATAATTGCAAAACATAGAGTTCGTCTTTGGATAACTGATGAACAAGCAGACATCGCGGTAACCGGTAGATGCAGTCTTTTATCTGTAAGTATTTTAAAGCTAAGTAGGCCAGATTAGCCTCAGCGTAACTCAACGCAAGTAATTATTTGTCGGGTTGCGCTTTGCGTTATCGCCACAAGATAAACACTTGAGAGAACGGCGGTAACTTGGCCTTTCCGCATCTATTGCGTTTATAGCTCATTGCCAATCCCTTAGAAAAATGCTTTTAATACTAACGACATAACACCCGCTAATAACGCACCAAGCATCCATCTGTTCAGTTTTAACTCACCATCGATACGTTCAAAGCGTATGCTCATTTCTGCTTTAATCTCATTTTTGGCTTCGATTAGATCATGTTTTGTGACGAGTCCGTCTTGTGCTTTTGCAATAACACGAACAACAGCCTCGGCTTGTTCTTGTGGTATTCCGGCAGTTTTCAGCTTGTCTACCAGCTCAAGTGTGTCAAAAGTTATCGTAGTCATGCCCAGCTCCTTTAAGTTCAGTATGGCAAAGTAGCACTGACATTATGGTGTGTCAAACAGAAGAAAAATCAATGGAGGCTCAGTGTCGCTGGTTTTCGCTGCGTCCCACGCTGAAGCTTAATTCTGATCAACAGTCATTACACCGGCATGAATGCCGGTATTTAGAGCCGGGGATGGTAACTTTCTAGCTTCGCCCGTTGTTTGGAAGTACCCGATGTTCCAAACTTTCACATCCTCTTCGACTACGCTCGGAACAGGCATGAGTTTGTACCCAAGGGCTCGGCATTCTATGCAGGCATAACGCGCTTGAGCACTCCCATATACAGTCATAACCACTTCATTGAAATTGCCAACCTGACCGTACAAGTCTAAATGCCTGTTCATACAAGTCGTCTTTTTCAAATAGGGGACTGAATCGTTACACCGTGTCTCTTCAATCAATGTTTGTGTTGTATAATCGCGGCTAAACGGCACATCTTGTAACAGTCCCCTTCGACAGGCTCAGGGCAAGTTATTTCGGCCTGCTCAAGATGACACTCTATTCAATAAATAAACGAGTAAGTTATGGACTATTCAATAGAAACGGCACCCTTAGAAGAACTGCAATGTGATTGTGTTATTGTTGGCGTTTATCAAGACCAACAACTTAGTCCCTCGGCTCTTGTCCTTAACAACAGCAGCCGAGGACTGATTAACAACATCGTCAGCCGTGGCGACCTGAGCGGAAAAAACGGCGAAACCGTATTAATAAACGCCATTCCCAACAGTAAGATTGAATCCGTTTTGCTGGTCGGACTGGGTGAAAATAAGCCATTATCCGCTAAAAACTACAAAAAAGCCCTGCTGGCCGCTGTTAACAGCCTGAAAAAGCCGCACATAAAATCGGTCGTTTGCTGTTTGGCGGAATGTGAAGTTGAAGACCGCGACCGGCAATGGAAATCCCGGCATATCATCGAAGTTTTTAACGATGCCGTCTATCAATTTACCCACACAAAATCTGATAAAGAAACGGAAAGCAAGATTGAAAAAATCTCCATTGCCGCCACCGAAACCGAGCGCGCTTTAACGCATTCCGGGCTGCTGCAAGGCAAGGCTGTTGCCGAAGGTACGGATTTGACTAAGTACCTGGGCGATTTGCCGGGCAACATCTGTACGCCGACTTATCTTGCCGAACAGGCTATTGAACTGGGCAAGAAATATCCCAGTCTAACCGTTAAAATTCTCGAAGAGTCGGATATGGCGGCGCTGGGCATGGGCGCTTTTCTGTCCGTCTCGCGCGGCAGCCGTCAGCCGGCAAAATTAATTACCCTGGATTATCAATGCGGCGAGAAAAATGCCAAGCCTATCGTCCTGATCGGTAAAGGCCTCACCTTCGATGCGGGCGGCATTTCATTAAAACCGGCCGCAGGTATGGAAGAAATGAAATACGACATGTGCGGCGGCGCAACTGTTCTTGGAGTCTTGCTTGCCGCCGCGCAAATGCAGTTGCCGCTGAATATTATCGGCCTGATCCCCTCATCGGAGAATATGCCCGACGGCGACGCCAATAAGCCGGGCGATATTGTAACCAGCATGTCCGGCAAGACCATTGAAGTGATCAATACCGATGCCGAAGGCCGCCTGCTGCTGTGCGACACTTTAACTTATGCGGAACACTACAACCCCGACGTGGTAATCGATATTGCCACTCTGACCGGCGCGGTTGGCGTCGCTTTGGGGCGCATAGCCATCGGCTTGCTCGGCAACGACGACGCTTTATGTAATGAACTGATTGCGGCCGGCGAGACCGCCAACGACAGCGCTTGGCGCTTGCCGCTATGGGAAGAATACCAGGAACAACTTAAATCCACTTTCGCCGACATGACCAATTCCGGCGGCAGAGATGCCGGGACCATAACGGCGGCCTGTTTTCTGGCACGCTTTGCCGAAAAATTCCGCTGGGCACATCTGGACATTGCCGCCACCGCTTGGCGTACCGGTCAAATCAAAGGCGCGACCGGGCGCCCGGTGTCATTATTAAGCCAATATCTGATCAGCCGGGCGCATACCCAAAATATAAGTGGCTGAAGTCAGTTTTTATATACTACCGTCGGAATCGTTACAGGATAAGTATCTGTTTGCCTGTAAATTAATCGAGAAAGCCTATCGTAGCGGTAGTTTTTGTTACGTACTCACCGATACGGCCGAACAAAGCCGAATCATAGACGACCTGCTCTGGACTTTCAGGGCGGGCAGTTTTATTCCGCACCAGATATACACCGGCGAGCCGCCCGAGATTGAAAAAGTCATCTTGATAGGTTCGCTGGATGCGCCCGAATCCTGGCAAAAAATTGTGTTCAACCTGTCTTCACATTATCCCGATCCAGGGCCGCAAACCAAGCGCATCCTGGAAATATTGGATAACAGCGAAACCACCAAAGAAGCGGGCAGGAAGCGTTATCGCCAATATCAGCAGTCGGGCATGAAGATTACAACGCATAAAGATTGGTAATAAAATTCAATCATACGCATCAACTTTCTATAAAAACAGAGCAACCCATCCATGGAAAAAACATACGCCCCGCATTCAATCGAACAACGCTGGTATCAAACTTGGGAAGAAAAAGGCTATTTTACCGCCAAGGATGGTGCGTATGCCGGAAACCTGCCGGGAGCAGGTTCGGCGACGGCCAAACCGGAAGGTGAATCCTATTGCATCATGATTCCACCGCCCAATGTCACCGGCAGTTTGCACATGGGCCATGCGTTTCAGGATACCATCATGGATGCGCTGACCCGCTACCACAGGATGAAAGGCTACAGCACTTTATGGCAGCCGGGTACCGACCATGCGGGTATTGCCACGCAAATGGTGGTTGAGCGTTTATGCAATGCCGAAGGCCTTACCCGTCATGACCTGGGTCGTGAAAAGTTCCTTGAAAAAGTCTGGCAATGGAAGGAAGAATCCGGCGGCACAATTACCCGTCAATTGCGGCGCATGGGTTCTTCTCTGGACTGGAACCGGGAACGTTTCACGATGGATCAGGGCATGTCCGACGCGGTACAGGAAGTATTTATCCGGCTTTATGAAGAAGGCCTGATTTATCGCGGCAAGCGCTTGGTTAACTGGGACCCGGTTTTACATACCGCTGTTTCCGATCTCGAAGTATTGTCGGAAGAAGAAAACGGCTCCATGTGGCATTTGCGTTATCCGTTGTCCAATGGTCAGGGGCATTTGATTGTTGCGACCACGCGCCCGGAAACCATGCTTGGCGATGCGGCGGTAGCGATACATCCCAGCGACGAACGTTATAAACATCTGCTGGGTGAGTTTGTCGAACTGCCTTTAACCGGCCGCCGGATTCCTATTATTGCCGATGACTATGTCGATCCCGAATTCGGCACCGGCTGCGTCAAGATCACCCCTGCCCATGATTTCAACGATTACGAAGTTTGGACGCGTCACCGCCATACCTCGGTTATCCAGGATTTACCGCATGGCGGCTTGATTAATATTTTAACGGTCGACGCCAGTATTTGTGCGGATGAGTTGGTCCCTGCCCAATATCGAGGTCTTGACCGCTTTGCAGCGCGCAAGCAAATAGTTGCCGATCTTGATGCGGCAGATTTGCTGGAAAAAATCGTCGATCATAAATTAATGGTGCCTCGCGGCGACCGCACCAACAGCGTTATCGAACCGCTATTGACCGACCAGTGGTATGTCAAAGTTGCGCCGCTGGCCGAACCTGCGATTGCCGCCGTTGAAAACGGCGACATCAAGTTTGTACCGGACAACTGGAAAAACACTTATTTTGAATGGATGCGCAATATTCAGGATTGGTGCATCTCCCGGCAAATCTGGTGGGGCCACCGTATCCCGGCCTGGTATGACGAGCTGGGCAATGTTTATGTCGGCAACTCCGAGCAGGACATCCGCGCCAAGCATAACCTGCCCGCCGATTACGCGCTTAAGCAGGATGAAGATGTGTTGGACACCTGGTTTTCTTCCGCCTTATGGCCTTTTTCGACGCTGGGCTGGCCGGAAAATACCGAAGAACTGGCCAAGCATTATCCGACCAGCGTATTGGTGACCGGCTTTGACATTATTTTCTTCTGGGTGGCCCGGATGATTATGATGGGACTGAAATTCCAAGGCGCAGTGCCGTTTAAGGAAGTCTATATCCACGGTCTGGTGCGTGACGCCGAAGGGCAGAAAATGTCAAAATCCAAGGGCAATGTGCTCGACCCGATTGACATCATCGACGGCATAGAACTGGAAGCTTTAGTTGCAAAACGCATTTCGGGCATGATGCAGCCGCATTTGGCTAAAAAAATCGAACAGGCTACGCGCAAAGATTTTCCGGACGGCATCCAGTCTTACGGTACCGACGCGTTACGTTTTACCTTCGCTTCCCTGGCATCGACCGGCCGCGATATTCGTTTCGATCTTGCCCGTACCGAAGGTTATCGCAATTTTTGCAATAAGCTCTGGAACGCGGCGCGCTATGTGTTAATGAATACCGAAGAGCAGGATAACGGTCTATCCGACGCAGCTTGCACATATAGTCAAGTGGACCGCTGGATTACTTCGCGTTTGCATCAGGTAACGGCTGTAACCTCCAACGCGATCGATAATTACCGTTTTGATCTGGCGGCTCAAGCCATTTATGAAGTTACCTGGAACGAATACTGCGCCTGGTATCTGGAACTGGCAAAAATATCCCTGCAATCGGATAATGAGGCTCTGCAACGCGGCACCCGTAAAACCCTGCTGACGGTTTTAGAATCGATTTTACGCTTGGCGCACCCAATCATGCCGTTTATCACCGAAGAGATCTGGCAGCGCGTTGCGCCTCTGGCCGGTGTTTCGGGAACCGGCGTGGCGCAGGAAGGTACCATTATGTTGCAACCCTACCCGGTTGCCGATGAAACGCAAATCGACAGCAATGCAATCGCCGAAACCAACTGGGTGATGAATTTTATTCTGGGCGTACGCCGCATTCGCGGTGAAATGAATATCGCCCCCGGCAAGCCGTTGCCGGTATTACTGCAAAACGGTTCGGATAGCGATCAACAGAGCTTGGCCAACAACCGGATTTATTTGCAAAAGCTGGGCAGGCTGGAATCGATCACTTGGTTAAGCAGCGATGAAACCACCCCGGAATCGGCGATGTCGCTAGTTGGCGAGATGAAAATCCTGATTCCGATGGCCGGCTTAATCGACAAGGAAGCGGAACTGGCTCGGCTGGAAAAGGAAATACAAAAAATCAACAATGACTTGCCCAGAGTCGAAGGCAAGTTAAATAATCCCGCGTTTGTCGATAAAGCGCCGCCGGAAGTGATTGAAAAAGAGAAAACCAAGCTGGCCGATTTACGCTCAATGCTGAACAACCTTGAACAACAGCAGCATAAAATTCGGGCGTTATAAATTTAGGTAGGCTAAAAGGGGCAAGCCTCTTTTAGCCTTGTACCTTGGGCCTTTTTCACCTATATTTGTATCTGCTTAAACAACTGACAAAGCAATCATCCTATGACTACCGCATCAACAGATTTACAATTTAGCGGCCTTACACGGTGTTTGATTGAAAAGGGCTTGCTAACTGAGAGTGATGCGCAAATTCATAGTCAGGAAGCACAGAAAAATCAAATCCCGTTAATACGCTATCTTGTCACCAACAAGCTCATTAACAGCAAAGCCATGGCGGCCCAAGCCTCACAAGAATTCGGCGTACCTTTTTTTGACTTGGATGCCATCGACTGCCGTAGACTTCCTGTCAGTCTTGTCGGCGAAAAGCTGATCCGCAAATGCCATGCGCTTCCTCTCTTTACTAGAGGCAAAACACTGTTTGTCGCGGTATCCGACCCGACCGACTTCCGAGCCCTGGATGACTTCAAGTTTCACAGCCGCCTTAATCCCGAAGCCATCCTGGTTGAAGAAGATAAGCTGATCAAGGCCATCGAAGTCTCTTTAGAGGCCGCCGACACCTCAATGGCTGACATGCTTGATGAGGATCTGAGTAATCTGGACATTACCGGCGGCGAAGAAGATACCACTAAAGTCGATATCAGCTCAGACATTGATGATGCCCCCATTGTTCGTTACGTCAACAAGATACTGCTGGACTCGGTAAAACAAGGAGTATCCGATATACATATGGAACCCTACGAAAAAACCTTCCGCATCCGCTATAGGTCGGACGGCATACTGCGCCAAGTTGCCGCGCCCCCACCCAGTATCGCCAATAGACTTGTCTCTCGTCTTAAGGTTATGTCTAAAATGGATATTGCCGAACGCAGGGTGCCACAGGATGGTCGTATCAAAATGACCTTATCCAAGAACAGAGCGATTGATTTCCGGGTAAATACCTGTCCTACCTTGTTTGGCGAAAAAGTCGTTTTGCGTATTTTAGATCCCACCAGCGCTCAGTTGGGTATCGAAAAACTGGGTTTTGAGCCGGAACAACAACGGATTTTTCTTGAGGCTATTAACAAGCCCTACGGTTTAGTATTAGTAACAGGGCCAACGGGTAGCGGTAAAACGGTTACACTCTATACCGGTTTAAATATTCTCAATACCATAGAACGCAACATTTCCACTGCCGAAGATCCTGTTGAAATTACCGTAGAAGGCATCAATCAGGTCAATATGAATCCTAAAGCAGGGCTGACCTTTGCCAGTGCGTTACGGGCCTTTTTACGGCAGGATCCCGACATCATCATGGTAGGCGAGATTCGTGATTTGGAAACCGCCGAAATTGCCGTTAAAGCCGCACAAACCGGACATTTAGTGCTGTCAACCCTGCATACCAACGATGCGCCGCAAACCTTAAACCGGCTCCTGCAAATGGGTATACCGCCGTTTAACATTGTTGCCGCCGTTAATTTGATTATGGCGCAACGCTTGGGCCGGCGGCTCTGCGAACATTGCAAAGTCCCCGCCAACTTTCCCGACAAAGTCTTGCTTGATGCAGGTTTTAAACAAGAAGAGCTGCGCGATCTTAGAATATTCAGTGCAGTGGGCTGCGATCATTGCACTAATGGCTATAAAGGCCGGGTCGGCGTTTATCAAGTCCTGACACTGACTGACAAAATGCGCACACTGATATTAAACGGCGGGAATACCGATCAACTGGCGGAGTGCGCCCTCGCTGAAGGCTTTAATGATTTGCGCAGATCAGGGCTAAACAAAGTGCGCATGGGTATAACCAGCCTCGAAGAAATTGATCGGATCACCAAGGAATAAAGATGGCTGAGCAAACTGAACAAATAGATTTCGTTTGGTCCGGAACCGACAGAAACAAACAGAAAGCCGGAGGCATCATTTCCGCAAAAAGCGAAGTCATTGCCAAAACCGAGTTGCGGCGGCAGGGTTATCGCGTTATTAAATTCAAGAAAAAGCCCAAGCCTTTATTTTCCAAAAAAGTCCAGGCTATCACACCGGGCGATATAGCCATTTTTGCCAGGCAATTGGCCACCATGCTTAAAGCAGGCGTGCCTTTGGTCCAGTCTTTCGATATTGTCGGCAAAGGCCATGATAATGCCAGCATGGAGGTTCTGCTAATGGGCATCAAAGTCGACATCGAAGGCGGCGACACCTTAGCTCAAGCGCTTAAAAAAAGGCCGCTGTATTTTGATGAGCTAACGTGTAACTTGGTTGAAGCAGGCGAACAAGCAGGGGTACTGGAAACACTGCTGGATAAAATCGCTACCTACAAAGAAAAAACCGAGTCGATGAAGAAAAAGATCAAAAAAGCTCTGACTTACCCGATCGCGGTCATCGTCGTCGCCTTTGTCGTAACCACTATTTTGCTGATTTTCGTGGTTCCGGTATTTTCCGACATGTTCAAAAGCTTTGGCGCAGACTTGCCGGCTTTCACTAAAATGGTTGTTGCCATGTCTGAATGGATGCAGGCATGGTGGTATATTGTTGTCGGCATCGTTGTCAGCATCGTTTACACCTTTGGTTATTTTAAAAAACGCTCAAAGGCATTTAATCATTTCCTTGATAAAACCATGCTAAAACTACCGGTAGTCGGTCTCATTTTACATAAATCCGCAATCGCACGGTTTGCCAGAACCTTGGCAACCATGTCGGCAGCCGGAGTGCCCTTGGTGGAGGCACTTGAGTCCGTTGCCGGCGCCTGCGGTAATATCATCTACACCGAAGCCGTTCTAAAAATGCGTGAGGAGGTAGCAACCGGACAAAGACTTCAATTTGCCATGCAACAGGCCAATCTATGGCCCAACATGGTGATACAAATGGTGGCTATCGGCGAGGAATCCGGTGCTATGGATGCTATGCTGTTAAAAGTTGCCGATTTTTTCGATGAAGAAGTCGATAACTTGGTTGATAATTTGAGCAGCTTAATGGAGCCTATTATTATGGTCATTTTGGGTATCTTAGTCGGCGGCCTGATTGTAGCGATGTATTTACCGATATTTAAAATGGGGTCCGCCATTAAATAAACCTCATTGCAGCATAAGTACAGCAATTCTCATTATGACCACAACTACCCGATTTCAGGCTTTGGGGGGCGACCGGCTCGACTTTCCGGCTTATAAGACCAGCCTTCCAGCATGAAATCGATCAGGTGCTCCCAGCTATCAAAACACAAGTAGGTGGTAAGCGCCTTCATATCATCGAACAAACGCCGGCGCGAAGGTAGCTTCTGACGAAGCAGACAAAACTTATCATCCATTAAATCCAACAACGTACGCAGCAAGTAGGCGAGCAAGATGAGGGTTGCCAATAAAGAAGATAAAAACTGTTCGCCATGACCGAAGTTATGTTCGAAGTGGTAACCCTTGGTTTTCAAGGTATTATTGTTTTCGTTTTCAACCTTCCACCTCGTCCGCCCTGAAGCAATCACCTCTGCCACATTGCCATCGTTAACGGCCAAGGAGGTGGCGAATGCATTCCGATACAGAACCTTGCCGTTTCTGCGCGCGTGGTGATTTCGCACCCGTTCACGCGCAACGCATCATCGGTATCGCGCAAGGGTGCTAACATAACGGTAGGTGTCTATTTCGTAATGTTTGCCGGTCCAGCGTTTGTGCGCCACCGTTTTGACAACGCCATTGCGGTCCAGGTCATCAACCCATTCATATAAAGTCTTCTACTGACATGGCCCTTCTCCCTCATAAAATTGCTTTTGATAGAACAGCTCTACGGGAGTCGCAGCCTTGTCTTCAATTCATTTAAAGTTGAGCATCGCGTAAAGGTATTAAAATTGGATACAATGCCATGTTTTGTAGTCTTTTGCCTATATAATTATTAGGTATTCGCCTACACCTAATAATTATGCAGGCAGCATGTTAGCATACGGTCGCTACGAGACAGGAATCGCGTAGTTTTTGCCGTTTGTTGGGCATGGATGCACATAAAATATTTCGCAAAAAATAGCGACTCCCCAAAGTCTTTTGTCGACATGTCTATGGAATAGCACACCATGAAACACACTAATCGCCCTTGGTCAAAAGCAACGTATCAAAAATCGTCACATTCTTTACGATTAGTGCTGGAGCCGCGTATGGTTTTTGATGGCGCGATGTTGGCAACGGCTACAGACGTGCAACAGGACAGTGTTGACGACAAACATGGTAATGCCGTCGATCCGACTGTTACGGCTGAGACTGAGCATAATGCCGATGTTGCGCCCACAATTGACACTCAATTGAATGCCGCCGAGAGCAAATATCCACTTGATGCCGCACAACCCGATTTAGCTACCAGCCCGATTATTGAGGCAAACAATGAGCCGTCGCCGATTATTATCGTGGTCGATTCCCGTGACGAAAAAGCCGCATCGTTACGCGCCAATCCGCCGGAAGACACACAAATCGTCACCATTGACAGCACTAGCGACGGCTATCAACAAATTTCCGAACTGTTGCAAACCCGAACCGATGTCATTGAGTTGCATGTGTTGCCGTGGACTGATGGACAAACACAATGGTTAGGTAATAAACCGTTAACTGCCGCCCTAGAGCCTTCGACCAGCACCGCATTAATGCATTGGGGCGATAGTTTCGAGAGCCGAGGCGAAGTGGTTTTTCATGGGCAAACGCCAGCAAGTTCAGGCTGGTTGAATCAGGTTAGTGCATTGACAGGTGTGAAGGCCGATTGGTCGCAAGATTATACGGCCATCAACAGTGTGCAAAATGGGGGAGATTCGGAGCATGAGCAAAATACAGCTCAGGCTCAATCAGTCGCCTACGAACAAATAGATAGCGGTTATTTCACCGGAGCTTCGGCTGATGTAGCGCCTTCATTGGTTTCAGTTCAAGCCGATGCCGAACGACTGGTCTCCCAATTCCTGCAACAGCCTGATGCAGGCGACCAACTATTTACATTATTTAACGGTCAGCAAAGCACACCTTCTCAGGAATGGCAGGAAGCTGCTCAACCTCTCCGGCTGGACATTCTGGAAGGCCACTATTCGATCCAGGTTAAAGCTATCACTAACGACCAAATTAGCGGCGTATTGGGTGCTTTTGCCGCACAAGGCCCGAACGGTGCCCCTACAATCTTCATCAATAAAGATTGGTTGTCGACAAATCCAACAACGGAAACTGTTAGCCGTATCTTGATTGAAGAGTTTGGCCACAGTTTGGACAGCAAACTGAACGGCAAGATCGACACCACAGGCGATGAAGGGGAAGCGTTTGCTTCTGCTGTCATGAATTTCGATCTGAGCGATGCCGACCGTACGCGCATCGCTTCCGAGGACGACCATTCAACTATCTATCTGGATGGTCAGGCCTATGAAGTTGAAGATGCTGCGATCACCTTTACTAAGGTATATCAAGGGACGCCAAGCTCTTGGAGCCAGGAGGCACAGAACATTACCACTAACGCCTCTGCCGTTGTCGGTACCAATTTCAAATTTGTATCGGCCGATCCCGGCACCCTTTATTTTTCAGGAAACAATGTTTCCGGCAACCTGGTTTACACAGACGGCAGCGGTAACAGCCAAAGTGTTTCCGGCGTAATTAGCCGCCTGATTAAAACCGGCAACACGGTAGAAGGCTTGTTCTTTTACGCCACCGGACCTGATGGCCTGATTAACAGTGTAGGCGATACCAGTTACATCTTCTGCATGGATCCGTCCAAATTTGCCGGCAGCACGCAATACGGCACCAGCAGCGACCCGGTCGATACGGCGCTGAATTCCTTCATCGTCCCCAACAGCGCACCAGTAGCTAGCAACGATACTGCGACAGTAACGGAAGATAGTTCGATAACAGCAAATGTGTTGACCAATGATACGGATGCCAACGCGGATAGCTTGACCGTAAGCGCTTTTACAATCAGCGGGCAGGCAGGTCCTTTCGTTGTAGGAAGCGCTTACGTTATCTCCGATGTTGGCAGCCTGACGATGAACGCTAACGGCAGTTACACCTTTACCCCGACCGCTAATTATACCGGCGCGGTGCCGGCAATCACCTACACGGCATCCGATGGCAAGGGCGGCACGGCAACGGCTAATCTTTCGATCTCCATTACCCCGGTTAATGATCCACCAACCTCGACCGATGACTCGCTCAGTGTCTACGCCAATACTAAAACGTTATTGACCTTGAACGATTTTGGCACTTACAACGACGTCGATGGCGATGCTTTAAGCAAAATTAAAATAACCACCTTGCCCAGCACCGGAACTCTTGAATATTACAACGGTTCCGCATGGGTAAGCGCATCGGCCAATCAGGAATTCACCGTTGCTGACATTAGCGCCGGTAAATTACGCTATACCGGCACGGCTAGCGAGTCGCTGCAATTTAAGGTCAGCGATGGCACGGTATACAGTACTTCTGCCTATACCCTGACCCTCACTGTCACCGCTAATACCAATGTTGCGCCTGATGCGGTTAATGACACCAATTTCGTGTATTACACCACCAGCCATAGCATAAGCGACTATGTGTTGCCCAATGACAACGACCCCGATGGAAATAACGCCTCACTGGTGGTGTCCCAGGCCAGCAAAGGCGCTACCTTAGGGGCAAGCGGCGCCACCATTTATGACATAACGGCAGGTACGCCGTTTGCAGCTAATAATGAAACTGTTACTTACAGTAGTTTTTCAGTTACTTTTGCGTCTAGTAATAAGCCGGCAAGCAATGATGTGGTCACATTGAGCGGCACTGGAGTTCCTGCCGGAACCACAGGTGTCGTTACCATGAGTAGCGATATAGGAACAATCGTGCTGGATAATAGCGCGGGTTTAACACTTTCCAATAATATAACGTTGACTTGGCCTAATATCGCTGCCAACAAAACGGCACCAACTTTGACACCTACAGTAGGCACCCCAAACACCAGCGTCATTTCCGTATCCAACACTGCAGTTAGCCTCTCCGTAGGCATGACCGTATCCGGCACCGGCATTACGAGCGGCACCACCATTTCGTCGATATCTGTCGACCCTACCGATTCAGGCACACGACTCGTAAAACTTAGCCAAGCCTATACAGGAACTCTTAACACCAACTTGCAATTCACGCCAGCTGCCGGAGCGACGATTACCGGAACCTACGGCACACTGGTAATCCAATCCGACGGCAGTTATACCTATACGGCAACCTCTAGTGCCGACGGTTCCGTGGACACCTTCACTTACAAACTCAGCGACCCTAACGGCGGCACAGATACGGCCACACTGAAAATTACGATAATTAACGGCAATGTCGCCCCGGTCAACACTATCGGCGACAAAACAGCAACTTACGGAACGCCTCTCACGTTCAGTTCAGGCCTGTCTGTCAGCGACACCAATGTTACTTCCACCACGCTTACCGTGGGATATGGAACGTTAAATGCTACAGCTAACGGCAGCGGCAGTGTCTCAACTAACGGCACATCGTCAATTACCTTGACCGGTACGCAGGCTGAAATTAACGCGATGCTCGCATCGCTGACTTACACGGCAGCATCCGGCTTTGATTCGGGTACGGACACATTGAAAATGGTCTCGACCGATGCCGTAGGTCTGAGCGATACCGATACCGTCAACATTACAGTCAATGCGCCGGCCTTGACCGTAACCGGCACCACCGTTAACGAAGCTTCCGCCTACCTGATGTTCACAGTAACCGGTTCGGTTAACCAAAAAGTCACTTTGGCGCTGGGCACTACCGGTACCGGTGACGGTCATGCCGGCATTGGCGACGACGTACTTCCTAACTTGGAGTATTACAACGGATCGGCTTGGGTAGCCTATACCGGCGGCGCTGTTTCCATTCCGAACTTCGACGGCGGAAAGTTACTGGTGCGTGTCGCAGTATTGCAGGATACCGCATACGAAGGCGCGGAAACCCTGAAACTGACCGCCACCAACAGCAGCAACGTGGCGGCTTCCGGCAACAGCACCATCGTGGATGACGGCTCCGGAACGAAATACGACGGCACTATCACCGGCACATCGCCGACACCCAGCACTTCAAATCCGGATGACGATCGGCCGCTGGCCGTTAATAACATCACGGTTAATGAAGCCTCGCCTTACGCGGTGTTTGAAGTGACCGGCGTAGCGGGGCAAACGGTTGCATCCCTGGCCTTGGTTGATGGCACGGCTCTGGGTGGTTCCGATTACGGAACCTCATTCCAATATTTCAACAGCGGTACTAGTACCTGGACAGCCTATTCGCCCTCGATCACACTGGATGGCACCGGCAAACTCCTGGTGCGCACCACCATTATTAACGACACCGCAACACCGGTTTACGAGGGCGCCGAAACATTCGGCTTAGTGGCAACCAATGTCGGTGGCCGCAGTTTCTCCGGAACAGCGGTCATTCTCGATGATGGAACAGGTGATATTTATCCAAATAACACGACCGGAACCAAAGATCCCAACCCAACGGGTCTAGACCGGGATTCTGCGGTATCGGTTACCTCATACGGCCCTGTCAATGAAGGCTCAACCTACGCCATGTTCACAGTGACCGGAACGGCCGGTGTGCCTTTGGAGCTGTCATTGAATAATGGCACTACAGCACTGGAACTCGACAGTGCTCAAAGCAATTACGCAAAAATCGAATATTCGTATGACGGCTCAAGCTGGACGGTTTATACATGGGATGGTACGACAGGTGACAAGCCAACCGCTCCCGGTAGTTCCGGTAACGGCACGTTTTACGTCCGCGTCACAATCGCCAGCGAGACCGACACAATCTATGAAGGACCTGAAACTTTTGACTTAATAGCTACCACGATCTCGACAGGTACAACCTTAACCCAATCCGCATACGCCACAAACACCATCATAGATAACGGCACCGGAACCATCTACGACGGCACGATTACCACAGGTACACCTACGAGCAGTAGCACTGGCTTGGATGACGATACGCCGACGCTCACGGTTTCCAGCCCGACGGTTACTGAAAGTGGCGGCTATGCGATATTTACCGTGAGCATGGATCATGCATCAACCACAGCCGTCAGCTTCACACCGAGCCTGAGCAACGGCACGGCCACGCTAGGCACCGACACCGCAGCTGCCAACACCTTGGAAGTTTCCACTAACGGCGGCACCTCCTGGAGCACCGTTAGCGGCGCGGTAACCATTGCCGCAGGCCAAACCTCTGTGAAGCTGCGCTTAGCGATCGTAGACGACACCAGTGTAGAGAGTTCGGAGGGTTTTACCCTCTCCACCGGCTCGATCACCGGCACTCTTACCGGCAACACGGCAGTTATCGGCACTGCCACTATTACCGATAATGATTTATCCGGGAACCATACTCCGGTCGCGCAGAACGATACCGGCAGCACTGCCGAAGACACGACCTTGACGGTTAGCGCCGCCAATGGCCTGATTACCAGCACTTTGGTATCCGGCGGCGCCGACAGCGATGCCGACGGCGATAGCCTGAGCATCACTAAATTCACCATCGCCGGGGACGCCACGGAGTACGCTGCGGGCACCACCGCCACCATCGCCGGCAAAGGCAGCCTGACCATCAACAGCAACGGCAGCTATGCTTTTGTCCCGACGGCTAATTACAACGGCAGCGTTCCGGTCGCCATTTACACGCTCAGCGACGGCACCACCACAACCACTGCGACCTTAGCGCTGACGGTCACCGCCGCGAACGACGTCCCGTTAGCCAAGAACAACAGCTACACCGCGACCGAAGACACCCTGCTGACCGGCAAGAACATCATTACCAACACCGACGGTAGCGCCGGTACCGACAGCGACGTCGAGACCGCGACTGCGTCCTTGACCATCGCCAAAGTCAACGGCGTGGCCTGGGCCAGCCTGATCGGCGGCATCGACATCGGTCACTTGGCGTTCGACAGCTGGAAACAAGTCAGCTTGACCAACGGCACCCTTTACTTCAAACAAGACGGCAGTACCGAGTACCAGCCTGCTCCAAACAATACCACCGGCGACAGCTTCACCTACACCGTGTCCGACGGCACCGACGAGTCCGCCAGCGCCACTGTGACATTAAGTGTCAGCTTCAATAATGCGCCGACAATATCGGGAACCAGTACGATTTATAACGACACGGCGGGCGATGACACTTTCAGTAATTTTTCAGGCACGGTTACAGCCGCTGATGTCGATAATCCAACAGCAGACCTGAGATTCAGCTTGGCGGGAAGCAGCGCTGCATCGTTTTCCGATGGAAGTGTTACCTACGATCGCAGTAAAACAGGAAGCTACGGGGCATTCTATTTGAAGAGTACGACAGGAGAATATGTCTATGTCCCCGTTGACGCGGCGATAGAAGCACTTCGGACGGCTCCTCCAGCCGAAGTTTACGCCGTTACCGTTGCTGATCCCGGGGGCAAAACGGCCTCGGCCAACGTCACGATCAACATCACTTCAGTTGACGATACCAACACGATCACATTGGCTACGCTGAATAATTTCACTGAGCAAACGTCCGTTGTGATAGCGCCAAACGCGACTATTGATGCGCCGCGTGATGGCTTGAGTGAGTTGAAGATTACCATCGAGAACAGCAAGACCGGAGATGCACTATCCGCTACTGTGGGTAGTACCGGCATTACCGCCGGCTTCAATGCAACGACGGGGTTTCTAACGTTAACCAAAGCGGCTGGGGGAACTGCCGCCGAATTTGAGCAGGTGCTGCGCACGGTTACTTTCTCTAATAACTTAGACGCGCCGGACCCGGCAGACCGGACGTTCGTCGTATCATCCGGTTCTGCAACTCCTTATTTCTCGCATCCCGACGGTAAGGTTCGATATTACGAATTTGTATCGGCTAGTGATATTGCCTGGCAGGACGCGAATGCCGCTGCACAGTTGAGAACCTATAACGGTTTGTCCGGCTATTTGGCTACCATTACTTCCGCGGCGGAAAACGCCTTCGTGGTGTCAAAATTACAAGGTAACGGATGGATGGGAGCCAGTGATGATTATTCTGTCATTAATGCCGCCGCCGGCAGCGCATTGTATGCCAATCAAACTGCGTCTGAAGGTCAATGGTACTGGGTCACCGGTCCCGAGAAGGGTGTGAAATTTTGGCAGGGAAAGGGCAGTGCGAACGGTGGAGCAAGTTTTAATGGTGCCTACAGCAACTGGGGTAGTCCTGGCGTAAACAACGGTGAACCCAATGACGGAGTCAGCCATGGCACCGGTTATGAAAATTTTGCGCATTTATATACAGACGGCACATGGAATGACTACCCCAACAATGTTTCCGGTGGTCCAATCCATCTGAATGGCTATGTCGTCGAGTACGGCGGCAATGGAGGCGATCCTAGTGTATCCGATATCGGCGGCGCTGGAGCGGCGGTGCGCGGCTCTTTCACTGTCACGCGGGTTAATGATCAGCCCGGTATTTCAGGCACTTCCAGCACTAATTATACGGAGAACGGCACGGCAGCTGTGATTGCAGCCGGAGCGGTACCTTCCGATCCCGACCAGCCTACCCATTTTGATACCGGTTACTTACAGGCTCAGATTACCGCTAATGGCGAAAGCCCGGACCAGTTAACGATTCTTGCTGTTGGTAACATCACGACCAGCGGCAATTCGGTGCGTTACAACAACACCGAAATTGGTCTTATTGATGTCACTTTGAACGGCGCTAATAATACAGCGCTAAAGATTAGCCTCAATTCCAGCGCCAGCCTTGCCGCCACGCAAGCGTTGATGCGCGCAATCGCCTATTCCAATACCTCGGACAATCCTTCCAATGCCGCCCGCGTCGTTACATTTACACTGAATGACGGCCAGAATATCGGCACCGGTACAGCGCTGGAACGCACAGCGACCGCCACGGTGAATTTTACCTCGGTAAACGATGCGCCGACTCTGGGGACGCCCGCTATTAGCGGCACTTATACCGAAGGTGACGTCACTGCTTTGCAATTTCTGACCGGAAGCAGTGTTAGCGATCCTGATGCCGGCCAATTTAATGGCGGCTCACTGCGAATTGCTTTTGTCGGCTATGTGCCGGGTGATGTATTGAGTCTGGTCAGCGGAAGCAACGGTATCATAGTTAGCGGTTCTACGGTCTCGTACAATGGTAATGAAATCGGCACACTGTCAGGAGGCTCTGCCGCAGACCTCGTCATCACTTTTACCACGAACAATGCCACCTCCGCCGCTGTAGACGCGCTAATTTTGCAAATCGGCTATAGCAGCACCAGCGAAAATCCGACTGTTTCCGGGGCTAGCCCAACACGCGCAGTGACCGTTACCCTGAACGACGGCGGCAATACCAGTTCGTCGGGCGCTTCCACGAAGATGACGGCCACCCGCACCGGCACGATCAATGTTATCGGTATTAATGATACGCCCACCTTGACCGGTCTCGATACCACCTCGACCAACACTTATATCCAGGGAGGTACGGCGGTTATCGACGCCAACGCCCTATTGTCCGACCTCGATCTGGAAGCGGCCCAATGGACGGTCAACAATGGCCTGCTCGCTTACTACAACTTTGACGCGGGTGCTACCGATTCATCCGGGAACAACTACAATGGCACAAATAACGGTGCTACCAGTGTAGCGGGTCAATTTGGCAACGCCTTGTCATTCGATGGTACGAATAACTATGTCAGCGTGCCGCTCGCCATGACTACCGGCCGTTCCCAATTCTCGGTGGGCATGTGGGTCAAGACCACCGAATCGCGCGCCAGCAGTGGCAGCGGCAACGATTATCTAAATCCCACCCTCTTTGGCATGGTTACGAGCGGCGGGGATAGCCGAGACCTGCAAATCATCACCAAAGCGGGGCATATCGGCTTCTACCACGGCCTTTCTACAGGCGGAGATATTTCCTATACCTCCGGTCCCCTGATCAATAACGATGCTTGGCACCACATTGCTCTCACGGCTGATGGTTCCCTTCTTTCCCTGTATGTTGATGGCGTGTTTTGCGCCTCCGCTACGGCCACTTTTCCTCTGGCCAATTATAATTTTTCAATCGGCGCTGCCAATGCAACGCAGTTTAGTGGTGGACAAAACTACGATGCCCATGCCGGCTCCATCGATGATTTCGGTTTTTGGAGTAGAGCGCTTACCGCGGGCGAGATCGCCCAAATCGGTCATAGCGGCGGCTCCGGGCTAGGCGGCAACAACTGGAACGGCAGCACATTACAAATCGCCCGCACCGGCTCCCCCAGCAGCGAGGATGCATTCGGTAACAGCGGCAATCTGGCTACCCTCTCGGCCGCATCGGGCAATGTGGTTTTGTCCGGCACGACCATCGGCAGTTATACCCAGTCTAGCGGTACGCTGTCGATTACCTGGAATAGTTTGGCTACCGCTGCACGGGTCAATGAAACCCTGAATAGCCTGACCTATCGCAATACCGTTACCGCGCCCGGAAACTTGTCTTACGATTATGTTGACCTGACCCTGACTTTCAACGATCAAAACACTAATACAACCGGCGGCGGCAGTGCCGGTTCGGGGCAAGATCAGGGTAACCTTGGATTTAAAACCGTAACCGGAACGATCAGGGTCAACATTGATCGGTTGCCGGTTGCCGTTGCGGATACCAATAGTTTGAGTGAAGGCGCGTCTACAGCAGACACCAGCACGGTTGGCGGCAATGTTTTAACAGACGGCACGGATGACAGCGATCCGGATTCAGGCGATACCTTGAGCGTGACCGGTGTGGCGTCGGGTACACCGGCTGGTTCTATCGCTACCGGCGTGGGTTCCGGCGTTGCCGGCAGCTATGGCAGCGTCAATGTTGCGGCGGACGGCAGCTATACCTATACCCTTAATAACACGCTGGGAGCCGTTCAGGCCTTGGCTGTCGGCGAGCACTTAACCGATACCTTCAGTTACACCGTGAGCGATAATCGCGGCGCCAAGACTACCGTCACCTTAACCATTACCATCAATGGCACCAACGATGCTCCGCAAATCCTGACCGGCAACGGCGATACCACCCAGCTGACGACGGGTAATGCTAACCCGACTTTCCGGTTGGCGATTCCGGCTACGGGGGTGGTTGTCGGTGACACGGTGCGTCTGAGCTATTTGGGTGTCGCTCAGCCGGGCCAGGCCATCACCGCCACGGATATGGCTAATGGTTATGTTGATGTCGTGTTGACCGTCGCTCTTACCCTGAAGGATCCGACGAGTTCCCTGGATACCGTGCCGGTGAAATGGATAAACTGGACCAGCTATGTTGATAGCGGCTCTACTCACACGGTTAACGGAACTTTTACCACGGAAACCGGCACAGTTAACGCTACCCTGACAAATTCGGTAGGCTTCGCATTTGTTACTACCAGTGGCGGCACCAACTATTTTGTACCTACTGCACCTTATATCAGCACAGGAGTAGCGGCTCCAACCTCGTCTGACATTATTGCTTTCAACCCTGCTGGTAACCGTTCCCTGACTTTTTCGGCGCCGGTAACCAACCTTTATTTTGCCTATGTCAGCTTGAACGGTAACGGCTATCGCTTCGACCGGGATTTTGACATTATTAGCCAAGGTCAGGGTTATTGGGGAAATGGGAACATGGTAAAAGTGACCAATGTCATTAATGGGATCACTTATTACGAACTGAACGCGACAGGTGGTGAGCCCCACGGCGTCATTCGCTTCAAAGGTACTTTTTCATCGGTGTCATGGAGCACAACAGTCAATGAAAATTGGAATGGCTTCACCCTGGGCATCAAATCATCGCTGAACGATTTACAGGATGTCAAAGGTGAATTCCTGCATAGCTCAACTATTGTCGCCACCACTCCCACGACCTTGGTGACCTACAACCCGTCTTTGACGAGTTCAACAGGTACGTTGGATACCACGGTAAGTTCGGTGCGCTTGGATGAAACCAATGCGTCACTGAGTGGTTCGGGCAGTTTGACGCTCTACGATGTCGATACCAGTAACGCCGTGACCGTGGCCGTGGATTCGGTTGCAATCAGCGGTGTACATAAAGACGGAACGACACTGTTGCGCCCTGACCTGACACTGACCGACACTGAGGTTCTTAGCCTGCTCACGGCAACGACGACCGACACTAATTTGCTGCAAAGCTCCAAGATCAATTGGGCGTTTAATTCCTCTCCCGAAAATTTCAATTGGTTGGCGGAAGGCGAGGAACTCACCTTCACCTATCAGATTACTGTGGATGACCACTCCGGCGGTACCGATAGCTCTACAGTCACGGTAACCATTGTCGGCACCAATGACAGCCCGGTATTGACCCCCATTGTAGTAACCGGCGCTATTACCGAGGGCTCGGCATCATTGTCGTGCAGCGGTTCGGCATCTTTTGCCGATGTGGATTTGAGCAACACGATAACCGCCAGGGTGCTGAATGATTCCGCGGTCTGGACGGGCGGAACCCTTAGCGCGGGACAGATCACCGCTCTTCAGGGCGGTTTCAGCATCACTCCTGTCACTTTCGGCAATAGCGGTACAGTCAATTGGACTTATACCAACACAGAAGCTGCGCTCAATTTCATTGCGGCGGGTCAGACCGTAACCCTCAAGTATTACATTGAGGTTAAAGATTCCAGCAACAAAGCGGTCAGTACGCTGGTCACCATTACGATCACCGGTGCTAACGACGCGCCGAACGGCATGGGCAACACCACTATTACAGGCATTGCCGAAGATCCGGCGACCAACAGCGGCCTGGCAATAAATGCTCTGCTTGGTTTAAGTTTTTCGGACACTGACACGACCAACACCCTAGCGGGCATAGCCATTGTCGGCAACACGGCAAACGCCGGCACTCAGGGCAGTTGGCAGTACTCATCCGATAACGGCTCACACTGGCACGACATTGGTGCTGTGGCGGACAATGCGACGACCCAAGCCTTGGTGTTGCAGTCCAATGCGACAAACAAGCTGCGTTTCGTGCCGGTCGCCAACTGGAACGGTACGCCGCCCGCTTTGACTGTCCGTGCTCTGGACAACAGCTATGCCGGCAGCTACAGCACCTGGAACGGAACCACTGAAACCCGGAGAACCATTGATCCGACTGTTAACGGCAATGCTACTGCTATTGCTGCCGCCACCAATACCATCGGCATTACCGTGACGGCGGTTAACGATGCGCCGACACATCTCGACAGCACGGCCGTTATATTAAATCCGATCACCGAAGACACGGCCAATCCGGCCGGTAATACGGTAACTAACCTGTTCAGCGCGGAGTTCGTCGATAGCGCTGATCAGATAGCCGGCGGTTCAAACGCCAATGGCTTTGCCGGCATCGCGATCGTCAGCAATGGCGAATCTGCGGGTACTCATGGCGTTTGGCAGTACTATAAGACCTCTAACTCGACCTGGACCAACTTGCCTGCGGTTTCAACGAGCAACGCCTTCGTCCTGTCTCCTGCCGGACAATTGCGCTTCGTCCCCGTTGCCAACTGGAATGGTACGCCCGGTACGCTGACGCTGCAGTTAATCGATAACTCCGCCGGAGCCGTAACGACTGAAAGCACTATCAATGTCTCGGGCGACGCTAACGCCAACACAGCTCCGGATAGTACGCATCATGCCGGCGGTACCAGCCAATACAGCAATAGCAGCAATAGCGTAGTGCTGACGACTTCGGTTACGTCGGTCAATGATGCGCCGACGGTCAATACGCTCGACGCCACGCCGACTTTCGCAGAAGGTGTCGATACCGCCGGCAACCGCATGGTAATTGGTATTCCAATCGTCCTCGATTCCAGCGTAGCCATAGGCGACATCGAAATCGTTACGCAATCCGTCGATGATTTCGGCGGTACGACTCTGACTATTGCCAGAGACAACGGCATCGGCGGTTTCTCGGTCAATACCGAGGATAACTTCGGCCTAAATGGCACCGTTAGCGTGGCCGGAAATGAGATTTCCGTCAGCGGCGCCGCAATAGCCGACATCACCGGCAACAGCGGCGGCCAAATGGTCATCACTTTCCGCTCAGCGGCAACCAGTGCTCAGGTGAATACCATAGTCAGCGCGGTGACCTATGCGCTGGATTCCGATACTCCGCCCGCCAACGTCTCGTTACGCTATCGCTTTAACGACGATAACCAAGCCGGTATTCAGGGCACCGGCGGCAGCCTTGAGGGCGATGCGACGATCACTGTGACCATCACGGCGCAGAATGATATGCCGCTTGCGGTGGATGATACCCATGCGATCATTGAAGACGCTGTGCCCAATACCGTGACCGGCAATGTCATCACTGGCGTCGGTTCGCCCAATACTAGCGCCGACAGCGATCCCGAAAGCGATACCTTGACCGTTACCGCATTGCGCACCGGCACCGAAGGCGCGACTGGAAGCACTACGCCTGTCGCCAGCGGTACAACCGGTATCAATGGGACTCTGATCTCGGGTAGTTATGGTTCGATCAGGGTTGGCGCCGACGGCAGCTACAGCTACCAGCTCGACAACGCCAATATCGCGGTGAACCAGCTTGCCAATGGACAATCCTTGCTCGACTATTTTACCTACACTATCAGCGATGGGCAGGGCGGTGCCGATACCGCGCAAATAAGCATCACCATCAACGGCAACACGGACGGTGGGCCGAGCATTGTTCCGAACAATGGTAACGGCGATTCGTCCGGTGAAGCGGACGTTTTTGAAAAAGGCCTAGTAGCCCCGAGCGACAACAGCCAGACCACCGCAGGTACCCTAGCCGTCACGGCAGCCGACGGCATGGCTTCGGTCACCCTGGGTGGCACCACTTTTACCGTGGCGGATCTTGCAGGCTTCAGTACCGGCGCACCGTCGGCGGACATCGATACCGGCGAAGGCACTCTAAAAGTTACCGGTTTTGCCATCACCAGTGGTCCAGCATTGGCGCCGACGGCAGGTACACTCAGCTACAGTTACACGCTGAATGCGCGGCAGGCGCACACAGGGGCGACGGAGAGCACTGACGCTATTGCTCTGGTGGTGACCGACGTCACCACGGCAGCGGTCACCGGTACCGGCACACTGACGGTGAGAATCGTCGACGACGTACCGACGGCGAATGCCGATGCCCGTAGCGTTACCGAGCGCACCGACACCACGGCCAGCACTATCGACGGTAACGTCTTTGGCGTAACCGGCGCAGAGACCGGCGATGTCGTCGATCGAATCGGCGCGGATACGACACTAACACCGGTCACGGCAGTGAATTTCGGGGGCTCCAGCGGCACAATAGGGCAGGCATTGAGCGGCAGCTACGGCAGCTTGACACTCAATAACGATGGCAGTTACAGCTACTCGCTGGACAATACCAACGCCGCAGTCAATGCGTTACGCAATACTCAGACACTGATCGAAACGTTTAGCTATACCATCACCGATGCGGACGGCGACACCAACAGCAGCACACTGACCATCACCATCAACGGCGTCACCGACGGTACACCGACTATCGCCCCTAATGACAGCAACGGCGCAGGCGAGACCGGACAGGTGACGGTAAACGAAGCCGGCCTGACGACTGTTGACGATACCTCGGAAACCCATACCGGCACCGTCGCGCTATCGGCGGCGGACGGACTGGCTGTCGTTAATGTTGGCGGCACAGCAGTTACACTGGCGCAGTTGACCAATTTGGACACTACCCCGATTCTTGTGACCACGCCGAAAGGTACGATTACGCTGACCGGTTATACATCAAGCTCAGGTTTGGGTGGCGTTTCGACCGGTGGTACCCTGACGTACAGCTACACACTAACGCAAGTACAGACCACATTGGGAGCAACTGAGAATACTGACGCGATTGCCCTAACTATCACCGATGGTGGTGGCGGCACAGCTAACGGTACCTTGACGGTGAAAATCGTAGACGACGTGCCCACCGCAAACGCAGACGCCAACACCCTTAACGAAGGTACTGTCGCCAGTCAGGCCGGTAACCTCATAGGTAACGTCTTTGCCTCAGGCGGTACGGGCGACGTTGCCGACCGCCAAGGCGCCGACACCTGCGTTAACCCGGTTATCAACGTTATCGCCGGCAACACCACGCCAACCACATCAGTGACAAGCGGTACCACCAGTACTGACGGTGTTAGCGTCACCGGCCTTTACGGCACCTTGGTTATCGGCGCCAATGGCAGCTACAGCTACGATCTCGACGACAGCAACACCACGATCAATGCCCTAAAAGCTGATAGTACTGCGCTTACTGACGTCTTTAGCTACCAGATTATCGATAACGACGGCGATCTCAGCACTACCACGCTGACCATCACCATCAATGGCATCACCGATGGTGCTCCCAGCATCATTCCGGTGGACGGCAACGCTGCAGCCACGGGCCAGACTACAGTGCAGGAATCAGGGTTAACTAGCGTCGGCGATAGTAGCGAGACCGCTACCGGCACGTTCACAGTAGCGGCGGCGGACGGACTGACCGGGGTTAATGTCGGCGGTACGGCACTCACGTTGGCGCAATTGAATGCGCTGGCCGGTACCCCGGTTACAGTGACGACGCCGAAGGGTGCAATTACGCTAACCGGCTATACCTCAAGCTCAAACGTGGGCGGCATCTCGACTGGCGGTACCTTAGCGTACAGCTACACACTGACGCACGTACAGAATACGCCGGGAGCTACGGAGAACACTGACGCGATTGCCTTGAGTATTACCGATGCGGGCGGCGGCACCGCTAACGATACCTTGACGGTGAGGATCGTCGACGACACGCCAACAGCCAATGCGGACGCCAACAGCATAACCGAAGATTCATTAACAACCAACGGCAACGTTTTTGCTTCGGGCAGCTCAAGCGATGTCGCCGACCGAATCGGCGCGGACACGACCGCAACGCCGGTGACGGCAGTGAATTTAGGCGGCAGTTACGGCACTCTGGCGTTGAACGCCAACGGCAGTTACAGCTATACCTTGGATAATTCCAATCCGGCGGTAAATGCGCTAAAGAACGGCCAGACTTTGAATGAGAGTTTTGCCTACACTATCACCGATGCGGATGGCGACACCAGCAACAGCAACCTCATTATCACCATTAACGGCATGACCGACGGTGTACCCAGCATTGTGCCGGTTGACAGAAACGGCGCCGCCACTGGCGATGCCACGGTACAGGAAGCGGGATTGACCAGCGCTGGAGACAGCACTGAGACCACTACCGGCACGGTAACACTGACGGCGGCGGACGGGTTGACCAGCATCAACGTCGGCGGTACAACGGTTACGCTGACGCAATTAAATGCATTGAGCGGCGTACCGATCACAGTGACTACAGCGAAAGGCGTCTTCATACTGATCGGCTACAATTCGACCACTAATGTAGGCAGCGTGTCCACCGGCGGCGCATTGGCGTATAGCTACACGCTGGCGCAAGCGCAAAACACGCCAGGCGAGCTAGAGAACAATGACGCGATTACCTTGGCTATCCTTGATGCGGGTGGCGGCACAGCTAGCGGTACACTGACAGTGGACATCATAGACGATATGCCGACAGCAAATCCCGATAGCAATATCGTCAGCGAAGGCACGACGGCGGCGACCAGCACTAGCGGCAATATTTTTGCGTCGGGCAGTGCGAACGATTTTGCCGACCGAATAGGAGCAGACAGCAGCGTAACGCCGGTGACCGCAGTGAGTTTCAGCGGGAGTTCCAAGAGTGTCGGTGCTGCGTTTAACAGTACTTACGGTAGCCTGACGCTGAATGCCAATGGCAGCTACAGTTATACCTTGGACAACACCAATATCGCAGTCAATGCACTGAGAAACGGCCAGACCTTAACCGAAACTTTTGCCTACACTATTACCGATACGGACGGCGACACCAGTGCCTCTACGTTAACCATTACCATCAATGGCGTCACCGACGGCGAGCCGACGATCACTCCGAACGATAGTAACGGTGGATCGGCCGGTGAGGTGGAAGTCTATGAAAAGGGCTTAGTAGCCCCCAGCGATAACAGCCACATTACTACCGGTACCCTAGCCGTGACGGCGGCAGACGGTATGGCTTCGATCTCGTTAAGCGGCACCACTTTTACTGTGGCGCAACTTGCCGGATTCAGTGCCGGCTCGCCGTCTGCGGGTATTGCTACCGGCGAAGGTACGTTGAAAGTCACCGGTTTTGCCATTACCAACGGTCCCGCATCGGCTCCGATAGCGGGTACCCTCAGCTATAGCTACATGCTCAACGCGCGGCAAGCGCATATCGGTGGTACTGCGGCAGAGAGTACCGATACTATAGCTCTCGTGGTGACTGATATTACCACTGCGGCAGCTACGGCCAACGGTACACTGACGGTCAGAATCGTTGACGACATGCCGACCGCCAATGCGGATGATAATGCAGTAACTGAAAGCACGACAGTAGAAGCAACGATTACCAGAGGCAACGTCTTTAGCGCCGGCAGCGCGGGCGATCTTGCCGACCGAATCGGCGCGGACACGACTTCAACGCCGGTGACGGCGGTCAGTTTCGGCGACGTTCAGGGTACGATAGGGCAGGCATTGAGCGGCCGCTACGGCAGCCTGACCCTGAACAGCGACGGCAGCTACCGTTATACGCTGGACACTAGCAATGCTGCGGTGAACGCGCTCAAAACCGGCAACAGCCTGAGCGAAACCTTCGGCTACGCGCTGGCCGACAGCGACGGCGACACCGGCAGCACTACACTGACAATCACCCTCAACGGCGTGACCGACGGCGCACCGACTATCATTCCGGCGGACGGCAATGGCATGGATACCGGCTACACCACCGTAACGGAAGCGGGATTGACCGCTATCGGCGACACCAGCGAAACCGGTACCGGCACGGTGACACTGTCGGCGGCGGACGGACTGGCGAGCATGACGGTCGGCGGCACCCGGGTCACCCTGGCGCAGCTGAACACGTTGTCCGACCTGCCGGTCGCGGTGACGACGCCGAAAGGCACACTCACGCTGACCGGCTACAGCGCTGCGTCGGCTGTCGGCGGCGTCTCGACCGGCGGTACCCTGGCGTACAGCTACACGCTGACGCAAGCACAAAACACACCGGGTGCGGCTGAAGACACGGACGCGGTTGCGTTGATTATCACCGATGCGGGCGGAAGCACTGCCGACGATACCCTGACGATACGCATCGTCGATGATGCGAGGACACCCCAGGCCGCCACCAACCCCTTAAGCGAAGGCACCACCTCCGCGGCAACAACGATAAGCGGCAACGTCTTTGCATCGGGCAGTGTCGGCGACCTTGCCGACCGGCTCGGCGCGGACACGGCCGCAACGCCGGTAACGGCGGTAAGCTTCGGTGCTGCCAACGGGACAATAGGGCAGGCTCTGGCGGGCCGCTACGGCAGCCTGACGCTGAACGGCGACGTCAGCTACAGGAATCGGCGACCACCGAGAACTACACCGGTCAACGCGCTCAAACCCGGCACGACGCTCAGCGGATCTTTCGGCTACGCGCTGCCCGATAGCGACGGCGCCACCGGCCGCACTACACTGACAACCACCCTCAACGGCGTGACCGCCGGCGCACCGACTCTCATTCCGGCGGGCGGCAATGGCATGGATCCCGGCTACCCCACCGTAACGCAAGCGGGATTGCCCGCTACCGGCCACACCAGCGAAACCGGTACCGGCACGGTGCCCCTGTCGGCGGCGGACGGACTGGCGAACGTCACGGTTGGCGATACTACGCTTACCTTGGCGCAATTAGGCCCGTTGTTTGATGCGCCGGTTTCCGTGACGACGCCGAAAGGCACACTCACGCTGACCGGCTACAGCGCTGCGTCGGCTGTCGGCGGCGTCTCGACCGGCGGTACCCTGGCGTACAGCTACCTGCTGACGCAAGCACAAAACACACCGGGCGCGGCTGAAAACACGGACGCGATAGCGTTGATTATCACCGATGCGGGCGGAAGCACTGCCGACGCTACCCTGACGATACGCATCGTCGATGATGCGCCGACCGCCAATGCGGACGCCAACCGCCTAAGCGAAGACACCACCACCGCAGAAACAACGATAAGCGGCAACGTTTTTGCATCGGGCAGTGTCGGCGACCTTGCCGACCGGATCGGCGCGGACACGACCGCAACGCCGGTAACGGCGGTAAGCTTCGGTGCAACCAACGGGACAATAGGGCAGGCTCTGGCGGGCCGCTACGGCAGCCTGACCCTGAACAGCGACGGCAGCTACCGTTATACGCTGGACACTAGCAATACCGCGGTGAACGCGCTCAAAACCGGCAACAGCCTGAGCGAAACCTTCGGCTACACGCTGGCCGACAGCGACGGCGATACCGGCAGCACTACACTGACAATCACCGTCAACGGCGTGACCGACGGCGCACCGACTATCATTCCGGCGGACGGCAATGGCATGGACACCGGCTACACCACCGTAACGGAAGCGGGATTGACCGCTATCGGCGACACCAGCGAAACCGGTACCGGCACGGTGACACTGTCGGCGGCTGATGGATTGGCGAACGTCACGGTTGGCGATACTACGCTTACCTTGGCGCAATTAGGCACGTTGTTTGATGCGCCGGTTTCCGTGACGACGCCGAAAGGCACACTCACGCTGACCGGCTACAGCGCTGCGTCGGCTGTCGGCGGCGTCT
>JAUGSS010000200.1:0-1050 GCA_044426515.1 Methylococcaceae bacterium | reverse complement strand
AACCAATTATTCTTCCAGGCAAAGAATGCGAAGGTTTCAGTCTCGCCGGTTTCCTTGTTTTCCTTCTTGCCGGTCAATGGCATACAAAGAGCAATTGCCTTTTCGCCTTTCTTAACAGACCTACCTTTTTCTTTCCAAGCCTTAAAGGAAGCTATAGGCGAGATAGGCAAACCACGGGCAGCAAGTTGAGATGCTGCGGCAGCTTGATTTCCTATTGAATAGTTCCAGAAGGCGGAATAGCACTCAGATAAACGACCTGGAATGGTAACGGCTTCGCTAAGTAATTCGCTCCAGTTTTGCTTATTGTCAGACATGATTGAATCCTTTCGAGTTATCAGAATTGGCGCGTTTAAGTGCAGCGCGTATTAGAAGGATAGTCGATAAAACAGACCTACCTAATCAAGTATTGAATGCAAGGATAAATAGAACTAATTAACCACCAAAAGAATGAATGAAATCAATAGCCGCTGATTAGTAGCTATCCGAAAAAAGATCAAAACGGATAGAAAATGCTTGCAAAAGTGTACTGGTGTGTGATACGCTGAACACAGAGCGGCGCTGAACAGAGGAAGAGAGCAAGAATGACACAACCTGGCCTTGTATCAGTCCATCGTGAGGCAATCATTAAACGGGTCGCCGAAGGCGTTTCAATCTCAACGATTGCCCAAGAGATTGGCGTAGATCGCCGGACGATTGCTCGCAATCTAGCAAACGATCCAGAATATCTGGAGGCAGCTCAGACCTTCCATGATTCGAGATTAGACGAAGCTGAGGCAATGTTGTTAGATGCTGCTACACATGACGATGTCCCATCGCGTGCGTGTAGAGCCAATGCTGCTAACGCTTATTGGCGTAGCGTGTCCTGGAGGGCGGAACGCCTAGACAAACGCTACGCGGCCAAACAAGAATTGAGCATCGAGCATATCAATATGAGCGATGCTATATCCAGAGGAAGGCAGCGAGCTAGATTGATTGAGGGCGAAGCCTCTTCAGTCGAAGACAGCGACAATCCTTAACGCTGGCTGACCATCCTAATCACCCAATCCATGT
>JAUGSS010000093.1:0-36368 GCA_044426515.1 Methylococcaceae bacterium | reverse complement strand
GCCAGCCACATCCCGGCACACGAATCTGCTGCTACCGTTGCTCCCTTCCGGGCCTGGCGGGGTTTACAGCGTATCGTTGCGAGAGGACCGACACGATCACCATTAAAACATCAGCCGTACTGGCTAAAGGACGGCTATTATCGTTGAAAAAAATTAATAACACAAGCTAAAAATGGCATAAGTTTTGAAAAATTTTACGAGCAGCTTATTGGCATGGTTTCGTTGGCAAACGGCATATCCGTTCGCCCTATCGACGACTGGCCCCGGAGCGTCATTTCAGGGGAGAGGTCGCAATCAATCGGGAAAAAGAATTACACTGGCGTTGAATATGTCTTTAAAGTTATCACGGGGGCTTAATCTTAATGGATAACCGAAGACGCAAGCACAAGGGCAAGATATAAATGAGCTACAGGAGAAAGCATGAAATTTCTGATTATTGATGATGCCGTTGAGCGATCTCTAACTGTAAAGATATTGCGCAGTAAATTTGCCCATGCCGATATGGTTGAGGTTGGCAGCCGCGAGGCGTTTGACCAACATATTGCCGGAGCCGATTTTGATCTGGTGATTACCGAATATCGGCTGGGTTGGACGGACGGATTAACATTATTTAAGGAAATCCAAGGACGCTATTTTTGTCTGCCGGTGATCATGTTGACCAATTCAGGAAATGAAGACATTGCTGTTGCCGCAATCAAAAGCGGCATGGCGGATTATGTCAGCAAGCGCAATCTTCATTCTTTGCCTGATGCGGTAGAACGAAGCCTGCTTGATGCAGCCAAAAAAGATTACTGTAAAGATGAGGACAAGCATATTCACTTGTGTGAAAAATGGGATCTTGCTATTTCCCGGTTGACCTCGGATTTCGCTTATTCCATGCGTATTTCGCCCGACGGCAAGCCGATATTCGAGTGGATAACTGAGCCTTTTAAACGCTTTATCAACATCAACGGCAGTCCTGATCGCGAGGTAACAGAACAAGTTCAAGATTTTGGCTTGCCTATTCACCCGGATGATATAACAGTTGTTCAGTCTCGATTCGAGAAGCTACTGGCTGGATTTGAAGATACCACCGAGTACCGCGTTATGACTAATGGGGGGGACGTTCTCTATTTTAGCGATCATGCATTGCCGATCCGCGATTGGAGCAACGGCAAAGTGCTACGTATTTACGGCGCTATTCAGGATATTACCAGCCGTCGTAAAGCGGAAGAAAAGTTGTATTTGATGCAACAAGCCATCGATTCCAGTATTAACGGCATTGTCATTACCGGTCTGGCCGATACCGACTACGCCATTATTTACGCCAATGAAGCGTTTTTACGAATGACCGGATATTCTTTGCCGGAGCTGTTAGGCCATAACTGCCGTATTCTGCAAAACAATGACAGGGAGCAGGCGGATATTGCCGACTTACGTCTTGCATTGCAAAGCTATCGTGAAGTTTATGCGATTTTGCGCAACTATCGTAAAGACGGCAGTTTGTTCTGGAACGAGGTCTATATCTCGCCTATACGCGACAAACAAGGCAGGACCACTCATTATGTCGGGGTGCAGAATAATGTGAGTCACCGCATCGAAATGGAAGGCTCGTTGAGTAAAAGCGAAGCCAAGATGCGCTCTATTTTTAACAACGTATTCGATGGCATCATTATTATTGATAAAAGTGGAATAATTGAATCGCTTAATTCGTCGGTCGAAAGGCTTTTCGGCTACTCTGCCGAGGAATTGATCAGTCATAATATTAATAAATTGGTACTTGAGTCCGATCGGAGCCGGCACGATTCCTATTTAACAAACTATCTGAACGGCGGCAAAGCTAAAATTATCGGTTACGGGCGCGAGGTGAACGGGCTCAGGAAAGACGGCTCGATTTTTCCGATGGAGCTGGGCGTTAGTGAGTTCGATAACGAGCAGCGTCATTTTTTTATCGTCACCTTGCATGATATAACCGAACGCAAGCAAGCTGAGGAATTGCTGCGGGATTTATCAAGCCATTTGGTGACGGTTCGGGAAGATGAGCGAACTCGAATCGCACGGGAAATTCATGACGAATTAGGCAGTATTTTGGCAGCGCTGAAAATGGATTTAAACTGGTTGAGTAAACAATTGCCGACAGACTTGCCCGAATGCCATGAAAAAGCCGGCGTGATGAATAGGCAGCTTGACAATGCCATTCAGACCGTCAGAAAAGTCATTTCCGACCTCAGGCCGAGTATTCTGGACCATCTTGGCTTATTAGCCGCGATAGACTGGAAAATTGATGAGTTTAGACAGCAAACCGGTATGCAATGTGTTTTGACGGTGCCGGAAAATAATATCGTCATGGAGGAAAATCGGGATATTGCGGTATTCCGGATTATGCAGGAAGCATTAACCAATATTGCCTTGCATTCAGGGGCAAGCAAAGTAACTCTTGATATTGAAACAGATAAAAATAGTTTGATTATGACAATAACTGATAACGGCTGCGGCATAACTAAAGCACAGATGCACCAAGCCGGTAAATACGGGATTTTGGGCATGCAAGAGCGGGCACGGCATCTCGGAGGAGAAATCGCCATCATCGGTAATCCGGAAAAAGGAAGCTCCCTGATATTAAATATGCCTTTAAAGTCACCCGAAAGCGGTGGCTTATCATGATTAGAGTATTAATTGCCGACGATCATGCCATTGTCAGGCAAGGATTAAAGCAAATTCTTGCCGATATTCCCGATATGGAGGTATTCGGTGAGGCCGGTTCGGGTGATGAGGCATTAAAATTTATCCGGGAGGAAGGCTGGGATGTCATGTTGCTCGATATCGCTATGCCCGGTAAAAACGTTCTGGAGTTAATTAAACTGGCGAAGCATCAATCCCTACAGCTGCCGATCCTGATCCTGAGCATGTATCCGGAAGATCAATATGCTATCAGAATGCTGCGTGCGGGTGCAGACGGCTATCTCACCAAAGAGAGTGCGCCTGAGCAGTTGGTAGCGGCAATTCGTATGGTCGCGAAGGGAGGGAAATATATCAGTGTGACGATGACTGAAAAACTGATTGCAGAATTGAATCCCTATCAGGAAAAACCTCCGCATGCTGCGCTGACAGACCGCGAGTTTCAGGTTTTTCGAGGCATTTGTGCCGGAAAAAGCATCACCGATCTTGCCCAGGATATGGCGCTCAGTGTTAAGACGATCAGCACCTACCGAACTCGTCTGATGAAAAAAATGAAAATGTCTAAAAATGTCGAAATTATCTCTTATGCATTCAGGAATGGTTTGCTTAATTAAGACCTTACATAATTATCGGCCTGTACGATTAGCTTAAAAAAGCGATTTATCCACGAAATATACGAAAAATTATAGCTAAATCAATGTGCCGCATTGCTGCTGCAATAGGGCGTACCGTGCGCGCCTTTTACCGGGCTTTTGTTCTCATTCCCACGTGTTACACGTGGGAATGCAGTGCAAATAAAAAACTGGAAGAAAAAATTTATAAACAGAATAAAGTACTGACCGCAACCAACCTGAGTTTAATAACTGATGTTACGCAGGCAAATTAAAAAATCAATAACTTATGAAGCAAAAATTGATCGTAAGTTATTGATGGTTCGTGGTTGGTGCGTAACATCAGTTAATAAAAAAGTTGAAGAGTTCCGCCGCTCTCAACACCAATTAGTGGGACGGGAAGCCAAACTTAACTCCATTTTTAATGCGTCGGTGGAAGGCATTATCACCATTGATATGTCCGATGTCATCATATCCGCCAATGCCGCGGTAGAAACCATTTTCGGCTATAAACCGGAGCAGCTGATAGGTTGCAGTATTAACAAGCTCATGCTGTTATCGTATTACTGCTCCCCCTATACAGCAAAGTTTGCCGGTCAAGTGCGGGAGGTGGAAGGCATACACCAAAACGGTTCTGTGGTGCCTCTTGATCTGTCCGTAGCTGAGTTTTCGATCGAAGATGAACGCTATCTTACCAACATTGTGCGTGATGTGAGTTTGCGAAAACATAGGGGACAGCAAGACAAGCAGCATCTGGATGAACTCGCCCATGTTACTCGTCTTGGCTTGATGGGGGAAATGGCTTCAGGTATAGCTCATGAAGTCAACCAGCCTTTGGCCGCGATTTCCACTTATACGCAAGCCAGCATAAACCTTATTAACACTGAAACGCTTGATCTGCTAAAACTGACCGAGATTTTATCCAAAACTCAGCAACAGGCATTAAGAGCGGGACGGATAATTCATCGGATGAGAGAATTTGTCAAATCTCATACCAATCACTGTTCAACCACCGGCATCAACAGCTTGATCCATAACGCTGTCGGCTTTGTATTGCCGAGTTGAAACAAAACGACATAAAACTGACCTTTGAGCTGGAAAACAATCTGCCGTTTATCTATGTCGATCAAGTGCAAATCGAACAGGTCATCATAAACCTGATCCGAAACAGCTTGGATGTTTTGCAAAACTTACCGGAAAACAAGCAACCCCATTTGACTATCCAGAGCCACTTGATTTCCAATAATGCTGTGCGGGTCAGGGTAAAGGATAATGGACCTGGACTTGGTGAAGAGCAAAAACAAAAAATATTGACGCCTTTTTACACCACCAAGGCAAACGGTATGGGTATGGGGCTATTCATCAGCCGATCCCTTATTGAAGTCATGAAGGTATTTTACAGTTCAATAGCAAGCCGGGCAAAGGCAGCACTTTTTATTTTACTTTACCGATAAAGGGTAACTTTCCTGCTGCTCAATAATAAACATGACTCATACGGAATAGTTTAGGTGATTCCCGAGGAAGAATATCCCATCAAGAGTCAGCGTAGGTAAAAACAGCGTCCGCAAAACTCACGAAAAGGCACGAAAAAGTCGCCGAAGGAATTGGGTTGTGGGGGAGGGGCTCTAGAGATGCCTGGTTTTGGCTTTTGTGAGCGATTCTTTGTTGGGAATTACATGCTGTCTGAAGCGGGCGCTTATTTGTTAAATAGAGTTGCCGGTAAGCCTCGTCGCAGTTGAGAATACCTCGCTTTTATGGTTTAATGCCGCTGTTTTACGTCTTAATGCGCCTCTTGTTTTATTGGCATTTGAAATGAAATGAAAGGATGGTTTCGCCGCAACTTGATTGGAGAGCAGGCTATCAACTATGCAATTTATTATTAAAAAAGGTTTGGATCTACCTATTACCGGAGAACCCGAACAAGTTATTGAGGATGGCAACAAGGTTAAGTCCGTTGCTATTCTGGGAATGGATTATGTAGGCATGAAGCCTACGATGCTGGTCAGTGAGGGGGATGAGGTCAAGCTGGGCCAGGTACTCTTTACCGATAAGAAGAATCCAGGCGTTAATTTTACATCACCTGGTGCGGGTGTTGTTCGATCCATAAATCGCGGCGCCAAGCGGGTTTTGCAGTCTGTTGTTGTCGATCTGAAAGGAACGGCGCAGGAGTCGTTTGCAAAATACAAGGCTTCCGAGTTAAGCGATTTATCGGCGGAACAAGTTAAAGAAAACCTGTTGGCGTCAGGGTTGTGGACATCATTGCGCACACGTCCATACGGCAAAATTCCTGCTGCGGACAGTAAGCCCCGTTCTATTTTTGTGACCGCAATCGACACCAGCCCGTTAGCGGCAAATCCCGCGGTTATCATTAAAGAACGTAGCGACGATTTTGCTAACGGTTTAGCGGTTATCGCTAAGTTGACGGAAGGCAAGACTTACGTCTGTAAGTCGACCGGCGCGGATGTTACAACCGGTAATGCGCCTGTAACTATCGCCGAGTTTTCCGGCCCTCATCCTGCGGGATTGCCAAGCACCCACATTCACTTTATTGATCCTGTCGCTATCGATAAATTTGTCTGGCATTTGGATTATCAAGCGGTGATCGCAATCGGTGCCTTGTTTACCACCGGTAAAATCAATGTCGAACGTGTTGTTTCATTGGCAGGACCTACCGTTACCAAGCCAAGGTTGATTCGTACCCGGGTCGGCGCCAATACCGATGATTTGGTGGCCGGTCAATTGGAAGCGGTCGAAAACCGGGTGATTTCAGGGTCGGTACTGTATGGGCATCTTGCCACGGATTGGGCAGCTTTTTTGGGTTGCTACAACAATCAAGTGTCGGTATTGCAAGAGGGGCGCGCCCGCGAATTGTTCGGCTGGATTGTTCCGGGTAAAGACAAATATTCGGCACTCAATGTGTATACCTCAAGCGTAGACCGTAAGCTGAATCGTAAATTTCCATTAACTACCGATAAAAACGGCAGTAACCGGGCAATTGTTCCGGTCGGCGTTTATGAAGCCGTGATGCCGCTGGATATTTTACCGACGCCGCTGTTAAAAGCGCTGGTGGTGGGTGATTCGGATCAGGCTCAATTATTGGGTTGTTTGGAATTGGATGAGGAAGATGTTTCCTTATTTACGTTTGTGGATCCTGGTAAACACGATTTCGCTCCTGTTCTGCGGGCGAATTTAACTAAAATTGAGAAGGAAGGATAATGTCGCCTAGAGATATTTTAGATAGCATGGAGCCGCATTTCACCAAGGGTGGGCGGTTCGAAAAGTATTACGGTCTCTACGAGATGGTGGATACTTTCATCTATACACCGGCTGATGTAACGCGCGGCGCCACGCATGTTCGTGATGGCAATGACCTGAAACGAACCATGACTTTTGTAGTCATCGCAACGTTCTTTTGCATTTTGATGGCCTTGTATAACACCGGTTATCAGGCCAATTTGGCTATGGCAAATATGGGCTTGGAACAGGCTCAGGATTGGCGCCGTATTCCGATGATGGTCTTCGGTTACAACACGATGAATCCGTTTTCCAACCTGGTTCACGGCGCGTTGTATTTCCTGCCTATTTACATCGTCACACTAGCTGTCGGCGGCGTGTGGGAAGTATTGTTCGCGACGGTTCGCGGCCATGAAGTGAATGAAGGCTTTTTGGTCTCTTCAATGTTGTACACATTGATTATGCCGCCCGATATGCCTTTATGGCAGGTCGCTTTGGGTATTTCTTTCGGTATTGTTATCGGTAAGGAAGTCTTCGGCGGTACCGGTAAAAACTTCTTGAATCCTGCGTTGACCGGCCGGGCGTTTTTATATTTCGCTTATCCGGCGTCTATTTCGGGCGATTCAGTTTGGGTTGCAGTTGACGGTTATACCGCAGCGACACCTTTAGGTTTGGCGGCAAATGGCGGTCTTGAGGCGATTTATTCGGCTAATTACAGCTGGATGCAAACCTTTTTCGGTTTTGAACCGGGCTGTCTTGGCGAAACTTCAACGCTGGCTATTTTAATCGGCGCGGCCTTTCTGTTGTACACCAAAGTTGCATCGTATCGCATCATGGGCGGCGTGTTTGCCGGCATGGTGGCGACCTCATTGATGTTCAATATCATAGGCAGCGACACCAACCACATGTTTGCGCTGCCTTGGTACTGGCATTTGACGTTGGGCGGTTTTGCTTTCGGTATGGTGTATATGGCGACCGATCCCGTAAGTGCGGCAATGACCAACACCGGTCGTTGGGTGTTCGGCGCTTTGGTCGGAAGCATGACGGTATTAATCAGGGTTGTTAATCCGGCATTCCCGGAAGGTATTATGCTGGCAATTCTATTTTCCAACATGTTCGCGCCTACGATTGATTATTTTGTCATTCAGGCCAATATCAGAAGAAGGATGAAACGTCATGCTTAAATGCGAACAGTTCAATAAAATTTGCGTCGCATTGGATCAATGCGAGCATTACCAAAAATTTAAAGTCTATAAAGATAAGGTTCTTGCCTTAGGTAATGATAGTTTGGAAAAAACTATCGCTATCGCGGTTGCGCTTTGTCTGGTTTGTGCGGTTTTGGTTTCATTTTCAGCGGTTGCGTTAAAGCCTCTTCAAGTCAATAACAAAGAGCTGGACATGAAGAAGAATATTCTTGATGTGGCGGGCTTGCTTCAGGAAGGTGGCGATATTGATAAGGCGTTTAGCGACAAAATCGAAGCTAAAATCGTCAATCTGGAAACAGGCGACTATGTTGAGGACATGAATCCTGCTGAGTACGATCAGCGTAAGGCGGCAAAAGATCCTGCTTTAAGCGTTGCGATTCCTAAAGAAAAAGATATTGCTCACATCAGGGTAAAAGCCAAATATGCCAAAGTCTTTTTGGTAAAAGAGGCAGGCGCTATTAAGTCGATTATTCTGCCGATTAATGGCTACGGTTTATGGTCAACATTATATGGCTTCTTGTCATTAGATGCTGATGGACAAACCGTGCAAAGCATCAACTTTTACGATCAGGCGGAAACTCCCGGATTGGGTGGTGAAGTGGTTAATCCCAACTGGCGCGCGCTGTGGAAAGGCAAAAAAGTCTATGCCGAAAGCGAGCAGGCTTCATTGGAAAAAGGCCTAATAGAGGAAGCCGAGATTGGCGAGCCGGCGTTGGCCCTGATTAAAGGTGTGGTCGACAACAGCAAGCCGGGATCGCAATACCAGGTCGATGGTTTGGCGGGAGCGTCATTAACCAGCACCGGTGTAACTAACCTGGTCAGATACTGGATGAGCAAAGAAGGTTTTGCCCCGTATTTGGCTAAAGCAAGAACGGTTAAAGGAGTTAAGTCATGAATGAAATTTTAAATGATGAAACCAAAAAAGTACTGATAGAGCCGTTGGTTGATAACAACCCGATTACTTTACAGGTTCTGGGTATTTGTTCGGCGCTGGCGGTGACCTCGCAAATGTCGACCTCGCTGATTATGGCGTTGGCCTTGACTATGGTGACGGCGTGTTCCAGTGCGGCCATCAGTGCGATCAGGAATCATATTCCCGGCAGCATTCGGATCATCGTGCAGATGACCATTATTGCTTCACTGGTTATCGTGGTCGATCAGATATTGAAAGCCTTTGCTTATGAAATCAGCAAGCAATTGTCGGTATTCGTGGGGCTGATTATCACTAACTGTATCGTGATGGGACGCGCTGAAGGTTATGCGATGAAGAATCCGCCTTTAGCAAGTTTTATGGACGGTATCGGCAATGGCTTGGGTTACAGCTTGATTTTGATTACGGTGTCTTTTATCAGAGAATCATTGGGTTCAGGTAAATTACTCGGTATTGAAATCTTCAAGCTCACCAAAGACGGCGGTTGGTATGATCCAAACGGCTTGATGCTGTTGCCGCCAAGCGCATTTTTTATCATCGGTTTGATTATCTGGGGCGTCCGTCAATGGAAGCCGAAGCAAGCAGAAGCTGCGGATTTCAAAATCATGTCGATTGCTCATGGTGAAGGAGGGCATCACTAATGGAAGCTTATATTAGTCTATTCATAAAGGCTGTCTTTATTGAAAACCTGGCGCTGTCCTTCTTTTTGGGTATGTGTACTTTCATCGCGGTGTCCAAGAAAATCTCGACAGCGATGGGTTTAGGTATTGCGGTCATGATGGTGCAAATTATCACCGTACCGGCCAATAACTTTATTTATCACGCCTTGTTAAAGGAAGATGCCTTATCCTGGATGGGTATTAAAGGTGTTGATTTAAGCTTTTTGGCGCTGTTAAGTTGTATCGGCGTGATTGCGGCGTTGGTGCAAATTCTGGAAATGATTTTAGATAAATTCTTTCCTGCTTTGTATCATGCGTTAGGGATCTTCCTGCCTTTAATCACGGTAAACTGCGCGATTTTAGCCGGCAGTTTGTTCATGATCGAGCGTGATTACAACCTTCCTGAAAGCGTCGTATACGGCGTAGGCAGCGGCTTTGGCTGGGCGCTGGCTATCACCGTCATGGCCGGGGTACGCGAAAAACTCAAATACAGTGATATACCTGCTGGTTTGCAAGGTCTGGGTATTACCTTCATAACTGCGGGTCTGATGTCGCTTGGCTTCATGGCTTTCTCTGGAATCCAACTTTAAGGGTGCGACATGCTTGAAATTCTATTAGGGATTATTATTTTCACGGCTTTTGTGATTGCGCTGGTATTCGTTATTATCGGTGCTAAAAGCAAATTAGTCGCTGAAGGGGATGTGGAGATTCTGATCAATGATGAAAAGAAAATTCATGTGCCGGTAGGGTCAAAATTATTAACCGCCTTGGCTGATAACGGTTTGTTCGTTTCATCGGCTTGCGGCGGCGGCGGTACTTGCGGACAATGCAAGGTGAAAGTCAATTCAGGCGGCGGCGAAATTTTAGCCACTGAATTAAGCCATATCAGCAAACGGGAAGCGGCTCACGGCGAGCGCCTTGCGTGCCAGGTTTCGATTAAGCACAACATGGACATTGAAGTCGAAGACAGTGTTTTCGGCGTCAAAAAATGGGAATGTACGGTTAAATCGAATGATAACGTTGCCACTTTCATTAAGGAGCTGGTGCTGGAGTTGCCGGTAGGCGAAGAGATCAAGTATCGTGCAGGCGGTTACATTCAGATCGAATGTCCATCGCATGTTTCCAAATACAGCGATTTCGATGTCGCAGAAAGATTCCGCGATGACTGGAATAAGTTTAATTTGTGGCGTTATGTCTCTACTGTAAAAGAGCCTGCGTTGCGCGCTTATTCGATGGCAAGTTATCCTGAAGAAAAAGAAATCATGCTGAACGTGCGTATTGCGACACCGCCTCCAGGCGCGCCGGATAGCGTACCGCCAGGCATCATGTCTTCTTTTATCTTTAACTTGAAGGCAGGCGATAAATGTATTGTTTCAGGGCCTTACGGTGAATTTTTCGCTAAAGAGACCCAAAATGAGATGGTCTTTGTCGGCGGTGGTGCGGGTATGGCGCCGATGCGTTCGCATATCTTCGATCAATTACGCAGGCTGAAATCCAAACGTAAAATGAGCTTCTGGTATGGTGCGCGCAGCAAGCGCGAAATGTTCTATGTAGAAGATTTTGATATGCTGGCCAAGGAAAATGAAAATTTTGAATGGCATGTTGCACTGTCCGATCCATTACCGGAAGATAACTGGACGGGTTATACCGGCTTTATTCATAATGTTCTTTTCGAAGAGTACATTAAGAACCATCCGGCTCCGGAAGATTGCGAATTTTACATGTGCGGACCACCAATGATGAACTCGGCAGTGATCAAGATGCTGTTGGATAATGGCGTAGAGCCGGAAAATATCTTGCTGGACGATTTCGGCGGGTAGGGGCAACCCTTGTGGTTGCCCATAAAGGGCAATCATCCCTCTTTCAATAAAGAGGAGCAGCATCAAGCAAAACGAGGAGTGCGGCCGGTCCCGCTCCTCGTTTTTTATTATGGGCCTTTATAAACTTTGCGAGGTGACACCATGACTTATTTTTTAGTGACTTTTGTGTTTATGGCTGTTGTTATTGCCATTATGGCGATAGGCGTTATTTTTGGCAGGCGTGCTATTAAAGGATCGTGCGGCGGCGCAGCAAACAATGCGGATTGTGTTTGTGTGGAAAAGTGTGATAAAAGAAAGAAAATGGAAGCGGAAGCTCATTTGAATCAAGGATCGTAGGATTTTATTTACAATAATAAACAACGCAGGAGTTCATTATGTTGACGAAAATTACTGTTGCAGATTATATGTCGAAAAGATTGGTTACACTTGCCAAGGATACCGATGTAGTCGATGCCGTAAAAAAATTACTGGATCATAAAATCACCAGTGCTCCGGTTGTTGATCAGCGAGGGCACTTGCTGGGCATGTTTTCTGAAAAGGACGTCATGAACGTTGTTTTGGAAACCGTCTACAACCAGAGTATGAGCGGCGAGGTTGGCGACTATATGACTAGAGAGGTTATTAGTGTCGATGGCGACTCCAGTATTGTAGATTTGGCTGAAAAGTTCCAGCAGACTTCAGTCAGAAGTTTTCCGGTTTTTCAAGATAATGATTTGGTGGGGATTGTTAGCCGGACCGATGTCTTAAGGGCTTTGGCTTCGAATGGTTAATATTTTTAGAAGGTTGTAACCGCTCCTGAGGACGTTTTGTCATCCACTGTAGTTGAAAGTAATGAGCTGTATGCAAACCTTTTATTGGCATGATTACGAAACATTCGGCACTGACCCTCGAAAAGACAGGCCCGTACAGTTTGCCGGGATTCGTACCGATTTCGATTTTAATGTCGTAGACGATCCTTTCGTTGTTTACTGTAAGCCTGCGGCGGACTGCCTCCCTCATCCCGAAGCCTGCTTAATCACCGGGATTACCCCGCAACATGCCGAACAAAAAGGCGTTTGCGAAGCCGAATTTATTCGTTTGATTCATCAACAATTAGCTCAGCCTAATACCTGTACTCTCGGCTATAACAGCCTTCGTTTTGATGACGAGGTTACCCGTAATTGCCTTTATCGTAACTTTTATGATCCCTACGCAAGGGAATGGCAAAACGGCAATTCCCGTTGGGATTTAATCGATGTAGTCAGGGCGGCCAGAGCCTTGCGTCCTGAAGGCATAGCTTGGCCGACTAACGAAGAAGGCGGTCCCAGTTTCAGGTTGGATCAGCTCACCCGTGCCAACAACATAGTTCATGAAGCGGCGCATGATGCGCTTTCGGATGTCTATGCCACTTTGGCGGTTACCAAGCTGGTCAAGCGAGCCCAGCCCAAACTCTACCGGTTCCTGTTGCAACATAGGGTTAAAGCCGAGGCGCTTAGTTTACTTCAGTTCGGCAGTTTTAAACCTGTAGTTCATATTTCCGGCAAATATCCCGCCATTAAAAATTGCTTGGCCATAGTGCTTCCTGTTTGCAGACATCCTACCAATACCAACGGTGTGATCGTCTATGATCTGTCCGTTGATCCTGAACCGATGCTTGATTTATCGGTGGAAGAAATCCAGCAAAGAATTTTTACTGCAACTGCGGAGCTGCCGGAAGGTGCGGTAAGAATCCCGCTAAAAACCGTGCATATCAATAAATGTCCTGTTTTAGCGCCGGTATCTGTTATCAGGCCGGATGATGCGTTACGCTTGGCAATCGACTTGGGTTTATGCCAAGCCAATATCAACAAGATTAAAGCCTCTACCGGTTTGGCTGAAAAATTGGCGGCGGTGTTTGGCGGTCAGGGTTACGTCGAGCAAGACTCCGATCCTGACCTGGAAATTTATAGCGGCGGTTTTTTTTCTGAAAACGATAAAAAGCAAATGACCAGAATCAGGGCTATACCGCCTGAGCAATTAGCCAAATCCACATTCAAATTTACTGACAGTAGATTGCCGGAAATGTTGTTTAGGTATCGTGCCCGGAATTATCCTGAGACTCTGGATGCAGATGAAATACTAAGGTGGAATCGGTTTTGTGTTAATCGGTTAACCGGCCGCCAAGCAGGGGCGGGGATTTTACTCGATGATTATTTCGGTCGATTGGATCAGCTGAGTCGTAACGAAAATACAAGTACGGAAATTATTAATGCTTTAGGAAGCTATGCGCGTGAAAAAATGCAGTTGCTTGGCATTCAATAAGCCTTTGTAGAATTGGTTGTTTAAATATAAGTTGCTAATTACTGGTAATGCTCTATAATGTACAAATCAATCGCGGGGTGGAGCAGCTTGGTAGCTCGTCGGGCTCATAACCCGAAGGTCGTAGGTTCAAATCCTGCCCCCGCTACCATATAGGACTGCATGGATGCAGGAGTTAAAGTGACGCAAGGATTGGTTGCCGAGAACCCCTTTTTGGGGTTTTTTATTTTCTGGGCTTTGGTGATTTAAAAGCTTTCAGTTGATTGTTAATGGAAGAGCCGTCGGCTCTTTTTTTTTGTGCAAAACTAAGTGAGGAAGAAATGAAACAGGCTCCTGAGCATTTGGTTAATCTAATTGAGCCAATTGTTGAAGGTTTAGGTTATGAATGCGTAGGCATTGAATATAATCCTCATCCTAAACATGGTCTGTTAAGAATCTATATCGATAGTGAGAACGGAATCCTGGTTGAAGATTGTACCAAAGTCAGTCATCAAATCAGTGGCGTGATGGATGTGGAGGATCCTATTCAAGGCAACTATCATTTGGAGATTTCTTCGCCGGGTGAGGACAGGCCTTTTTTTAAAGTGAGCCAGTTCGAACGGTATATCGGCAGTATGGTGTTGGTGAATTTATTTAAAGCCATCAATGGCCGTAGAAAAGTTACAGGCCTGATAAAAAAAGTTGAGGACGACATTATTACGCTTCAGGAAGGCGAACAGGTTTTTGAGGTTCCATTTAACGCGATGAGCAAAGCGCGTTTGGTTCCTGAGTATTTAATTGAGAAAGGAGGGCGCAGTGGCAAATAAAGAAATCTTGTTGGTAGTGGATGTTTTTTCTAATGAAAAGGATATTGAAAAAGAGGTTGTTTTCCAAGCCATAGAATCAGCATTAGAAGCGGCTACAATCAAGCGTCACGCGAATCAAATTAAAGCTCGTGTTATTATCAATAGAAAAACCGGTGATTATGTTACCTATAGGGTTTGGGAAGTCGTTGATGCCAATAGCCAAATTGACGGCGATGTGGAATTTCCTGAAACCCAAATACTGTTAGAAGTTGCGCAGTTTGATAATCCGGATATTCAAGTCGGTGATTTGGTGGAAGAGGAAATTGAATCGGTCGATTTCGGCCGTATCGCTGCACAGACTGCCAAGCAGGTTATTATTCACAAAGTCAGGGAAGCCGAGCGCAAGAAAATTGTCGATGCCTATAAGAGTCGTATAGGTGAGCTGATTACCGGTATCGTAAAACGTATTGAAAAAGGCAGTGTCTATCTGGATTTGGGTGGGCATGTCGAAGCTTATATTGCCAAAGAAGATATGATTCCCCGTGAAGCCATTCGTATTGGCGACAGAATCAGAGGTTACTTGAAGGATGTGCGCTTAGAACCCCGCGGACCTCAATTATTTGTCAGTCGGACTGCGCCGGAGTTGCTGATTGCGTTGTTCCGTCTTGAGGTACCCGAGGTGGGGGAGGGTTTAATTGAAGTGAAGGGGGCGGCGCGTGATCCCGGTTCCAGAGCCAAGATTGCGGTCAAAGGCAATGACCCCAGGTTGGATCCTGTAGGAGCCTGTGTTGGCATGAGAGGTTCGAGAGTACAGTCGGTTTCAAATGAGCTGGCCGGCGAACGTGTTGACATTATCCTTTGGAATCAAAGCGATGCTCAGTTCGTGATTAATGCTATGTCACCGGCTGAAATCCAGTCTATCGTTGTCGATGAAGATAAACATAGTATGGATTTGGCGGTAAGTTCCGATAATTTGTCGCAAGCTATAGGCCGTGGCGGACAGAATGTACGTCTTGCAACGCAATTAACGGGTTGGGAGCTGAATGTAATCGATGCTTCTAAAGCGGAACAAAACAGCGAAGCTGAAGCCGACAAGATTAAGCAGATGTTTGTCGAACAACTGGGGGTCGATGAGGAGATTGCATTGATTTTGGTTGAAGAGGGTTTTAATACGGTTGAAGAAATCGCCTATGTTCCGGTCAGTGAAATGTTGGAAATTGAAGGTTTTGACGAGGATCTTGTTAATTCGCTGAGAAGCCGCGCTAAAGATGCCTTGCTGATTAGTGCCATTGCTGCTGAAGAAAAAATAGAAACCGCTCAGCCTGCACAGGATTTGCTGGAAATGGACGGTATGGACAGGGATTTGGCTTATGATATGGCAAGTCACGGTATTATTACGATGGATGATTTGGCAGAGCAATCGGTTGATGATTTGTTGGGTTTTCCGGGAATGAACGAAGATCGGGCGGCAAAGTTGATTATGAAGGCGCGTGAGCCTTGGTTTGCTGAGGAACAGGCGAGTAGGTAAGGGGTATGAAATGAGCAATAAAACGGTACGGCAATTAGCTGAGGTGGTAAAAATACCTCTGGAACGATTATTAGAGCAGCTGAAAGAAGCGGGATTATCTGCGAGCGCCCCTGATGATGTCATTAATGAAGACGAAAAAATGCAGTTGCTTGCGCATTTGCGTAAACGTCACGGTAAGGATGAAGGTGCGGGCGAAGGTTTGCTGAAGCGGGTGACCTTAAAGCGCAGAACTGTCAGTGAGCTTAAGCAAGCGAGCGTACCCGGCAGCACTACCAAGACCATCAGTGTTGAAGTTCGCAAACAGAAAACCTATATAAAACGCAGTGAAGTAGTCGATTCCGACGAGCAAAGGAGCTTGGAGCTGGCTAAGCAGGCTGTTAAAGAGCAGGCTGCGAAGCAAGCCGAAACGATTCCTTCAGCTGAAGAACCGGTGCAAGCAGCAGAAGTTGTTTTGGAGGAGCAGAAGGAAGGGCTTGTAACTGGAGCTGAAGTTAAACCTGTCCTTGAAGCAGTTGAGGCCGAAGCAGCTGTAGCGCCTGAAATTGATCAAACCGGCTTCTTGCCGGTCGAGGCACTTGCGCTATCCCCGGCAGTCGAAGAAGAGATTGAAGCTTTGGCGGTCAGGGAGGAAAAGAAAATTGGTCATGAAAAGCCGGTCAAAGCCAAAGAATCGGCGGAAGCCAGAAAAAAACAGCACGAAAAAGATCTTCGGCTGGAAGAATCCATCAAAAGAAATGCGGATAAAGTAAGGCAGCAGGCATCAGCCAAGCAAGAAATTCTGCATAGAAAAAAACAGGAAGAAGGGACGCGTGCCGGAGCGGGCGGTAGAGACAGCAAAAAAGCCAAGAAAAAAGGTAAGAAGACTGAGCGCGTCATTGTAAAGTCCGAGGGCAAGCATCAATTTGAAATGCCGGTTGAGCCTATAGTCAAGGAAGTCACTATACCGGAAATGATTATTGTGTCCGACCTTGCGCAAAAGATGAGTGTTAAAGCCGCAATGGTGATCAAGCATTTGATGAAGCTCGGCATTATGGCGACTATCAACCAAAGCATAGACCAGGAAACTGCGGCAATTTTGGTTGAAGAAATGGGTCACAAAGCGATTATGCAGAGTGACGACGATCTTGAGCAGGAAATGCTGGCTGAGGCGCAAGAAGAAGATAATCGCGTCGAATTGCCGCGAGCGCCGATTGTTACCATCATGGGTCATGTCGATCATGGTAAAACCTCGTTGCTGGATTATATTCGTAAAACCCGTGTTGCTGCCGGTGAAGCGGGCGGTATTACCCAGCATATCGGCGCCTATCAGGTAAAAACCGATCACGGCTCGGTAACCTTTTTAGATACTCCGGGACACGCCGCATTTACCGCCATGCGCGCTAGAGGTGCGGACGTTACTGACGTGGTGATTGTGGTAGTTGCCGCGGATGACGGTGTTATGCCGCAAACCAAAGAAGCTGTTGAGCATGCCAGAGCGGCCAATGTGCCGATTATTGTGGCGATCAACAAGATCGATAAGCCCGATGCCAATCCTGATAAAGTGATGCAGGAACTGTCTAACATTAACGTGTTGGCTGAAGAGTGGGGCGGCGATGTGCAGTTCCTTAAAATCTCGGCAAAAACCGGTGCGGGTATCGATGACTTAATCGAAGCTTTGATTGTGCAGACTGAAATCCTGGAATTGAAAGCACCTGTTGAAGGTGCGGCATCAGGTATTGTTATTGAATCAAGGCTTGATAAGGGCCGTGGGGTCGTGGCAACGGTATTGATTCAAAAAGGTACCTTGGAAAGCGGCCAAATGGTGCTGTGCGGTCATGAATACGGTCGCGTTCGAGCCATGTTTAACGAGAACGGCGTAGCTATTAAAGAGGCCGGGCCTTGTGCTCCGGTTGAGATTCTAGGACTTTCGGGTACGCCGAATGCCGGTGACGAATTTCTGGTGGTGCAAAACGAACGTATTGCCAAAGATTTGGCTAAGCATCGCGAAGATCGTAAAAAACTGTCCCGGCATGCGGTGCAACAGGCCTCCAAATTGGAGGAAGTATTTTCCAGAATGGCTACCGGTGAAATTGCCAGCGTCAATCTGGTGCTTAAAACCGATGTTCAAGGTAGTTTGGAAGCGTTGCGCAGCTCCCTGGTCGGGTTGTCGAATGACGAAGTCGAAGTTAAAGTCGTTTTCGGTGGTGTCGGCGGTATAAATGAAGGCGATGCCAATTTGGCATTGGCTTCCGGCGCGATTTTGATGGGCTTTAATGTGCGGGCTGATGCAGCGGCACGAAGACTGATTGAAGAAAAAGGCATCGATCTGCATTACTACAGCATCATTTATGAAGCGATTGATGAAGTTAAAAAAGCCATCAGCGGCATGTTGGCGCCTGAAATTAAAGAGCAGATTGTCGGTCTTGCCGAAGTGCGCGATGTCTTTAAATCGCCGAAATTCGGTGCGATTGCCGGTTGTATGGTCATTGACGGTTATGTGAAGAGAAATCTGCCGATACGGGTTCTGCGTAATAACGTCGTGATTTTTGAAGGGCAGTTGGAGTCTTTACGCCGTTTCAAAGACGATGCGGCTGAGGTTAAAATGGGCATGGAGTGCGGTATTGGGGTAAAAAATTACAACGATGTGCAGCCCGGCGATCAGATCGAAGTGTTTGAACGCGTCGAAGTTAAGCGGGAACTGTAAATCTTATGGCAAAAGAATTCGGTCGTAATGCCCGTGTTTCATCGCAGATGCAGAAAGAGCTTTCGTTGATTCTGCAACGTGACATTGATGATTCCAGGCTGGGCTTTATTACTATCAATGAAGTTGAAGTCACTAAAGACTTGGCTGTTGCAAAAGTATATGTCACGGTATTGAATGTCGATGCAGAGGGCAAAAAAGCCAATGTTAAATTACTGAACGAATTGGCGCCTGTGATTCGGCATCAATTAGCAAAAAGAATGCGTTTGCGGCATATCTCCGAATTGCGTTTTTATTACGATGATTCGTTTGATACCGGCATGCGGGTTTCAGAGTTGTTAAGCGATGTGGCTAAGCGTGACGAAATAAAATAGAACACGGATGGCGCAGATTGGATGGATTTACGCGGAGTTTTAAAAAATTGTAGGGTGCGCTGTGCGTACCTTGGAAGTTAAATTCCATAGAATTATCTTGAGGTGCATGACAAACAATGAAAATCACGGTTAAAAATTTAGGCGCTGTTAATGAAGCAGAAATCGACTTAAAGCCTTTAACTGTTTTTGTCGGTCATAACAGTACGGGTAAGACTTGGACTGCTTATACTTTGGCTTCTGTTTTTAGCCCTTATGGGCATAGAAAATATCTTGAAAGTTATATTGATGGGAAAACTCAACAAACCTACCCCGTTTTAGATAAAGCTATTGAAGAGTTCATACAAGAGGGCAGTGCCGAAATAGATATAGTACAGTTTGCACAGGAAAATATACAAGCGTATATCAATGATGTGGCCTGTTTAGCTCCCGGTTGGATGCGTTCTTATTTGTCAACGAGACGAGTTAATTTTGAAGATTTATCCATAGAAATTAATTTGCATACTTGTGAAATGCAATTAATAGAAAAAATAAAAACGGTTTCCTCTTATGGAAATTTGTCAATATCGTCTAGGGAGCTTAATTTTTTTAAAGAGGAGGATTCTAAGCAAGTTTTTTTCTCTATGGAGTCTAAGAAAAAAACTGATAAAAAAATTCCAATTAAAATAGTTAAACGCTTTATTTATGCAGAAATATTTGAAATATTGCATAGAGCATTTTTCTTTAATACGCGCTTATTTCCTACAGAAAGAACGACTTTCATAACGTTGCCTATTTGCGATGGTAAAGGTAGGGGGGCAGATGATTCTGACCAAACAGAAGTATCCGACGCCTTAAGCTTTATTCATCCAATTTCAAGCTTTACCGGTATGATTTCTGCGGCTTCATCGGTATTTTTAGATGATAGAAAGGAAGGTATAGAAGAAACGCCACAAATAAAAGACTACATGGATTTAGCCGTTTTCCTAGAAGAAAGAATTATACAAGGCAAAGGTGATTTTGAAGAGTCTGGAATAGATAAAGAATTGTTATTTTCTACTGGAAATCTAAAGTTAGAGATGGGCATTACATCCTCAATGATTAAAGAAATAATGCCTTTAGTTCTTTATCTGCGGTATTTGGCAGAGCCTAATGATTTAATCGTTATTGACGAACCCGAAATGAATTTGCACCCTGCGGCACAGGTTGAGATCATTGAGTTTCTTTCGATGCTGGTTAATGCGGGTTTGAATGTATTGATTACTACCCATAGCCCTTATATTGTTGATCATATTTCCAATTTAATAGAAGCTAAAAAACATCAAAATCCAGAAGAAATAAAACAATATTTTTATTTGGAAGATGATCGGGCTTTTATTGGTCAGGATAAGGTTTCGGTTCATTTATTTGAAGATAACACCACTAAGAATATTCTTGCCGAAGATGGCAGTATAAACTGGGAAACTTTTTGGAATGTGTCTTCAGATATTTCAGGAATTTATTCACAGTTACTGAAGACTAAAAAAGCCTGAAATGTTGTTGGAAACTTTGCTTTTGTCGCCTTGTTTTTTAACGGGTAAAACCAGTCATACGGATAGCAAAACTACACTGACTGTAAATAAAGGTCATATTGAAAATGATGAAACAGTCCTTTTCTTTCACATAGATGATCAAAGTAATAAATGTTGTAAGTTTCGAAAGAGTTTTTTGCCAAAACATGATGGATGTTCACTTTGTGATTTATTGGTATTTTATGCAAAAGGCGACAAGCGAGTTTTTTGTTTTGTTGAATTGAAGGACAACAAAAAAGATTTGGTGAAAGCAAAAGATCAGCTGATTTCCACTTATGATGCGTTTAAAGCGCATATAGCTCCACAGTTTAAATTTGACACTAAAGCGTTTATTTGTAGTTCGGGAGGTTCTCTTCCACATGAGAACAAATCTTGTCAGAATGAATTAAATAAGAAATTTTCAGGATGGTTTGAGGTGGATGGAGAATCGGATGAATTTCTTGAGTTCTTGCGTGGAAAATTAAAGAAGACTCTGAATAAAGGACGTAAAAGATAATGCAAAGGAATTTGTGGATTAAACGGACTGACTACAAGTTTGGAAATTATGAGTAAACGCAAGTCCGGGTGCAATATTCACGGCATATTGCTGTTAGATAAGCGTCTGGGCGTATCTTCAAACAAAGCCTTGCAGGAAGTCAGGCGTTTGTTTAATGCCAATAAAGCGGGACATACCGGCAGTCTCGATCCTCTGGCTACCGGTTTGTTGCCGCTTTGTTTCGGTGAAGCGACTAAAGTTTCCGCGTTGATGCTGGACGATAATAAACGTTATCAAGTTATTGTTCAGCTTGGCGTTATGACCGATACCGGCGATGCTGAAGGCGCGATTATTGAGACTAAGCCGGTGCCCGAGCTCTCCGTTGACGATATTCTGGCTTGCTTGAAGACATTTACCGGCGAAATCGAGCAAGTGCCCCCGATGTATTCGGCTTTAAAACATAACGGTAAAAAACTTTATGAGCTGGCGCGGGAAGGTAAAACTGTCGAGCGTAAGGCTAGACATATCAGCATATTCGAATTGAAGCTGCTGGATTTCGCTAAAGACCGATTGACGCTGGACGTATTTTGCTCAAAAGGCACCTATATTCGTTCGCTGGCCGAAGATATTGGACACGCGCTGGGCTGCGGCGGAACGGTAAAGGAATTGCGCCGACTCGAAGCCGGTCAATTCAGCATTAAAAATGCCAAAACTATCGAACAACTGACGGCAATGGATCAGCAAAGCTTGTTTGAATGCTTGATTCATGTCGATAAGCCGCTGGAAACTTTTCCCGCTGTGCAGCTGATGGATGAACAGGCTATTTGCATAAAATACGGTCAGTCGCTCAAGCTCGCATCTTTCGATGAGACTGTTTTAAGCGCAGCCGAAGAGAGTGCCGGCGCAAGCCCCGAAAGCAGGCCAAATACGGTGCGCATGTACAATGACGGCGTATTTTTGGGCTTGGGGGAAATCCTAATGGATGGTAAACTAGCCCCGAAAAAACTGTTTAATTTGCCCTGAATTTTGTCGAAGGGCATCAGTGAGATAGTCGGAGTTATATGCTCTGACAGCAAGAATACACCTGTTTCTACACCCTATCGTGGAAACAGTGTAGTTAAGGAGTCGTCAATCATGGCGGCTTTATTTTTTAATTTTTAATCTAAATAGGGATTACAAATGCCATTTACTGCAGAACAAAAAAAAGCGGTCGTTGAAGAGTACCGTCTGTCAGAAACCGATACCGGTTCACCGGAAGTCCAAATTGCTTTATTGACAGCACATATCACTCACTTAACGCCGCACTTTGCAGAACACAAAAAAGACAATCATTCACGTCGCGGACTGTTGCGTATGGTTAATCAGCGTCGTAAGTTGCTGGATTATCTAAAAAATAAAGACGTAGCCCGTTACCGTTCATTGATTGATCGTCTGGGTTTGCGTAAGTAATGATATAAAGAAACGGCACAGCCTCAGTGCCGTTTTTTGCTGTAAGCCGGGTTTGCCCTAGGGCACAAAAGCAATAGGGTAACTCGGCAACCACTCCTTAACCAACCTCGCAAAGGAACCTTATAGTGAATCCTATCAGGAAAGAATTTCAGTACGGCGATCGACTCGTTAAATTAGAAACTGGTGAAATAGCACGTCAAGCAGACGGTGCTGTTATGATCGATGTAGATGGTACAACGTTGTTGGTCACCGTCGTCGGTAAAAAGCAGGCAAGTGGCGGGGATTTTTTTCCGTTGACTGTTAACTATCAAGAAAAAGCTTATGCAGCCGGTAAAATACCGGGCGGCTTTTTTAAGAGAGAAGGACGTCCCAGTGAACAAGAGACTTTAACGTCTCGTTTGATTGACCGGCCTATTCGTCCTCTTTTCCCAGAGGGCTATACCAACGAAGTTCAGATTATTGCAACAGTCGTATCATTAAATCCTGAAGTTAATCCCGAAATTCCCGCTTTATTGGGCGCCTCCGCTGCCTTGGCAGTTTCAGGCTTGCCTTTTAACGGTCCGGTAGGTGCAGCTACTGTGGGTTATAAAGACGGCGAATATTTATTAAATCCAAGCCCTGCTGCATTAAAAGAATCGCAGTTGGAATTGGTCGTTGCCGGAACCGCCCATGCTGTATTAATGGTTGAGTCCGAAGCCGACAATTTGTCGGAAGAAGTGATGCTGGGCGCGGTTTTATTCGGTCACCAGCAAATGCAGGCCGCCATTAACGCCATTAATGAATTTGCCGCCGCAGCCGGTGCCGGCGTTGTTGAGTGGGTGGCTCCCGAAGTTAATGTCGAGCTTAAAAAAGTGGTAACGGCGGAAGTTGAAGAAGGCATTAAAGCCGCCTATCAAGTCGCTGAAAAGTTGGTCAGACAAGAACAACTGAAAGAGATCAGAGATACTGCAGTTGAAAAACTGGTGGCTAATGGCGAGTATGCAGAAAGCGACATACGCGGCATTATCGAACACTTGGAATACAGCATCGTTCGCAACGCCATTTTAAACGAAGGCAAACGTATTGACGGACGAGAATTAGACAAAATCAGACCGATTACCGTCAGAACCGGCGTATTGCCTAGAACTCACGGATCGGCATTATTTACCCGTGGCGAAACTCAAGCCTTAGTGGTTGCAACATTGGGTACGCAACGCGATGCGCAAATTATTGATGCGCTGGCCGGTGAATACAAAGAGCCGTTCATGCTGCACTATAACTTCCCTCCGTACAGCGTTGGCGAAACCGGTTTTGTCGGCTCACCGAAACGCCGCGAGATCGGTCATGGCCGCTTGGCGAAACGCGGCGTTGCCGCCGTATTGCCTAACATGGAAGAGTTCCCGTACACCATTCGCGTGGTTTCAGAAATCACCGAATCTAACGGCTCAAGTTCCATGGCTTCGGTTTGCGGCAGCAGTTTGGCGTTAATGGATGCCGGTGTGCCGATTAAATCACCGGTCGCCGGTATCGCGATGGGCTTGATTAAAGAAGGCGACAGCTTTGCGGTATTGTCCGACATTATGGGCGATGAAGATCACTTGGGCGATATGGACTTTAAAGTTGCCGGTTCAGTAGACGGCATTACCGCGCTGCAAATGGACATCAAAATAGATGGCATTACCGCAGAAATCATGAAGACAGCTCTGGATCAAGCAAAACAGGGCCGTTTGCATATCCTGGGTGAGATGAATAAAGCGTTGTCCAGCACGCGTGAAGAAATGTCCGATTTTGCGCCGCGTATCATCACTTTCAAAATCGATCCTGCGAAAATCCGCGAAGTTATCGGCAAAGGCGGTGCAACTATCCGTAGCATCACCGAACAAACCGGCGCCAGCGTTGATTTGACCGATGACGGTATCGTTAAAGTGGCATCTGTCGATAAAGCCGCCGGTGAAGAAGCGCGTCGTTTGATCGAAGAAATCACCGCTGAAGTTGAAGTCGGTAAAACTTATGAAGGTAAAGTAGTCAGGTTAATGGACTTCGGCGCTTTTGTTACCATTCTTCCCGGTAAAGACGGCTTGGTTCATATCTCGCAAATCTCAGACGAACGCGTCGATAAAGTCAGCGACAGGCTGAATGAAGGCGATGTAGTCAAAGTCAAAGTACTTGAAATAGACCGTCAAGGCAGAGTCAGGTTGAGTATGAAAGAAGTCGAAGCGGAGTAATCCTTTGCTTTGCCGCTCTTAACAAAAGTGCGGCTTAAGGGTTTAAAAAAGGGATTGTGATAGTCACAATCCCTTTTTTTGTTTGGTTAAAATCATGTGTGCTGTAGAGCTTGTCAATCCGCAAAGTAAAGGAGCCGGGGCTTTATTACTGAAAGCTTGCGCCCAAGCAATAAAAATAGGAATGAGAGCCTCAGTCGTCCTGAGGCTCTCGCTATACTAATGACTTGCGAGGCAAAAGGACGACTCAGGAACTAAGCCGGTTTAACTAGATGTAGGTAACCAGCGTGCTGGCTATTTCACCCATAGCCAATTGGAACCCATCACTGGCATATTGGCCGATGAGTGTGATGCGGAAGTATCTCGCCATCACTTACTGTTAGAATGCCAGAGTCATCCATGTCGGCCGTATAGCTCATTGTTGCGTTGTTGAAGTCAATATCGACCAAGTCCAGCACGTCGTCGGCATTCCAGTTTGTGATAGAACCGGTAAATTGATCCGCATCGCCCAGCTTACATTTTATCAATAGCTCGATAGGCTTGGAGAAAACTATGATTTTCGTTTTAGTGCACGGCATCAATGACACCTGTGTTAAATTCAAGACGATGCAGAGTGTACTTGAAAGCAAAGGCTATCGATGTGTCGTCCCGTCATTGACACCCAAAAACGGCAGCAAAGGCTTGGAATATCTGGCAAGGCAGCTAAAAGACATTATCACTGCCGAAATAGACGGCAAGAACTCAAAGATCTGCTTGGTAGGCTTCAGCATGGGAGGATTAATTTCCCGGTATTACTTGCAGGAATTAGAAGGCTATAGAGCCGTTAGCCAATTCTTTTCCATTTCCGCACCCCATCACGGCAGTTACCTAGCTTATTTGTCGCCTAATTTGGGCGCTAGGCAAATGCGTCCCGGCAGCGATTTTATTCGATTGTTGGAACAAAGCACGGACTGCTTGCATGGACCGGCCTGTTATTCTTACTGGACGCCTTGTGATTTAATGATTTTGCCGGCGACCAGCTCGCTATGGGAAAAGGCCGAGAATATTAAGGTCGATGCGTTATGCCATCCGTTTATGGTAAAAAATGCCGTGGTTATTGCAGATATTCTTGAAAAGGCCGAATCCGCCTGTTAAAAAAGAGCGGAGCTTGAAGTGGTTTATCCTTATCCTGCTGAACTATCCTCCTTAGCATCTTCATAGCTCCAACCGCCTCGCTGACTGTCACATCGGCAAATATTTGTATTTTTCAATCAGAAACTTTACTTCGTTATGATCAATACCCGGCTTTTTTGAAAACAAGCCCAAGGTATCGGCTTTGTCATTGGTTTCCAGAAAGGGTAAAACAGTATGGTAGGTTGGCCGATTCCAGAAATCATGGATAATTATTTTACAATCCGGCGGCGTGTTGAGGATGCAATTAAGCGTACAGGCGACCCTGAATCTACCGTCGATTAAAATCAGGTCATGCTCGCTTTTTTTGGAAAAAATGCTTAACGAGTAATTCGGCCACAAGTGCTTTTTACGAAAACCTACCGGGTAGCCCCAACGGATGGTTTTGCCAATGTCAATAATATGAAATAACAGTTTTCCTGCCGATAAGGCATGGGAGATTACAGGATTGGGTTTCAAATTCTCATTGATAAAACTTTCTGAAGATTCCACAGAATCTATTTGCCTGATTGATGGCGCACTCGCAGCATACAAGGTGCTTGCACCCGAACCGAATTCCAGAAACCGAGTGGATAAATCGATATGGGTATGCAATATCTTCAGTTCATCTTTTGTCATGGTCATAATTCGTCTCTTCGGTAAAAACAAAAATAATCCGGATACCCTAAAGTTTTATCAGGATTACTTGTTAACAACGCAGTATTATTATCTGCACGTAAATATTCCAAAAAAATCCTTAGCCTCGCTATTTGCAGGGTACATCGCCCTGTCATTTTTAAGGCGTGGACATTCTACTAAAAAAAATATTTACCGATGCAGCTTTCTTATTGAGAGGTATTGAAATGCTGTTAATGGCTGTCGAACTCATTATTCGGCCGGCAACACTTGGTTTAAGTTTGCTTACGATTCCAAAGACTTCCGGATATTTTTTGAGTGTGTGTCACTAAGCCGAATGGAGGCATCTTATGCAGTAAAACGCATCAATCGCGAACGATTAATCTTATTGGAGAATCAGCCGGTGACCGCCATGATCATGGTTAGTTATACAGGTTCTCAAGTTTAGGGTTTGGGTGCCTGCATAAAAATGCCGGGGTTTTAGGCAGGATAATCAAACGACTGTTCTACCTCGGCAAGAAATCGCCCGTTAGTTCAGGAGCGTCTGTTATATAAAGCCAGCACTGTCTTGACGTAATTCTGGGTTTCGGGGTAGGGCGGAATGGAGTTGTTGTACCGGATCACCGCGTTTTCACCGGCATTATAGGCGGCAACGGCGAGATTCAGGTTCGAATCAAACATCCTGAGCAAATCTTTTAAATAATGAGTGCCGCCGTCAATATTCTGAATGGGGTTATTCCGGTCGATAACGCCGTAGCGCCTTGCGGTATCGGGCATTAACTGCATTAAACCGACGGCCCCGGCTGAGGATATGGCGCTTGCATTGTAAGCCGATTCCGCCTGAATAACGGCATGTACCAGCTTAACATCAACCTGATGCCGGTTGGCGGCATCAGTAATAAGATCGGCGAATCTCTGTTTATTGACGCCCATAAAAGGCAGGGCTGCGGAATAATTCAGCGCCCTTGTGCGTATGATGCGTTTGTACAGGCCATTTTTAGGCTTATCGGTATAATAGATGCGGCCGTCAGTATCGACAAATTTATAGATGTCGGCCAACGCCTCGTTTGAGATGAGTAAAGTGGTTAAAATAACGGCACAAATCCGTTTGGAACGGATTTGCATTAACCCGAAGGGCGGCAGGCAGGATAGCCTGACGTAAATTCTCATCATATTATTTACCTTTTCAGTCGGGTTGAATAACAATCATGCTGGCGGCTTTTACCGCTCTGGTTCGGGCTTCATCGACCGTTTCAGCGGTGGCTAAAGCAACGCCCATGCGTCTGCTTACAAAAGCTTCCGGCTTGCCAAATAGTCTGATTTCACTGGTCGGAACGCTAAGCGCCTTATCCAGTCCTTGGTAAATCACGCCTTCTGCATCCATCCCGCCTAATATGACCGCGCTTGCGCCCACGCTTTGATGGCCGGTATCGACAGGCAGGCCTAAAATGGCTCTGGCGTGCAATTCAAATTCGTTTTGTTTCTGGGTGACCAGCGTTACCATGCCGGTATCATGCGGCCTGGGGCTGACTTCGCTAAACCAGACGGTGTCGCCTTTGACAAACAGCTCAACACCGAACAGGCCGAGTCCTCCGATTTCATTGGTTATTTTAAAAGCAATATCCTGCGACGCTTTTATCGCAGCGGAACTCATGGCCTGCGGCTGCCAGCTCTCCCGGTAATCGCCGTTTTCCTGCACATGGCCTATGGGGGCGCAAAAGTAAGTTTCGACTTCGCCGTGCGCGTTTAGGGCGCGTACCGTCAACAAGGTGATTTCAAAATCAAAGTCTATTTTTCCTTCCACGATCACTTTGCCGGTATCGACCCGGCCGCTGGATTTGGCGTAATCCCAAGCCGCTTTAAGCCCATCTGCGCTTTTAACCATCGATTGGCCTTTGCCGGATGATGACATAGTCGGTTTGATGAAGCATGGATAACCGATACCGTCGTCAACCGCAGTCTGTAATTCAGCAAAATTTTGCGCAAACGCATAGTTCGAGGTGGGGATTTTAAGCTGCTCGGCGGCCAAGGTTCTGATGCCTTCCCGATTCATGGTCAGTTGAATCGCCCTGGCGTTAGGCACCACTGTACATGCGCCTTCGGCTTCAATGTCGAGCAGCGCCTGAGTCGCAATCGCTTCAATTTCCGGGATAATATAATCCGGCTGTTCCAGGGCAATCAGTTTTTTGACGGCCTCGGTGTCGGTCATATCGATCACATGGCTGCGATGTGCGACATGTTGCGCCGGTGCATTCGGATAGCGGTCTACGGCAATCACTTCCACGCCGTAGCGTTGCAGTGCGATAGCCAATTCCTTGCCCAGTTCGCCGCTGCCGAGCAGCAGAGCTTTAGTTGCACTGTTAGATAATGCTGTGCCTATTTTCATTATGAATCTGCCAGATAGTTGTCTATGTCTTCTTTGGAAAAACCGATTTTTTTAGCTACGCGATCGGCATGACTGACTCGGGAAATGCCTGGAACCAATTTATAGGTCGGTGCGTCATCGGCAAACTCGACTTGTCTCGGCAAGCCTATGCCCTGAGCGACAAAATGATCGACCAGTTGATGATTGTGGGTAATTAAAATAGTGCTGTTGCCTTTCCGGTAAAAGCCGTTCAGCACATTCGACGACGATTCCATTTTTTCTTCAAAGGTCGTGCCTTCGGATAACTCGTCCAGAACCACCAGACTTTTAGCGGTTGCCGCCAGAAAAATGTCTTTGGTTCGTTTTAATTCGGTGCCGAAGCGGCCTTCGCCGTCATCCAGATGGCTGATTTCAGGCGCCTGATAAAAAATCCGGTCGGCGACGCTCAGTGTTGCCGATTGGGCCGGAACATAACAGCCGATTTGCGCGAGTAGTTGAATTTGGGTAACGGTTTTGCAAAAAGCCGTCTTGCCGCCGCTATTGGGGCCGGTTATCAAGACCAGCTTATCATCTTCCAGCACAAAATCGTTGCCGACATAATCCGGGTTCTGTTTGCCTAAAATAGGGTTTCTGGCATCGGCCAAGTTTATCCGATGATGCGGCGCCTCAACCAATTCCGGCAACACCTTGCTGCCGCCGAATGCTTCGGCGAATTTTATAAATGACAATAACTCATCGAGCCGGCCCAGTGCATCGATAGTTTCGGCTACCGCCGGGGAGTTTTTGAACTCATTCCTTAGCGGGATAATACAGCTGTCCCGATCGAAGCCGCCGACAATGGGGTAATAAACCAGTAAGAAAGGCACAAAAAAAATCGTTGCGGTCGGGATGGCTTCAACTGAAACCTGGAACATATCGGTTGGGAAAAAATGCGCCAGCGTCCAGACGATGCCGAAAAACAAGGCGATCAGCAGCGGTTTGAATAGCCGGGGTCTGAAGATAACCGCAGGCGAAAACGAACCTTTTCTTTGTTCCTTGCACTGAATATTATTTTCAGTGATATAAACCGGCCCTTGCATCAGCGAATAAGGCCGTGAATCCGCAAAGGCTTTTATCTGCTCCAAAATACCTTTGAGATAATCGATTTGCGGGGTATCCACGGAATAAACCTGATCAACCAGCTCCAGCATAAAATGGATGCCGCGTTTGTATTGCAGATAGCCGTAGCCTTCAATTTCATGCTCTTCTCTGGCTGTGCCGAAGCTTCCCAGAAATTCGCCGAACAACAATAAATAGAAGTTTTTCTCATTGGCTACAGCCTGTTGCACAATCTGTTCAAGCCGTTCTTTGAGCGCCGGATTACTGCGCAGTTCTTCAACGGCTTGCTGTTTGGCTTTAATCGCATCCAGCGTATTCAAGGGCTGTGCTAAAGAACGAAATAATACCGCTTGCCCGGCAATGGTCGAGGCATGATTGACGCTATCGAACAACTCATCGACCTCAATGGTATTGAAGGTTCTTGGGTCAATAACGCCGTCGCCGGTATCCGGAGCTTTGCTGGATTTGATTGTCGGCCGGCCGTCTTGCCAGTTTTGTAATAGTGTGTTTTTCATTTCTTTAGCCTTTTTGTGAGCGGGTTATGCTCAATCTGTACCGCAAGCAGGTTGAGTAATAAACCACGAAGACATCTTCGTGTTATAGCTTAAGCAGATTGATTAACGCACACGAAGAACGAGAAGATTTTACTTTGTAGTGAACTTCGTGTCTTCGTCGTAAATATTTTAGCCGGCTGATTTAAAAAAAATCGTAACAACTCAGCAGATGCTGACTTTATGAAAACACGAATAACACTGCAAGATGGGGTTAAATGAATTTGACTTGGTTTTCCCAGTGTTGATTCGGCGCTATCCATCTGCGTTCTGTTTTGTATGATAAAACAAGATGCTGACTTATTCAAAATAACACAGCTATAGAGTCGATCGTTAAGTTTGTAACACTTAGGCGGATACCGACTTCGCTGGTTCCCGGGCAGAAGCTCTGATCTTTAATACACAAATGTTTGCAGGATGCCGTCATTCCGGCAGGAATGCCGGATTGCAACGGGGTATTGTCACCAAACCAGTATGACGTGTGTATAACGATCAGAGCTTCTGTTTGGGAACGAACTCAAATAGGGCTGGGTTTTTGGTCGATAGGAATCAGTGGGATTTTGTGTTCCACGAATTTTTGCCGAACATATAGCCAAAGTTCTTCTTTGGCCGGGGATTTCTTGGACATCGTCTCCACTTGATACCCGGCCGCAAAGTCGGCCACCCAATAGCCGTTTTCGTTAATGATGCCTTTGTATCGTGCCGAGGGAGCTTTCTTGCGTAGTATGGTTTTGTTTTGCGCAAGGCCCTCGATGATTATCTCAAGCACCAGAGTAGGATCAGTGTCAGGCCTGGTATAAAAATGAACCTCATCCGACACGCCGTTGGGCGCCAGACTGTAGTTTTCCATAAACGCTTCGGTGACCTTGCCGTTGGCCAAGCTGATCATTTGCCCGCCGCTGGACTCGACCTGCGTGACGCGCCAAGTTATGTCTTTGACTTCGCCTACAACATTATTGATTTTTATCTGGTCGCCTACCTTGAACGGGCGTTCGAAGTTCAAAATAATGCCTGAAAAGACGTTGGCTATAATATTCTTGACGGCCATACCGACGACCATGGCTAATACGCCGGAAGTAGCTAATAAGCTGGTTGGCGACTGATTAAGCACCACCACCATGATGCCGGAAAAGGCAAAGGAAAAAATCAGTATGCTGGTAAATATCTTAAGGATATTCGGTATTTTATACTGGGTGCGCAGCATTAAAGATTCCCAGACGAATCTTCGTATGCCGATATCAAACAACCACGCCCCCAATATCCACCATAAGCTTTCATAGGCAACGACGAAAGTTCGGGTGGTTGCAGGCGCTAAGCTTGAAAAAGCCCAATCCAGGGTTAAATTACCCACCGAGAGCAACACCAAAGGCCAGAAAATCAGCCGTAACAGCCAGGACTGCACTGCCCAAAATCGTCCCCACTGACGTACATCCATCGCAAGGGCCGAACCGGCGCCGATAATGCCGAAAATAGCGATGTAAATAAAATATTCGCTGGGAATGATGTCGCGCGCATTTGCCGTAGCGGGCTTAAGCAATGTTCCTAGGGTTATTTTGGAAAAAAAAGGTTGCTCACCGGTCATACCGACATATTGCGGAGCACCCTCGCCATTTTCAGACACCAAGTCTTGTGATTCCCAGGCGTTATCGACTGCCCAACCGGTATTGGACTTAACCACCTTACGCTGATGCAAATCGGTGATCAGGGCATTGCCGGTAGGCATGCCCAGGACATCGACCACATACATTAGGTTGTTGTAGTTGAGGTTGCGATGGCGAAAGCTGATTCCGGCGATATGTTGCCCATAGGCGCGTTTTGCATCGGTAAAATTGAGTTTGAATTTTTGTTTGATTCGATAACGGCGATATTGAACGTCTTCGCTTTCCTTGGTTTCTTCCGGAGAGTCCAGCTTGATCGGTTCGACCCCGTTGAAGACTTGCAAATCCTGAGGGGAAAAACTACCGCGATAGCGGAACCAGATCGACATGTCCATGATCACCGTTTCTTTTTGCAGATCCAAGTCACTGATTTCGTTGACCATCACGCCAACATAAACCACATTGGTTTTGAACATGAAGCGATCGTTGACATAAAGCACGCGGCCCTGGCGCAAGGCCTCGATGTAATTGAAGCTGGCGCCTTTAGCGATGGGCAGCAGCTGCACCGGAGCCGAGATCAGACGGTCGCCGTTGTAAATACCCATTTGGATCGGCAGCTGAGCTTGCCGGTCGACAAAGTTCAAAGTGCCGGTGATGCCTTTGACCACGTCAATACCGGGTTTGTCCGAAAAGGCGACTTGTGCGGCGTCGTAGGCATAGGTAGCGAGCCAGTCGGGTGATTGCCCGAATTGCTGCTGATAGCGGCTTTGAAAGTGCTGGGCTTTTTCATTTGCGGTGTCAAACAGCACCGGAGTGGCAGCAATGATGCCATGAGTCAATACCGCCGCATCTTTTTTAGAAAGCGCCGCCGCCCCACCGGAAAAGGCGCTGGAGGCAAGTTGTGCCGGGCCATACAATTCCAGGGAGTTGCCGCTATCGCGTATGCCTTTGACGATGCGCACGGCAAGATCGGGATTAGTGGCAATATAGATACCGCCGATATCGATGTTCTTGATTTCATCAAGAACCCGTTGCAGTTGCGCCTCAGCGTCCGGACCGTTCGAGAGCGTCCATACTTGCTTAATCGGGGTCTCGAAGCGTTTATAAACCTCCTCAAAAGGCTCAACTAACGGGTCGAATTTCGCGTCTGCTTCCCGCACGACATACATCAGGCGTTGTTGTTGAATATTGCGGGCATAGTTGGCGACAAAGCGAGCCTGTTCTTTTAGATCAAGCCCGAGAGCGGTAATCCCTGCCAACGGCTGTGACAAGAACAAAGGCGTGACGACGGGAATATGACTGCGCTCGTATACGGGAGCCGCGTTCTGGAGTATTTCGAGATTGAGGTGGCCGACAACGGCGACCACTCGCTTGTCGGCAGCAATCGATTCAGCTGTCTCGGGCGTTTCATCGACGGTGAAAAACTCAACCTGCCGCCCATTGTATCCGCCTTGACGATTGAGCGTGTCTATATAAAGCTGCACTCCTTGCTTGAAAGCGGTTCCCATCACACTGTTCGCAGGCCCCACTACCGCCACTCTGGGACGCGTTTCTATATCGTCCCGTATAAAAGTGTGGCGCGCTATCAATGATATGACGGTGCCGATAATCATAATTGCCAGCAGAATTAATACGAAGATCTTCCATCTATGAGTGTCTTGCACCGAGGTGATAATTGTTTTCATATTTTATAAATTATGTTTTGCTTAAGGTTGAATGCCAATATATTTTCGAGATCTTTTTTTGCTTAGGAACATGCATCAATTAATTTAAGCAATTACCACGAAGAGCATGAAGGACATGAAGACTTAAATCCTTCATGCTCTTCATGTTCTTCATGGTTTAAAAATAAAACTTGCTCAAGTTATTTCATGCACGTTACTTAGGCTAAGGATTGTTAAACCTGCGCGGCACAGCGGCTTGTTTATCAGTGAACACCTGTTTCCGTTATTTCGACCGTTGAAGGCTTGCCATTCACCGTCATGACCACTTGCATCGGTAAGGCGCCTTGAGGAATGTCATAAGCAATAAGCTTGTGCGTTCCGGGGGTATAGTTCAGCCAAGACGGTAACGGTGCGCCGGTACCGGTGGTGACTTCGATTTTACTGTTTTTCGGTATCGCCGATGCGAGCTGGGCGGGTAATTGAAAATGGACTGCGCTGGCGGCTTCGGCGCGCTTGGCGAGACTGATCGCGTTGTCCATCGGAACACCGCGGGCAAGTGCTTTGCCGAGAACTTTGTCAAAGGTGCGGCTATGCCCGAGCGAGGACAGCAAGGTATCGATATTTTTGCCGGACGCCAAGGAAGTGGAGGGCGTTTGCACTTCTGTTTGCAGGTTTTTCACCGCTTGCCGGGCTCTGGTGATGGCGTCGGCCGGCGCGAGTCCGTGGGCGATCGCGCTCGTTAAAGCCGTGTCAAAGTGTTTATCGCCTTGATCCGAGGGCTGACGGCCATTGGAAAAACCGGCCAGTGAGCTTTTGCCATCGGCTTTAATGCCTTGTTGCTGCAAAGCATTTATCTGCATTGCATTGGTTATGGCTTGCTCAATTGATATACCGCGACTCATTGCGACGCCCAGGGTCTTGTCAAAATCGCCGGTAGCGGGAAGCGTTTTCATAAATGCGCTGTTTCCGGAAGACAGTCCCGATCCGGGTCTGTGAGCATCGGCTTTAGCCGCTTCGTCAGCCATGGCGCCGGCAGCAGCGGCTCGTTGCAAGGCTTGCTCCAAGGGTACGCCTTTGGCGAGAGCGTTGCTGAGGGAGTTTTGAAAGCTCAGCGGGGTATTGGCTAAACCTTCCGCTCCCCCGTTGACCAAGCTGCCCATTGGGCTATGGTCCATAGCCAGCGCTGCGTCGATTTGTTGGGCTGCGTTCTTGGCGCTTTGAACAGCCTGTTCAAGACTCTTGCCTTTAGCCAAACCTGCGCTGAGAGAGGCTTCAAAAGCCGCTGAGCCGCTGGAGCTGGTGGTGCCGGACAATGCCGCCAAACTGCTTTCCGTTCCGGATCCTGAGGAGGCAAGCGAGCCGGCTGCGGCGGCTTGCGGCGAGGACGGCGGAGATAGACTGGTCACAGAATTAAACGCCCCTTGCGCCAGCTTAATTGCAGCGCTCATAGGCAAGCCCTTAGCCAGATTCTGCACTAAGACCCGGGCGAACGAGCTACTCGCCTGTTCCGCCTGCTGACGGGGCAAGCCTTGCGCTACGGCGGCTTCGACCAGCGCAGTCTTCAGTGTGTCGACGCCGTTTACACCGGGTTTTACGCTGCTGATTCCATCGCTGAGCGTGGTTTTAGCGGCCTCAACGGTTTTTTGCGAGACGCTCTCGCCGACACTGGAGGACGCGGCCTGGGAGGGGGCCGCCGCCGTTTGATTGGCCGTAGCAGGTTGTTGTGAAGCCGCCGTCTTATTAGCGGCAACAGTGTTGTTGCTTTTGACCGGCACCGGCGAGGCGGAGACGCCGGGCGTTGTGGCATTGCCGGCCGACGTCGGCTGCGCGAGCGTCGCTGCTGAACCCGGACTGCCGGTTGGGGCGGTGGAAGGGGCGGATGATTGAGCACTGCCGGTCTGGGAATCCTGCGCTGTGGCCGTGGCAGCTTTGTTGTCGGTATTGGCCGTGGTTGTCGGGTTATCGACGGTGTTGTCAACCACCAAAGTGCCGTTACTCATTACCGTAATGGTAGCGGAACCCATGTTCAAACCGGCGGCATTGGTTGCGCTGATGCCTATGGTCGCTCTACCGCTCCCGCCGCTAGTACTTTGCTGGGTAGCCGTGGTCAGAACGTTGGAGATGACAGTGGTCGTCGCGGGGCTATTGATGGTTATAGGCTCATTAATAACCGGTTTATCGGGGGGTAATGCAGCCGCAATAATATCAGCCGTGGCGGTAGTGGCGGTATTGAAAAAATAGTTGGCCGCATCGGCGCCGGTGATGTTGATGCCGCTGACATTGATGAGTTTAGCGGTGGCGACGTTTTCATCGATGAAGTTTGCGCCGGTGTTGCTGAGGATCAGCATATCGTTGAGCACGCGATTGTCATCCAGAGTAACAGTGGCCGTGGTGGTGCCGTCATAGACCTTGTTTATACCTGTAGCCGTCACATTCAAGTTTCTGGGGGTGATGTGGGCCGCTACGGTTTGGCCGGTGCCCAGGCTGTAGTTGCTGCCCAGGCCGCTGCCGTCAATCAGGTCAGTGCTGTTGACGGTAACCTGGTTGGCGCTGAGTACATCCTTGCTGTTGAAGTCGGCGCTGCCGGTGGCGGTCACGGTTTCATCGCCGACCAGTCCGCCGGTGATAGTCAGCGTCGGTGTGGCGGTGGTGGTGCCGTTATAGACCTTGTCGGGTGCTGTGACACTGGCGCTCAACGCTTTCGGAGTGATATGGGCCGCCACGGTTTGGCCGCTACCCAGGCTGTAATTGCTGCCCAGGCCGGTGCCGTCAATCAGTGTGGTGCTGTTGACGATGACTTGGTTGGCGCTGAGTACATCCTTGCTGTTGAAGTCGGCGCTGCCGGTGGCGGTCACGCTTTCATCGCCGACCAG
>JAUGSS010000061.1:0-24262 GCA_044426515.1 Methylococcaceae bacterium | reverse complement strand
TATACGAAAATGGCACTACAAAAAAATAGCGAAAAATGGAAAAATTAATATTAAAATAAATCAAATGTTTATGACTTTTGCGAAGCTTAGTCGCGTAATGATGGACGCTAAAATGAGAAAATACTGTTAAATGTGGGCTAAGATTCGATTGGTCATCAAAGGGCCTATTTAAACAACAATTATCCATATATATTTTCATAATCTGAATTGTAACATTGCTTTAGCCATTGCATAAAATGTCCCCAACTGGCTGATCTATGTGAATATCGGACATAAACAACTTCCCCAGCAGTTATTAAAAAACAAAAGTCTTGATTCCCCGAGCCGGTATTGAGGTTTTAGCCTGTAATCCTTGGCTCTTTAGAATGAAGTCAATTGCCTGCTCGGTGCGGTTCAAGACCACTACGGCCACAGCCCCATCAATATTCAAAAATGCGCTTGCTTCAAGGCTGTCCATGGTTTTGGCGCAGGCCACCCTGCGAGCTCCCGGCCGAATGAAACGGGAGAAATGGCCGATGTAGTAATAAGAGCTTTGGTAGCGTATTTCTCCCGCTTGGGTATCGGCAATAATCGGCGCGCTGCAAAAATTACTCACATGGTTGGGACCGCCTGTTTCGTCCAGAACCATGTTCCAGTCCACCCAGGCTTCTGTCCAGCGGTTAAGATCGTTGATGATCGAGTGGGCATAACGCTCTCCGGTATCCCACGAACCGAGATGCGGCCCAGCTTCCTGGCAACCCTCGGTGAAAATAAGGTGTTTGTCGGGATAGGCGTCATGAGTCAGTTGCACGTTGTCGAAGTGATCCCCGCAATACCAGTGGAAACCGACGCCCCAGACATAGTGAGCTGCCTTCGGATCGTCCAGCACGACCTTGGCCCGCTCGAACAGCCGGTCGCGGTTGTGATCCCAAACAATCACTTTGACATTGCCAAGCCCGGCATCATGGAGGGTTGGGCCCAGATAATCCCTGACAAAATCCCGCTCTTCTTCGCCGGTGTAAATACAGGAGTCCCAAGTTTGCGTGGCTTCCGGCTCATTCTGCACGGTCAGCCCCCAAATCGGTATGCCCTCCTGCCCGTATTCCTGAATGTAACGAACGTAGTAATCCGCCCAGGCTTGGCGATATTCCGGCTTAAGCTTACCGCCGTTATTCATCATGCCGTTGGTTTTCATCCATGCCGGAGGACTCCAAGGCGAAGCGAACAGTTTTAATTTGCCGCCGGACAAATCAATCGCCTCGCGAATCATTGGAATCAGGGCTTGCCGGTCATGCTCGATGCTGAAATGCTTAAGATCGACATCGCCGTCCACTTCCGTATAGGCATAATTTCCCAGCGAGAAATCGCAGCTATTGATGTGGGTTCGGCATAAGCTATAGGCATTGCCGGTGTCCGGCGAGAAATAGGCTTCCAAAACTTCTTGCCGCAACTCGGGCGGCATTTTGTCTAAGGTTACCGCAGCCGCTTCGGTGAAAGCTCCGCCGAAGCCCTGAATTTCTTGAAACTTAACGGTCGTGTCTATGAATACAGAGGGACCGGAAAAATTAGTGGCAGCTTCGAACTCTATCGGCGCCAGTTCCGACAGTCGATAGGCTGTGTCATGAGCAGTACAAAATTGCTTTACCAGACGCTGTTTTGTCATGTTGCTAACTCCATTTGTTGAGTGTTGCTAAAGAAGATAATGGGGGCGCGGAATATGCGGAGGCACATCCTATGCACCGTCTACATTCCAGTTAAGTTCTGTAACAATTCGGTTGAAATCGGCATCCAACGGAGCTTGAATTTCCAACAGTTGTCCTGTGACAGGATGCGGAAAATTGAGCTGGGTCGAGGCAAGCAACAGTTGCCGGCAATTTAATTGTTGCCGGAAAAAATCGTTGTGCTTGCCGTCCCCATGCGTGGTGTCGCCGATAATCGGATGAAAAATATGCTTTAAATGCCGACGCAGTTGATGTTTACGACCCGTTTTTGGCGAAAGCTGTAATACGGAATAACGACTGGTCGGGTAACGTCCGACCGCAAACGGTAATTCCACAGTGGCAAGACGTCGATAATGGGTAATTGCGGCCTGGGCGGCTTTATCCTGTTGTGCCGGACGGTCGGTCATTTTATCCAGTTGCTCCTGTAACGGATAATCGATAATCGCCCGCTCAGCGCTGTAACCGCGCACGACGGCCAGATAGGTTTTTTCCACGCTATCGGCCATAAAGATTGTCATCATTTTTCGGGCAATCTCCGGATTTAACGCAAACACCAATACGCCGGCGGTGGGTTTGTCCAGACGATGTAGCGGAAATACTCTTTGTCCCAGTTGGTCGCGTAACAATTGCACGGCAAAGCGCGTTTCATGGCGGTCTATATTTGACCTATGCACCAATAATCCTGCCGGTTTGTTGATTGCCACCAGAAATTCGTCCCGGTATAAAACCGGCAAGTCCGAATCAAGCTCCGAGTTTGGCATTATTTCAATCGTGTTCAAAATGGCTCCACTTTTCCTCGTTCCCACGCGCTACGTCCCGTATACGCAAGACGCTGTTCGTGACTCGCGGCGCAGCGCGCCTTGACTGCATTCCCACGCAGCGCGCTCGTCTTTATACACAAGTCTATTCAAGACAGGACGTAGGCCGGAATAAGCCTGTCCTGCGCTAAGGCGCGGACCGGCTTATTCTGTCTACATTGAGATGTGTATAACGATGAGCGCAGCGCGTGGGAACGAGAATCGAGCGACAAAACCTACCTCAACACTCCCGCCGGGCTGGAATAACTATCCAACACCTGCACATAATTGGCGCGTTCATAAGCACTGGGATCTATGGCGTGTTGCCGGCTGACGCTGCCTTTTAGCTGGCTGACCGACTCGTATTCATGCTCGGCCAGCCATTGTTCCATTTCAGCCAGGATTTCGCTCAAACGGCCTACGCCGTCCTTTAGCAATACGCTGCAAAGATGCACCACATCGGCTCCGGCTAACAGCGCTTTTAGCACATCCGGCGTCTGGTGAAAACCGCCGGTTACCGCAAGAGATAGCTTGGTCCGTCCATACAGCAACGCTGTCCAGCGTATCCTCAACAAGGCTTCCGCTGAAGATGACAATTCCAGTTTAGGCACCACTTCCAATGTTTCCAAGTCGATGTCGGGCTGGTAGAAGCGGTTGAACAGCGCTATGCCATTAGCTCCGGCGCCTTCCAGGCGTTTGGCGAAATGAATCGGTGAGCTGAACTGCGAAGACAGCTTCATCACAATCGGCACACTGACCTGCTCTTTCAATTCCCGCAATATGTCCAGATAGCGTTGTTCGACCGCGTCGCCGCTTTCATCGCTATTGGCGGCCAGATGATAGATATTCAGCTCCAACGCGTCGGCGCCCGCCTGTTGCAATTGCTTGCCGTACTCGACCCAGCCGCTCAACGACGTGCCGTTCAAACTGGCGATAACCGGAATCGCCAAAGTGGACTTGAGCTGTTGCAGATGCTCCAGATATTGTTCCTGATAAGTCTGGATATTATCCGGCATCGGATGAAACGAGTCCGCTTCGCCATGGCCTATCGCCTGCTGATAAAAAAACCGCTCCATTTGCTGCGCTTCGGCTTCGATTTTTTCTTCGAACAGCGAATACATCACCAATGCCGATGCGCCTGCGTCTTCCAGTCTGCGCGCACTGTCGGTATCATGGCTCAACGGCGACGCCGACGGCACCAACGGGTTAGCCAGTTTCAAGCCTAGGTATTCAGTCGTTAAATCAACCATTGTCGTTCTCCTTGGCGCTTTCGCTCTTGAGCTGGGCTTTCACCGCTGAAACACTGGTCGATTCGTTCCAGGCCAGCTCAGACAGTTGTTTGTAATAATGGTAGCGGTTTTTAACATCCTGCTGCGCCTGTTCCAGGAAACGCTCGGCATCTTCGGGATGGGTTTGCCACAACATGCTGAAACGGGTTTCGGTTTTGATGAAGTCGCGGTAAGGAATCGACGGTTCCGCTGAATCCAGGTGCATCGGGTTCTTGCCCTGTTTGATTTTGCCGGGATCGAAGCGGAACAACGGCCAATGCCCGCTTTTCACCGCCAGGTTTTGCTGCCGGTGGTTGTTGGACATATCCACGCCGTGCGCGATACACGGTGAATAAGCGATGATGATAGCCGGGCCGTCGTGGGCTTCCGCTTCCAAAAACGCATTCAGGGTTTGCGTGTCTTTACCCGCATAAGCAACATGGGCGACATAGACATTGCTGTAATCCATCGCCAGCAAGGCCAAGTCTTTTTTCGCCGTGGCTTTGCCGCCTGCGGAGAATTTCGCCACCGCGCCCAACGGCGTCGATTTGGAGGTTTGCCCGCCGGTATTGGAATAAACCTCGGTATCCAGCACCAGGATGTTGACATTGCGCCCGCTGGCCAGGACATGGTCGAGGCCGCCGTAACCGATGTCGTAAGCCCAGCCGTCGCCGCCGATAATCCAGACGCTTTTTTTGCATAAACTGTCCGCTAACTGGAGCAATGTTTGGGCGGCCTGACTGGTCAAGGACTGCAAGTATCTTTTCAGTGCGATAACCCGCTCGCGCTGTTCGTAAATCCCCGCTTCATCGGACTGATCGGCGTTCAATATCGCATCGACCCGTTCGCCGCCTAACGGTTCGCGCAGTGCAGTCAACAATTCCCTGGCGTATGCGTTTTGCTTGTCGAGCGCGATCCGCATGCCTAAGCCGAACTCGGCATTGTCTTCGAATAAGGAGTTGCTCCATGCCGGTCCGCGGCCTTCGTCGTTTTTAGTCCACGGCGTGGTCGGCAGGTTGCCGCCGTAAATCGACGAACAGCCGGTCGCATTGGCAACCACCATGCGGTCGCCGAATAATTGCGAAGCCAGTTTTATGTACGGCGTTTCGCCGCAACCCACGCAAGCGCCGGAAAACTCGAACAAGGGCTGCAACACCATCGAGCCTTTGATGGTGTTGGTTTTCAACAGCCTGCGATCGTATTCGGGGATGGCCAAAAAGAAATCCCAGTTGTCGCGCTCGGTTTCGCGTAGCGGCGGTTGCGGCTGCATGTTGACGGCTTTGCGGCTGGCGTTGGACTTGTCGCGGATCGGGCAAATATCGACGCACAGCGTACAGCCGGTGCAGTCTTCCGGCGCAACCTGGTAGCTGATTTCCAATCCGGCCGGAAAATCCTTGCCCAGCATCGGCGCATGTTTGAAAGTTTCAGGCGCATTCGCCAAAACATCGGTCGGGAAAATTTTGCTGCGTATGACCGAATGCGGACAAACCATTACGCATTTGCCGCATTGGGTGCATAAGTCGGTTTCCCAGACCGGGATTTCCAGCGCCAAGTTGCGTTTTTCGTAAGCTGCGGTGCCGGTCGGGAACGTGCCGTCAACCGGCATCGCGCTGACCGGCAATGCATCGCCGCGTCCTGCAATAATTTCGCCGGTTACCCGTTTGATAAAATCGGGCGCGGCACCCGTAATCACCGCCTTGATGTTGAAGTGGCTGCTGACCTCTGTTGGCAATGGAACGGCATGCAGACAAGCCAGCGTTTCATCGATGGCTTTGAAATTCAGCTCGACGATGCGTTGGCCTTTTTTGCCGTAAGTCTTTTCGACCGCGTGTTTAATATCGGCTATCGCCTGCTCCTGCGGCAACACGCCGGATATGGCGAAGAAACAGGTCTGCATGATGGTGTTAATACGCTTGCCCATACCGCTTTTTTCGGCGACTTCATAGCCGTCGATCAGATAAAAGCGGATTTTTTTGGCTATCATCTGCCGCTGCATGTTGGCTGGCAGCGAATCCCAAACCCGCTCGACCGGCTCCGGCGAGTTCAGCAAGAACACCGCATTTTCCGCCGCATTGGCGAGCATGTCGTAGCGTTCCAGGAAAATCGTCTGATGGCAGCCGATGAAATCGGCATCGTTTTTGCCGATCAGGTAAGTGGAGCGTATCGGTTTGGGGCCAAAACGCAGATGCGAGACGGTAATCGCGCCGGATTTTTTCGAGTCGTAAACGAAATAGCCCTGAGCGTGCAAATCGGTCGCTTCGCCGATAATTTTAATGGTGTTTTTATTGGCGCTGACCGTACCGTCGCTGCCCAGGCCGTAAAATATGGCTTGGAAGGTGTCGGCGTGGGCGTCGGTGCGATAACTTGCATCCCAATCCAGGCTGCTGTGCGTGACATCGTCGTGGATGCCGATGGTGAAATTATTTTTCGGTTGCGGCTGTTTTAGTTCATCGAAAACCGCCTTGATCATGCCGGGCGTGAATTCCTTGGAAGACAAGCCGTAACGGCCGCCGACCACTTTCGGCATCACCGAAAACTTGGACTCGCCGCTGGAAAAATCCTGAGCCACAGCGCCAAGCACATCCTTATACAAAGGCTCGCCATCCGCGCCCGGCTCTTTAGTGCGATCCAATACGCCGATTTTGCGGCAGGTCGAAGGCAGCGCCGCTAACAGGCTGGCTGCATCGAAAGGCCGGTATAAGCGCACTTTGAGTAAACCTGCCGATTCGCCCTGGCGGTTAAGATAATCGAGCGTCTCCGCGACAGCCTCGGCACCCGATCCCATCATCACGATGACACGCTCGGCTTCCGGTGAACCCACGTATTCAAACAGGCGGTAACTGCGGCCGGTCAGCTTGGCAAACCCGTCCATCGCTCTCTGTACTATCCCCGGCATCGCCTGATAATAGGCATTGACCGATTCCCTGGCCTGAAAATACACGTCGGGATTCTGGGCAGTGCCGCGCAACACAGGCTTATCGGGCGTCAAGGCCCGGTTTCGGTGCGCACTTACCCACTCGTCGTTAATCATTGCCAGCATCACATCGTCATCCAGCATCCTGATCTTGGCGACTTCATGCGAGGTTCTAAAACCGTCGAAAAAATGCATCAGCGGAATGCGGCCTTCCAGCGCGGCGGCATGGGCGATCAACGCAAAGTCCATGACTTCCTGCGGCGAATTGGAACACAGCATGCCGAAACCGGTCATCCGCGCCGACATTACATCGCTGTGGTCGCCGAATATCGACAAACCCTGGCAAGCCAGCGAACGGGCGGCGATATGAAACACCGTCGGCGTCAGTTCACCGGCAATTTTGTACATATTGGGCAGCATCAACAGCAAGCCCTGGGACGCGGTAAACGTCGTCGCCATCGATCCGGCCTGCAACGCGCCGTGAATGGCTCCGGCGGCGCCGGCCTCGCTTTGCATTTCGGTGACCTGCGGCACCGTCCCCCATAAATTGACTTGCCCGCGGGACGACCATTCGTCGGCCCATTCGCCCATATTGGACGACGGCGTTATCGGATAAATTGCGATGACTTCGTTGAGTTTATGCGCTACCGTCGCGGCAGCCTGATTTCCATCGATCGTAAGTGTTTGCTGATTTTGCATTAGAAACCCTCATGGAACAAAAAAGCGTAACTGCCGTATTTTTTATAATAGTTTTAAAGGTTTGGAAGTTACGCATTGACTATATGGATATTGAAAATAGCCATAGTGAACCGTGATGAAAACAAGCCGTCCATTCGGCAGCAGGTCCGCTTGCCGATGTGTTTTTATTGAGCAAACCCGCATCCGCCAAGTATTGTCGCTGATCGGCAGTTATAACTGTTTCATACGGCAGCATAAGTATGCCAGAGTTTTTCCTGATTCTGTCAAGAACTACACGACAACATCGAACACCCCGCCCTTTGCCTAGCCCAGTCCGGGCGTTTTAAAGCAAACTCTTCTTTGCCCGGTTGTTCGTCGTAGGGATGGCGCAATAGTTCCAGTAACTCATTAACCATCGAAAAATCGCCCTGTTCCGCCTTGTCTATCGCCAGTTGAGCCAGGTAATTCCTCAGCACGTATTTGGGATTGGCGGCGTTCATGCGCTTGCGCCGTTCAGTATCAGTTATGCCGGACGCTTGAATCCGCTTTATATAACGCCTGAGCCACAAACCAAGGCGCGTTTTGTAGTCATCGCTTAACTGCTCCGGCACATAATAAGCCTCCATCAGCGGCGCCATCAAAGCCTCATCGCCGAGTTCAACGTCCATGACCAGCAGCGCAAGTTTACGGTAAAAGATAGTCATGTCGGTTTCAAGCAATTGCAATAGGATTAATAGCTCGGTATTCAGCTCGTTATCGGTGTCGGGATCAAAAGCATTAAGCCCCAACTTGGAGGCGACCATGTTTTGCCAGCCTCGTTCAAAGGTGTCTTTGTAAACATTGATCGCCTGTTGCAGAGGTTCAACCTGTTCAATAAGCGGATAGATCGCATTAGCTAATTGGCCCAGATTCCAGAAAGCGATTTGCGGCTGGTTGCCGAAACGATAGCGGCGATCGGCTGCATCGGTGGTATTAGGCGTCCAGTTGGGGTCGTAATTTTCCAGCCAGCCGTAGGGGCCGTAATCTATAGTCAGGCCGAGTATCGACATATTGTCGGTATTCATCACGCCATGAACAAAGCCGACGCGCTGCCAATGCACTATCATCTCCGCCGTTCTGCGGCAGATTTCTTCAAACCATTGAAGATAAACGGCCGGCGACGGCTCGCCTAAATGCGGAAAGTCGGTACGAATGGTGTAGTCCACCAGCTTTTTCAGCAGCTCAAGTTCGCCTCTGGCGGCAAAAATCTGGAAATTGCCAAAGCGGGTAAATGAGGGTGCGACTCGGCAAACCACGGCTCCCGGTTCGGCTTGGGGATTGCCGTTGTAAAACATATCCCGGATAACTTCTTCACCGGTCAAGATCAGGCTTAAGGCCCGCGTCGTCGGCACGCCCAGATGATACATGGCTTCGCTGCATAAAAATTCGCGCACCGAGGAGCGCAACACCGCCAAGCCGTCAGCGCTTCTTGAATAAGGCGTTTCACCTGCGCCTTTCAATTGCAAGGTAAAACGCTCACCTTTCCTGTTAATTGTTTCGCTCAGATTAATGGCGCGGCCGTCGCCGAGTTGGCCAGCCCAATTGCCGAACTGGTGTCCGCCGTAGCAAGTTGCGTAAGGGTCCATGCCGGGTAACAGGCGGTTGCCGGCAAACACTTGGGTAAATTCGGCAGATTTACAATCTTCCGAACTTAAATCCAAAAGTTCGGCAACTTCTCTGGCATAAGCGACCATTTGCGGATTGGCAACCGGGGTCGGCAATACCCGCGAATAACAGGCGCCGAATACCTGACGGCGATTATTGGCGGTTTGCGGGTCGGCGGGTAATTCGCGAATAAAACGATTATCGAAGACCAAATTATCGAGTCCGGCAGCTTTTGTTGGGGAGTTCATCTGTTCTGTCCTCTGCAAGTAATTTAGCGGCTGTTTTTTGATTAGGTGATGAGCTCTTCCACATAGCCATAAAACCTATAATTAACAATTTGAGCTTATTCTAGCGTTAAAAATGAATTCTCCTTGATATTCAGTTAAAATAGTCAAGTTAAAAAACCTCCGCTTTGGTTTGGCGATGGTCATTTTTATTTAATGTATTTTTCTGAGGTCGTTGTATGCATAAAAACTTTCTTACCTTCATGTGCAGCGCCACTCTGCTCCTTGTACATCCGTGGAGTCAAGCGGCCAGTGATTTGCCCCCTACGGCCAAGGTAGATATGGGGCCGGTAGAAGAAGTATGTTCTGACTTTACTAATCCGGAATGGCGAAAAGAGCAAGTCATTGACGGTGTGAAAATACAGGCTTCACGACTCTGCAATCCGGACAATCCGGCCGATATCGCCGCTTTTGTAAAAGGTACCAACGGCATTTCCATGGCAACGCTGATGGAAACTCAACTCGCTGCCGATGCCGTTACTATGTCCGACGATGTCGACGGCGACGGCGATCCCGATAAAATCATTATTAAACTTGAAGTTGCCGAACTCAACGGTCATTCACCGGATATGAAAGACCCAACCACTACTTTCGATATAGCGCCGGGCATCCAGCCGACTTTTTGGGTTTTTGCGCCAAAAACCCGTGATATGTCTACTCTGAGTATTTATGAACCCGTCGCCAATCCATTATTGCGCGTACCGTCCCCGGTCATTCGTGTCGAGCAGGATGACGTAGTCTGGCTGGTGCTGGAAAACACCCATTATTTGCCGCATTCGATACACTTGCATGGTATCGATCATCCGTTTATGGATCATAGCGGTGGCGGTAATGATGGGGTAGGGCAGACCAGCAACATGGATACGATGCCGGGAAAAAGCAAAACCTATGTGATCAAGCCGCGCCAGCCGGGCACCATGTATTACCATTGCCATGTTCAGCCGCACACCCATATTCCGATGGGCTTGCAGGGTATTTTTATCGTTGAGGAAAACCGCCCCAACAACTGGCCGCAAACGCTTAATGTCGGCGCCGGTCAAGTACGCCATCCATCGGTGGCGGTGCTGGAAAAATACGCCCGAGAATATGACTTGCATTATCAATCGGCGGATAAAGAATTGCATGAGCTTGTTGCCAGATCAGCCAATGATCCAAGGCTGATTGCCAAGCATATGAACATGGAATACGACACCACCGATGCCACCGATGATTATTTCATGCTCAATGGCCGTTCGTTCCCTTATACCTTAAGGGAATCGCTGGTTGAGATGAAACAGGATGAAAAAGTCAAGCTTCGGGTTCTGAATGGGCACACGGAAGCCATGGCTGTGCATATCCACGGCCACAAGCCGACGGTAACTCATTATGACGGCGTTGATAATGGTCCCGGCTCTTACATTACCCGTGACGTTCACGGCATGGTGCCCGCACAGCGAATCGACCTGGAGTTAAGCGGCGTCGATGACGGCTTGCACAGTTTCGGCCAAGGTATCTGGATGTTCCATGACCATGTCGAAAAATCCTTTACCACTAACGGCGTCGGTGAAGGCGGCGACATCAGTCTGGTCGTCTATGACGGCTTCCTTGATGAAAAAGGCATTCCCAAATCGCACGGCATGAGCCTTGCCCCTTATTTCACCAAGGGGCTCTGGAAACGCAATTATCCTATCTGGCAGGATTATGATGAATGGCGCAGCTTAGGTCTGCCTGACCTGACAGCCGCCTATCAGCCTTCTAAAGTTGCGGTACAAAACGTGCAGCCCCAATGGGCGCCGGCAGCTCCGGCGGCAGCTGAACAGGAAGGTTCTGCTTTTGGCAAATTAGTGTTCGGTTTAATACTGGGCTTATTAAGTTATGTGCTGATACTTAAGCGGCAAATAATTTTTGACCGTGTTCTTAAGCTGCTTAATAAATAACTCCGCTCGTCAAAGTAGAGATGTTGCTATGCAACCTCTCTACCCATCTCAACTGTATGGATTCGGATATAGTGCGATCCGACGCTTCAGCAAAAAGCTGTCGAATTATGCTGTAGCAATTGCAGTTCAAATTTCGGTTTTTAATCTCTTCGGCCTTAGCTTTCTCCGGCAGGGCGTCTGCATGAATATACGGGGAACAGAGATACTGAATTTTGGTTTGCCATGGATATCAAGGTATTACTCAATAAATAAATGACTATTAAGCATAGAAAGTGAATTACATCAATGTGATGCGAACTCATGCCATACTTGTTGCGGCACTGATATGCCCATGCTTTTCGGCATCAGCCGAAGCTATCCATCTACAATTGCGTTGGCATCATCAGTTTCAATTTGCCGGATATTATGCGGCCTTAGAAAAAGGTTATTACCAAGCCGCAGGGCTCGATGTCATTATCCATGAAGGCACGCCGGAAAAAAAACCGGTACAGGAAGTTCTTCAAGGCCATGCCCAATATGGCGAAGCCAATAGCGAATTATTGCTGGAACGCTTGCGTGGCGCGCCGTTAGTCGCCCTGGCTGCGATCTACCAACATTCTCCTTCCGTGTTAATCGCCCGCAAAGATGCCGGGATTTCTTCACCTGACGATTTAGTCGGGAAAAAAGTCATGTTGTTGGATAACATCGTCGACGCTGATTTTGTCGCCATGTTCAACAATGAAGGCATAGACATAAGCCGTCTTCATGTCATCCCCAGCAGTTATGAAATCGGTGATTTGGTTGACGGCAAGGTAGACGCGTTTAATTCCTACTTAAGCAACGAGCCTTATTTTCTAAAGCAACAAGGCGTTGAATTTACCGTACTCAATCCGCGCAACTACGGTATCGATTTTTACAGTGACATTCTGTTTACCACGGAACAAGAGCTTAAACAGCATCCCGAGCGTGTAAAAGCATTCCGCCAAGCCAGTCTTGAAGGCTGGTATTATGCAATGGAGCACCCGCAAGAAATTATCGATCTGTTGCTCAACAAATATCACGTCAGCAAATCCAGGGACCATCTTGACTTTGAAGCCGAGGCCATACGTTCATTGATCATACCGGATGTCATCGATCTTGGGCACATGAATCCCTGGCGCTGGCGGCACATGGCCGAAACATTCATCAAAGCGGGCATGGTTGAAAACGATAAGTTTTTGCAAGGTTTTAGTTATGATCCCGAGCTCAAAGCCGATCAAGAAAAACTACTCCGATACGTTAAAATTGCGGTAGCCATCACCCTGTTAACCGGCATCATTACCTTGGTGCTATTAACTTCCTATAGATCGCTAAAACTAAAAAATAAAATAGCCCGCCGTAACGAAAAACTTTTACGCCTGTCGCATGAGACGGCGGGAATAGGCTACTACGTGACCGACTTGGCAACGGGCTACTGGGAAAGCTCGCCCCTGCTCGATCAGATTTTCGGCATTGACCAGCACTTTAAACGGGATATTTCCACTTGGGTGACATTGATTCATCCTGAATACCGTCAGTACGCGTTTGATCACTATCAGGAAATACTCCGTAACCGGGAACGGTTTTCTATGGAGTATTTAATCATCCGCCTAAGCGATAACGAAACACGCTGGGTGATCGATCATGGCGATATTGAATACGACAAGGCCGGCAAGCCTACGTACTTGGTGGGTACCGTACAGGATATTACCGAGCGTAAGCAGGCGGAAGCGGCATTACGCGAAAGCGAGGATGCATTCCGGCATCTGTTTGAAGATTCCAGCGACCCTATTTTGCTGATCAAAGAGGGACGATTCATCGATTGCAACACCGCCACTTTGACCCAACTCGGCTATCAGTCAAAATCGGAGTTCATCAATTGCAGGCCCGATGAAATATCTCCCGATTATCAAGCCGATGGACGCCCCTCGGAAGAGAAAGCCGCTGAAATGATAGCCACCGCTCTGCGAGTGGGTTATCACAGGTTCGAATGGCTGCATGTCCGAGCCGATGGCTCTCCCCTTCCTGTCGAGGTATCGCTAACGCCTATGACCGTGCATGGCGAGCTTATTGTCCATGTTTGCTGGCGTGACATCACCGAACGCAAGCAAGCGGAGCAGCAACTAACCCGTCAACTCCGTTACCTGAACATAATGGAGCGCATATCCCGGATAAGCTCTACGGCCGAAAGTCTCGAAGCCATGCTCGATGGCGTGCTTAAAGAAATCCGGTTGATTTTTGATGCCGACCGGGCCTGGTTTGTATACCCTTGCGACCCCAAAGCAAGTTTTTTCTCCGTGCCGATGGAGCATACCCGCCCCGAATGGCCCGGCGCTTTTGTCCGCAATATGAAAATCCCGGTTACTGCGGAAGTCGCGGAAATATTACAATCGGCGCTTGATGCTGACGAAACCCTGCAATACGGTCCCATGTCAGGACTCGCTGTACCAACGGTAGCCGCCGTGGAATTCTCGGTAAAATCCCAGCTGCACATTGCGCTTAAGCCTCAGATCGGCAGCCCTTGGCTGCTGGGAATTCACCATTGCTCGGAAGCCCATATCCACGGCCCGGACGATCTATGGATCTTCACCGAAATTGCGCAACGTATTACTGAAGGCTTGAGCAGCCTGATTTCACTCAAAAGCTTGAGGGAGAGCGAGGAACATTTCCGCCTGCTCATTCAAAAATCACCTGTTGCGATAGGCATAGCCAATAAACAAGGCGGAATCGATTTGCTGAATGACCGTTTTATCCGGACCTTCGGTTATACGCTGGACGATACTCCAAACCTGGACGCATGGTGGCCGCTTGCTTATCCCGATCAATATTATCGGGATCATGTCAAAAAAATTTGGGCAGAGGCGATGGCAAAAGCCATCTCCGATGGAGATGATTTTATGCCTATGGAGTTTGAAGTGGCCTGCAAGGACGGTACGGTGCGCGATATAGTTTTCTATAACGCACTCGTCGGCGAGCGGGTTCTGGTGTTTTTTGACGACATCACCGAACGCAAGATCGTCGAAAATAAATTACGTACCCGCACCGATGAACTGGCCCTGCAGAATCAAATTCTTCAACTAATAAATCAAGGGGTTGACCTGCCCAAGGTGCTGGATGAGTTAGCGCGTCAAATTGAAGCGCTGCACCCCAATATGTTGTGCTCAATTTTATTGCTGGATGAAGACAGCAAGCATCTACGCCACGGCTCGGCGCCCAGTTTACCCGACTTTTATAATCAAGCCGTTGACGGCTTGGCTATTGGCGATGGCGTCGGTTCTTGCGGCACGGCGGCGTATCTCGGAGAAAGCGTTATCGTTGAAGACGTGCGGCACCACCCTTATTGGGAACCGTTTCGCGAGCTAACCCAGTTAGCCGACCTGCAAGCCTGCTGGTCGCATCCGATTAAAAATAATCAGGGCCGCGTACTGGGGACTTTCGCTGTTTATCATCGGCTGCCGACACTGCCGACGGATGACGAAATCAGTTTGGTTGACCACTATGCGGGTCTTGCGCAACTGGCGATTGAACGCAACCGGTCAATGCTGCAAATAGCGGAATCGCTATCCATACTGAAGGCTACCTTAGAGTCCACCGGCGAGGCTATTTTGGCTGTTGACCTGAACAACAATTGGCTGCTGCATAACCAAAAGTTTATTGATTTGTGGCAAATTCCAAACGAAATCATCGCCAAAATGAGCGCTAAAGAGGGTAACACCGAGCCGTTGCAGAGTTCCGATCTCATCAAAAGTCAAGTCAAGGACGTCGAGGCATTCTTGAGTAAAACCGCCGAACTGTATGCTACGCCTGAAGCTTATGCTTTCGATATTATAGAGTTCAAAGATGGAAAAATCGTCGAGCGCTGTTCCATTCCGCAAATGATTAACAACAAAGTCGTCGGCAGGGTGTGCAGTTTTCGCGACGTTACCGAGCAAAAACTGGCCGAGGCGGAACTTCGCATCGCCGCAACCGCCTTTGAATCGCAAGAAGGCATGTCCATCACCGATGCCGACCAGATTATCCTGAAAGTCAACAAAGCATTTACCCGCATCACCGGCTATAGCCCGGAAGAAGTCGTTGGGCAAACCCATGCTTTGCTGAACTCGGGTCGTCAGGATGTCCACTTTTACCGCGCGCTGCAATACAGCCTAAAACAAGACGGCTATTGGGAGGGCGAAATATGGAACCGGCGCAAAAACGGGGAAATCTATCCCGAATGGCTCAGTATTACCACGGTTAGCAATGCCGACAACCGGATCACCAACTACGTTGCCGCGTTCACCGACATCACCAAAGACAAGGAGGCCGAAGAAACCATTCACAACCTGGCTTATTACGACCCGCTCACCGCACTGCCCAATCGCCGCCTGCTCTGGGAGCGGCTGAAACACGGCATCGAAGTGGAGCGGCGTGGCGGCAAACAGTTGGCGTTGCTGATGCTTGATCTGGACCGTTTCAAAGCGGTCAATGACAGCATGGGGCACTTGGCCGGCGACGAATTACTGCAACAAGTTGCTGTCCGTATCAAAGCAAGGTTACGCGATGTCGATATGGTCGCCCGTTTGGGCGGCGATGAGTTTGTCGTGCTGCTGGAAGATATAACTCATCCGGAAGATGCGGCGCGAGTCGCCGAGCATATCGTCGCCGACTTAAAGAAGCCGTTTCAATTACTGCAAAATAACAGCGCCTATCCCGAACTGGGCCGAAAAGTGAGAATCGGCGCCAGCATCGGCATTAGCTTATTTCCACAGCATGGCGACAGCCCTGAGTCGCTGATGGATAATGCCGATATTGCACTGTACAGAGCCAAAGATGAAGGGCGCGGCTGTTTTGCTTATTTTTCCGAAGAGTTTACCGTTATTGCCCGTGAGCGTATCGCACTGGAAACCCGCCTGCGCCGCGCCACTGAACAACGGGAATTGTGCGTCTATTACCAAGCGCAAATAGACATCGACAGCGGCCTGATAGTCGGAGCCGAAGCGTTGGTACGCTGGCATGACCCCTCCGAGGGATTGATTGCGCCGGCCAATTTTATCCCCATTGCCGAAGAAACCGGCCTGATTGTCGAAATCGGCGCCTGGGTATTGCGTGAGACTTGCCTACAAGGCCGGCGCTGGATAGATGCCGGTTTGCCGTCGTTAACTTTAGCGGTCAATGTTTCCCCTCACCAATTCCGCCGCAGCGACATCAGCGCCCTGGTGGCCGAGGTGCTGCGTGAGACCGGTTTTCCGCCTAAATTATTGGAATTGGAATTAACCGAAAGCGGCTTAATGGAAAACGAGGAGAAAGCCGTCGAGGTACTCAATAATTTGCGCGCTCAGGGGGTCCGACTTGCCATTGACGACTTCGGTACCGGTTATTCGTCGTTGGCTTATCTCAAGCGCTTCCCTTTGGATGTGCTGAAAATCGACAAGAGTTTTATCGATGATATTCCCTCCGTACAGGACGATATGGAAATTACCGCGACGATTGTTGCGATGGGCCATATTTTAGGCTTCAAAGTGTTGGCTGAAGGCGTGGAAACGCTTGAGCAATTGGCGTTCTTGCGGGAAAAAGGCTGTGACAGCTATCAGGGGTATATCAAGAGCAAGCCCCTGCCGGCCGAAGAATTCGCCCGGTTGCTGCGTGAGCAAAGTTAAGGGATTTTTACCGCGAAAACACGAAGAGTCCGAAGTTTTACTCATGGAATCTCTTTGTTAGTTGTCATATTGCTTTATTTACACTGAGGAGCATGAATGAAAATCAGCGGCTTTGTGTTTTTAGTGGGTAAGTAAGAACTTTTTACAAGCTCTTAAGGCACAATAGCAGTAGCGCATTGCACCGTATGAAGCAGACACTTGCAATCCACAAGCCATTACACCGATTCCTATCAGATGAGTGAACCTGTAGAATGGATAACCATAAAATTTAAGACAGTATCCACATGGCCGAAAAAGAAATTTTTGCAGAAAAACTTGAAGAATTTGTCGCCGAGTTTAAAGAACATATCAGTACTGAAGACGGTCAATGGACAGTAAAAGGCTTCATTGATATTTTCAAGAACGTATACACAATTTCTTCCGACACGAAGATCGTATCGAAAATTCTTGAAATTCATTTATTCCCTAAAATTTTGCAGTTTGCGCAAACTAATGGCTACAAGGTGGTTCTTGCCGATCACCAGAATTACTATCCCGACATATCGTTTGTCAAAGCCAGTGACGAATCCATCAGGTTCGCCGTTGATTTTAAGACAACCTATCGGAACCCCAAAAAGCCACATCTGTGCAACGGATTCACACTGGGTTCGCATGGCAAATATTTTGAACATCGCACCAGCACCAAAAACATCCAGTTTCCCTACAGTACCTATTCAGGCCATTTCTGCCTTGGCATCCTCTACGATAGGGCCGATGGCGCAAGCATTGATGAGACAAAAGCGTGTAGTATTGATGAGCTGCATTCAATTACTTCGGTAGTAAGAAATTTCCAGTTCTTTGTGGCGGAAAAATGGAAAATCGCAAGCGATAAAGGTGGTAGCGGTAATACTGCTAATATCGGAAGCATCAACAATATCGCCGATATAATCAGTGGTCAGGGTATGTTTTCAAAGCTTGGCGAACACTGGTTTGATGAGTATTGGATAAACTATAAAAAAATAACCATCCTAGACGGAAATGGTGAAGCAAAAATAATCTCTACATTACGAGATTTCGTAGCGTATAAAAACGGTGATTTATCGTTGGTTATAAATAAGAGGAATGGCGAAGAATGATCGTAAAAACCGGTGTCCCACCGATTAAGTCGCAAGGCATAAAAACGAAGCTCGTACCTTGGATAAAAAGTATTGTTCCTAGTGATTTTACCGGTGCGTGGATTGAGCCTTTTATGGGTACGGGGGCGGTAGCTTTTAATATTGCACCTCACCGTGCAATTTTGTGCGATGCTAATCCTCATTTGATTAATTTTTATTCCGGTATAGCTTCTGGTGAAATAACCCCGGAAGTGGTTAAGGAATATCTAACACGCGAAGGCGAGCTCCTCTTATCGAAAGGTGAAGATCACTATTACTTTGTAAGAGAGCGATTTAACGCTGAGCATTCTCCTCTGGATTTTCTATTCGTTAATCGTGCCGGATTCAATGGCATGATCCGCTTCAATCGAAAAGGGGGATTCAACATCCCTTTTTGCAGAAAACCGCAACGTTTCGCACAAGCCTATATAACGAAAATTACTAATCAAGTGGACTGGGCTTGCAAAATAATTAAGGCAAAAGAGTTTGTATTCAAGTGTCAGGATTTCAACAAAACCATTTCTGAAGCATTACCGTCGGACATTATCTATTGCGACCCGCCTTATATTGGTAGGCATGTTGACTACTACAATGGCTGGGATGATTCTCACGAAAGAGAGCTATTCGATAGGCTTTCTGATTTCGAAGGAAAGTTTATTTTATCAACATGGCATCATAATGATTACCGAGAAAACGAATATATTAAAACCCTATGGGTTAAGCATTCTGTTCTCACCCGCGAGCATTTCTATTATGTTGGAGGTAAAGAAACAAACAGGAATCCTGTTATCGAAGCCTTAGTAACAAATTTCAATGCTATTGCTATTGAGCGAAAAAAAGAAAATCCAATTCAATACTCGCTATTTGAAACACAAGCGAAATATGGCACGGCATAATGATAAATCGTTCCGGCCGGACGCACTAGAGTCCACTATCAAATTGGGCTGTTACTATCGTTTGTAATCCCAGCCATCCACGTCTATCACCGCGAAAACACGTCAACATTCGCGGTTCCTTTTAAAGTTAAGATTAGACATGGTTATTTTCTAAGAAGAACAACTTATTCCAGGAGCGATAAAGAATGACCAATCATGTTACTTTGACCCAGTTTATCATCGAACAGCAACGCGAGCTGCCCGGAGTATCGGGAACGTTTACTTCATTACTAAACGATGTGGTTACGGCATGTAAAAAAATTTCACATTTGGTTAATCGGGGCAATCTGATTGGCGTGCTGGGCAGCGCCGATTCGGAGAATGTACAAGGCGAGGTGCAAAAGAAGCTGGACATCATCACTAATGATATTATGGTGGATGCGCTGAACTGGACCGGTCATTTGGCCGGCATGGCATCCGAAGAGATCGACGACATCATCTGCATTCCTTCGCAGTACCCAAAAGGCAAGTATTTGGCGTTGTTCGATCCGTTGGACGGTTCTTCAAATATCGACGTTAACTTGGCGGTAGGCACTATCTTTTCGATATTGCGTTGCCGTGAAGGCGTCGATCCGGCATTGGAGGATTTTTTACGCAAGGGCACCGAGCAGGTTTGCGCGGGTTTTGTGCTTTACGGCCCGTCTACGATGATGGTTTTAACAACAGGGCATGGGGTAAATGCTTTCACGCTGGATCAGGATATAGGCGAATTTATCCTGACTCATCCCAATATGACGATTCCCAATGATACCAATGAGTTCGCGATCAATATGTCGAATCAGCGTTTTTGGGAGCCGCCGGTACGCCGTTATATTGATGAATGTTTGCTGGGTAGCGAAGGCGCGCGGGAAAAAGATTTTAATATGCGTTGGGTCGCGTCGATGGTTGCGGAGGTTTACCGGATACTCACGCGCGGCGGGGTTTTTATGTATCCGTATGATTTACGCGATCCGTCAAGAGCCGGGAAGCTGCGCATTATGTATGAGGCCAATCCGATGGCTTTTATTATCGAGCAGGCGGGGGGCGCTTGTTCCACCGGGCGAGAGCGCATTCTGGACATTAAACCCAAAGGCCTGCATCAGCGGGTTCCGGTTATTTTAGGATCGAAAAACGAGGTTGAGCGGATTGTCGGCTATCATTTGGAAGGTTGTTAACAAAAGCGAAAGACTAAAAAATAGCCGCCCTTGTATGATAAAATTTCGCTTTTTTAATTTCACCCTTTGAGTTTTCCCATGAACAAACCTAAAAAAGTCGCGATTCTCACGGCAGGCGGCTTGGCCCCTTGCCTAAACTCAGCCATCGGCAGTCTTATCGAGCGTTACACTGAAATCGATCCTTCGATTGAAATCATCTGCTACCGTAGCGGCTATAAAGGTCTGCTGCTGGGCGATTTTTACACCGTTACTCCGGCTATCCGCGAAAAGGCCGGTCTTTTGCATCGTTTCGGCGGCTCGGTGATCGGCAACAGCCGCGTCAAGCTGACCAACGTTAAAGATTGTATTAAACGCGGACTGGTTCAGGAAGGCCAGGATCCGCAGAAAGTTGCCGCCGACCAGTTGGTCAAAGACGGCGTGGATATTCTGCACACTATCGGCGGTGACGATACCAATACCGCAGCGGCCGATCTTGCCGCGTTCCTGGCGAAAAACGACTACGGTCTTACCGTTATCGGCCTGCCCAAAACCGTCGATAACGATGTGTTTCCGATCAAACAATCGTTGGGCGCCTGGACCGCTGCCGAGCAGGGCGCGCGTTACTTCTGGAACGTGGTTGCCGAAAACAATTCCAACCCGCGCATGCTGATCGTCCATGAAGTGATGGGGCGCAGCTGCGGCTGGCTGACCGCCGCGACCGCTGTGGAATACCGCAAACTGCTGGATCGCGCCGAATGGTTGCCGGAGTTGGGTTTGGATCGCGCCACTTATGAAGTGCATGGCGTTTTTATCCCTGAAATGACGATCGATCTTGCTGCCGAAGCGGAGCGTCTTCGTGCGGTGATGGACAAGGTTGATTGCGTCAACATTTTTGTATCGGAAGGCGCGGGCGTTGAGTCCATCGTTGCCGAAATGCAAGCCAAAGGACAGGAAGTGCCGCGCGATGCGTTCGGCCACGTCAAGCTGGATGCGGTTAATCCGGGTAAATGGTTCGGCGATCAGTTCGCGCAGATGATCGGCGCGGAAAAAACCTTGGTGCAAAAATCCGGTTATTTTGCCCGCGCTTCTGCGGCCAATGTTGAAGACATTCGTCTGATCAAGTCTTGCGCCGATCTGGCCGTTGAGTGTGCTTTCCGCCGCGAGTCGGGCGTTATCGGTCACGATGACGATCAAAACTTTGTACTGCGTGCGATTGAGTTTCCACGCATCAAAGGCGGCAAGCCGTTTGATTTGGATACAGCCTGGTTTACTCAAACTTTGGCTGACATCGGCCAGGCCAAGGGCGCTAAGGTTGAGGTTGGGCACTAAAAGCTGGTTGTATCGTTCCCACGCGCCGCGCTCGTCTTTATACAGCACCGTCATTCCGGCAGCGCTGTAAGGCTGCAAAGTAGGGCGTGCCGTGCGCGCCTTGGGAGAGCTAAGGCGCGCACGGCACGCCCTACAGGGACCCAAGCAGACTAGACAGATTTGTGTATAAAGACGAGCGCTCCGGCCTGGGAATGCAGTTAGTGACGTCTGTCCTGAGCCTGTCTAAGGCCTCCTGTGCCACGATTAAAGTCTGTGCTGGTTCCGTTCCCAATCTTCCAGGTTGGGAACTCCAAACCACCTGCAACAAATCATGTTCCCGTGCTACTATTGCGTTACAGTCATTTCTCATAGAGACAGTGCCATGGCAACGATTACTTTCGATAGTTTAAAGTTTGCTGAAAAATTGGAAAAGGCTGGTTTGCCGCGTGAGCAGGCGGCTGCTATTGCAGAGGCTCAGAAAGATGCATTTGCTGAAGCGATGGATTCACAACTGGCAACCAAGGCTGACTTAATGGATATGGAAAACCGTCTGATTAAATGGGGTATAGGCTTGGCATTTGGACAAATTGCTATTATTGCTGCGCTGGTCAAGTTATTGTAGCTTTGTGGATGTTCTGTGGGACGAGGCTTGAGCTACGTCTCAAACGGTTGCCGCTATGAACCCCGACTATATTTTTGTTTACGGAACGCTCAGGCGCGATGCGAACAGCGAAATGTCTCGGCTCTTGGCAAAGCATGCGGAATTTGTGGATGATGCCACTTATTGCGGCAAACTTTATAAAATCGACACCTACCCCGGCGTAGTTCCTTCTGATGATCCCAATGACCTGGTGCACGGCGAAGTCTACCTGCTCCATCAAGCCGATGTTGTGCTTCCACTGCTCGATCAATATGAAGAGTTCGGCCCCGAATTCCCCGAACCCAACGAATATATCCGCCGGAAGCAGGCTGTATTGCTTAACAACAGCCACTCCGTTAGCGCATGGGTTTATGTCTACAATCGTCCCACGGAAGGCCTGGAGCCGATTACATCGGCAAGTTTTATTCAGCAACCACTATGATCACCATTATCCAACGCGTAACCACCGCTAAAGTCACCGTCAACAACCAGGACATCGGCAAGATCGATACCGGTATTATGGCGCTGGTTGCGGTGGAAAAGGCAGACAGCCAAAAAGAAGCCCAGCGTCTGCTGGAACGAATTCTCAACTATCGAATTTTTGCCGATAGCGATGACCGTATGAATCTGAGTTTGAGGGATATTAACGGCGGTTTGTTGCTGGTTCCGCAATTCACGCTGGCGGCCGATACCCAAAAAGGCAATCGGCCCAGTTTTATTTCTGCCGCGCCGCCGGAAAAAGGCAAGGAGTTGTTCGATTATTTGCAACAATTGGCAAAACAAACTTACCCCAAAGTTGAATTCGGTCAGTTTGGCGCCGATATGCAGGTTTCGCTGGTCAATAACGGGCCGGTTACTTTTACGCTGAGGACTCATTGCCTACATGGATGTAGGTAAAGGGCGTGAGCATGGACTTGGATGTAGGAACAATTGCCGGGGGACAGGGCGGTAGCTTTGACTAAACGGTCATTAATCGCCCGCCATGGCTCTGTTTGCGGCGGTTGTTCCACCAGGATAAGATCCAGTTGCAAGCTATCCAGCTCCCGTAGTGCAGTATAAAGCATTTGTGCATAATCACCGGCTTGTTCAGGTAAGCTTAAAACGTGGATTTGACCGGTTGGTGTTATTTTCAGTTGATAACTCAACAGGCCAATTCTTTTGTCATTGGAGATCAATTGCTGAATCATTTTCGGCAACTGCCCTGCCGGGTAACGAATAGCTGGCGTTGTTGGCGCATAATGGACTTTCATCATGCCCGGTGCCCGAATTTCCTCCGGCATCTCGGGAGTCGGCGCGGTGTTTAATGTTGGCGGCATTATCAGCTCAGTCTGTAAAACGGCTTCAATTTCCTGACGGGTGATATGTCCAGGCCTGAGCAATCTCGGTTTGCCGCCGCTTAAATCGATAATCGTCGATTCCACGCCGACCTGGCAAGCGCCGCCATCAAGAATCATATCAACCGCATCGCCCAGCTCTTCGCTGACATGCTCGGCTTGAGTGGGACTAATCCGGCAAAAGCGATTAGCCGATGGCGCCGCAATGCCGCCGCCAAAGCTTTTTAACAAAGCTAGCGCCACAGGATGATCGGGCATACGCAAACCGACCGTCTGCTGGCCCCCGGTAACCGCCAGCGGTACTTCGGGTTTTTTATTCAATATCATCGCCAACGGACCCGGCCAGAAACGATCGGCGAGCTTTAGCGCAGCATCCGGCACAGTGCTGGCCCAATCGTAAAGATTGTCAATACTGGCGATATGCACGATTAACGGGTGGTTGGCAGGCCGTCCTTTGGCCTTAAAAATACCTGCTGCCGCAACGGGGTTGCTGGCATCCGCGCCAAGGCCGTAAACCGTCTCGGTCGGGAATGCAACCAGTCGGCCTTGACGCAATAGATCGGCCGCACGACTAATGGCGTCGGCATCTGCAACAATCGGTTTCATATTGTTCATCATGCTGAGGGGATAATTTCGATCAATACTTCATCCGGGTTCGCCGGTTCGCCTTTAACCACATGCACGGCCTTAACGGTTCCGGCTATCGGCGCGGTCACTTCCGTTTCCATTTTCATCGCTTCAGTGATTAAAACAGCTTGTCCGGCAGCCACTTGCTGGCCGACTTTGACCAAAACCTCAAGAATGTTGCACGGCATACCGACGACTACATCGCCTTCTGCTGAAGGTTTGGCGCGTTTACGGGAAATCGCGCTTTTAACCGCGCCCTGGGTGCCGCCGTCCAGAACTATTTCGTCCAGGGTTTCGACAACAATGTCCTCGGGAACA
>JAUGSS010000140.1:0-13833 GCA_044426515.1 Methylococcaceae bacterium | reverse complement strand
CGATGCGGAGGTGCTGACGATGAAGCCCATTATCATCATCGCCATATAGAAGCCATAATATCGATCGGATTGCAGCCGTTGCTGCCTGAAGGCGAGCGTCCGGGAAATAAAGACCAGCGCTATCGGAAGGACATAGATCAGGATGGCATAGGCGATCCAGCGGAGCGTGGTGTAATCAAAGTGCGCCAGCGGGTGATCGGGAAACAGGAAAGCATTGTGTAGCCAGACCGAAATCTCCCGGCCCAACATGACCCCGATGGCGGTGGCGGCCGTGAATAGCAGGATATATTTATAGGTGTGTTTGAGGCGGGCTTCGTGGATGTTGCCGCCGAGCTGCTTTACGGTCGCCCAAAGCTCATTTTCGCTTGCGCTGCCGAACACGACCAGTGAGGCGAGCAAGCGGCAGAGCAGACCGGTCAGGTGATCCAGCTCCTTTAGCAAGTTGACCGTCTTGGTATAGTGCGGTTCCGCTTCTTTCCAGACCGCAACTTTTTCCGACATCGCATTGTAGGAGATACAGATTTCCCCCCATTTCAGCGACGGTTCGTTGAAAAAACGACGGAAGGACTGTTGGTTGGCGTAGTTTTGTATCCGGTCGAAAAGAAGGCAATTATGAGCCCATTTATACTCGACCGTGGCGCTGGATTTTTCGAAATCACCGGGGTCGATGCTCGGCACCAGCAGGCGATTGCCGATTTGCGTTTTTAAGCTATCGTCGACCGCCGATAATCTCGATGTAATTAAAGCGTTATAGACCTCTACCGCTTTTGTCGGAATTGCGAAAGCGTCATGGATGCTGTCCCTCAATATCAGTAAGGGATTAAACTCGCTTTCCCAGGCGATAAAAAAAAGAAACAACCCGGCGGCAATCAAAGGTATCAGCGTGTTTCCGCCCAAGCCATTCAGGAGATTCACCCATTCCCCTGAATGGAGGTTCTTTACAATGAGCGTCACCAACGGTTCCAAGGGCAGCCACTGCCAAGTAAGCAGCCAATAAAGTGCGGCCATCAACGTGCAGTACGAGGCGATCCCTACCCAGTAGGTGCTTCTGCGGCTGAAGTATTGGGGTAGCGTCGGTTCGGCGCCTAACTGAATCCGGCGTTTTTGGAAGGATTGGTAGGCGAGAAAGAATGCGGCGCCGGTTCCGAGAAACTGCAGCGCAAAGTTAATCAAGAGTTCGACAGTCATGGTGCGCTTGCTCCTACGTACTTTTCACAAGGTTTCGAGTTTAGGAAAAATATCAATTCCCGGCTTTGATTATAAACGCGCTTAGGGTAGGGTGGTAATAACTTCCCGAAACTTGGGCACGCTCCATGTCATTGCCATTAAGTGAAGCTGGAGTTTAGGCAGCAGCGCAATTGGGTCAAGTCTTATCAATTTTTCATCACCCCCAGAACCATCGCAATATGCGCCAGCTCGGCGACGCTTGATACTTGTAGTTTGCTCTTTATTTGAGTGCCGTAATTGGCGACGGTTTTATAGCCCAGGCAAAGTTCGTCGGCGATTTTGTGAGCGGTCAAGCCTTTCGCCAGCAGCAGGAAGATGTCGAATTCTCTGGGAGATAAGGTCTCGACAATGGTTCGGTAATCGGTCTCGCTATTGGCCGGCGGTATGTTTTTCATCAAACCCTGTTCTATGTAAACTTCGCCCGCGGCTATTTTTTGTATCGCTTCCACCAGGATTCCGGGGGCGCTGTTTTTGGTGATATAGCCTTTTGCCCCGGCCTTCATGGCCCTGTCGACATACACCGTTTCATGGTGAACGCTAAACACCAGCACTTTGGCGTTGCCGTCGCGGTTGCAGATGCGGCGTATGCTTTCCAAACCGCCGATGCCTGGCATCGACAAGTCCAGCACCATCACATCCGGCTGTTGTTCCAGGTACAGCTGACAGGCCGCTTCGCCGCGTTCCGCTTCGGCGATTACGTCAATATCGGCTTCGGCCGATAGCAGCATCCTGAAACCTGCGCGCACTACGGCATGGTCGTCGACCAGGATGACTTTTATTTTATCTTTCATGGCAGCGGAATGGTCGCGGTGATGCTCATGCCCTGCTGCGGCTGGGTCTGGATGGTGAGTTCGCCGCCCAAACTGTTGATTCTTTCTTTCATGCCTAGTAGACCAAAGCCGGTTTTAATCTTGTCGGCAGCACAACCTTGTCCGTCGTCGCTTACCTGTAGTTTTAGCGTTTTTTTAGGCTGATGTTCGATTTCCAGGCTGATCTCAGCTTGGCTTGCCTGCGCATGGCGGACAATATTGGTTAAGCATTCCTGTACGACCCTGAATATTTGAATAGTGATTTTCTGCTCCAGCTCATCAATCTCGTCAGGGCAGGTGATCGCAAGTTGTAATTCAGGATTTCTGATCGCCCAGTGATTTAACAAATCCTCCATCGTAGCTTTCAGGCCCAATTCGGTTAATACCAACGGATGCAATTGATGCATCATGGAGCGCACCACGGTCATTAAATGGTCGCAGATAGTGATAATTGACTCGGTCGCTTGCTTGATGTCCGCTTTTTTATGGGCGGCAGTCACCGCCATCACTTTAATGGCGGTCAGCGATTGCCCCAGTTCGTCGTGCAATTCCTGCGACAGGCGTTGCCGCTCGTCTTCCTGTATTTCCAGCGTATGTTGGGTTAATGCCCGGTTTTCCTGTTGGCTTTTACTCAGTTCACCGGTCATGTGATTGATGGCTTTGGCGATACTGTCATATTCCTGAATGGAAAAATCGGGCAGTTTTTGGCTGTACTGTCCGGTTTCAATGACTTTGAGCGCGTTAACAATGACGGCAATGGATTTAAGGGCTTTATTAAAAGCCAGGTTGACGGCCAAAAAAGTAAACAGGGTCAAGAGAAAAATTGAACTGAAAAAGGCAAGACTTTCTTGCCAGACTTCGGTGATTTCATCCAGCGGATTGGCCTGGATAATCAGCGTGATTTGTTCGCCGTTGAAACCGGTGATTTGGCGCTCAACCTTGGGGTAGTGAACGGCAACCAGATTGATAAACCAGTGCGGCGGTTTTTCGTCATTCGTGGTTTGCTGGTTTTTGTGGGTAAAGCTGATGATTTGCCCTGAAGGCTCTTTAAGTTGAATACTTAAATGGCGGGTTTGATTCAGCGAATTAAGCTTCGGCAACCAATCGGTTTCATGAAACGGCGTTGGCGAAGCTTGTGAAAAACCGAATGTGATCAGCTGTACGGCCAAATTGATCGACGAATCGACCTCTTCGCTGACCGCATCGCGTGCCTGCCGGATGGCTATCGAGCTGCCCAGCAGCAGAATGCACAGGGAAGAGATCAAAATTCGCAGGTTGATTTGGTAGCGCAGACTCATGGCTTTTGAAAACTCGGCACTTGCAGCATCGGATTGATGGCGCACAAAAGCACACTATTATTCATTCCAGCCGGATTATTCGCTATAGGAAAAATTCTTTTTTTCCGTAATATCGGTTTTTGGCCTTAAAAACCGGTCCTTATGTCAGTTCACCCAGTCTGAATTCCAACGGTAACTAGCCGCAATGGCCGCTATTGCCAGCATTGCAAGTTGCCAAATATAGTTATCGAAATACGCTACACAAACGGTTATAAGGCCTAGAAACAAGCCTGCGAAAATACAGCGCCAGCCTCTTTTTATGCCGTCCAGGTAAGTTGTTAACGCCAATATTAACAGCACGATCAAACCGGCTTCTTCATGGAAGATTCTGCCTGAATTATGGTAGGCGTAAACGACAATGCCCGCAGCCAAGCCGCCGGCCCAATGCAGCAGCCGATGGATAAGCTCTTTGAGGTTATCGCCCTGTTGTTTGAATTGATAATAGTCGGGAGCGATGGCGATCACGGTAAACAAAAAAATCATTACAAACCAATAATCATGGCTGGTATGCCGATAGCTATAGCCGATGTAGGTGCCGAGCAGCGACAAAAGTAAACGCAAGGTAAAAAGGTGATGAGCTGATAGCAGGTTTTGCTTATTCATGAGCTGTTCTCAAGATGATAGATAACGAATGACGGTTTTCTCAGTGCCGGGAAAATCGACGGAATTTATATACCTTGGGCAGATAGACAAGACTTAACATCAGTAATGCCAACAAGGCCGGTTGCCGGCGAATATCGGTCTGCACAACTTTTTCAGTCGCCAGTTTCGGGTTTTGCAATGCCTGACTCAGGTTTTGCAAGTCGGTTAACCGGGCGTAAGCCAAGCCGGACTCCGCGCCCAGTTTTTCTAAATAGGTTTCCTGTAAAGCGCTTAAATGTTCGTTGCCGGTGGCGGCTGCACTGCCAAACGGGGCGTTACGCGCGTTGTAGCCTTTGATTTGCGACGGGTCCAAATTCGATTGTCCGAACGAAGAACGGTGCGGTACATCGTCTTGGCTATAAAATCCGGTTTGCTTGCCTAAACTGTCAAACTTGGGGATAGGCACGGCCTGCAAGCCGCCGACGCCGATAATCATGCCTTTTGCTTGGCCCTTTACGGATGAAAAATCAGCTTGGTAATTGGGATTAACGGGCGGGGCTTCCTGTCCGTCGGTTATAAAAATCACCGAACTATCGCTTTTTTGCTGCATTTCAAGGGTGCTCAGCAAGCCTTTGGCGATATTGCTGTCCGCCGCCCAGGCCATGCGCCAATCGACTTTGCTGATCGCGGTATCTATTTCCGTGTAAGCGGAGCAGACTTCCAGCGGCTCGAATAACAGGGTTGAACGTCTTTCGGTGAACAGGCCCAGACCGACTTTGGATTCGCAAGGCAGTTTTTGCAATAATTCGCGTAAGGTTTGTTTAACAAAATGCAGGCGGCTGACGGCCTGGCTGTCTTGCTGGTAGTCGGTTGCATTCATGCTGCGGGTAATGTCGATAATAAAGGTGTAGTTGTAGGTCGGACTTTTTTGCTGCTTGCTGGGGTATAGGAACAGCACCAGCATGGCGATAAGCGCCGCCAGCAGGCACCCTGTTCGATAATCTTTTAATGTATTGTTCATTGTTTCCTCGTTCTAGGGGCGTAGGGGCAATCCCTTGTGGTTGCCCTGGTAGGCGCCGGCATCAAGGGCAACCACAAGGGATTGCCCCTACAATATTAATCAAGGCAAACCACGCGGAAACCCCGGCACTGTCGTCCACAACTGCGATTTCTGCTTTTTTGTGGGTTCGTCATCGGGCATATCGACCCTGTCCATTTCCGGCAGTAAACGCATGGCGACTTCAAGGTTGTATTTGGCATCCCAATCTCTGCTGTTTAACGCCAAAGACTGCCGGTAGGCCTGTTTCGCCAATCCGGCCAAGGGCATGGCTTCGTTGATATTCATGGCTAAGGCCTGCTGCACGGCTTGCTCCAGATACAGGTTGCCGAGGTTATAACGGACTTTGGCCTGGAAGGTCCGGTCGCCTTTATCCATAATCAGGCCGAGGGTCGACAAGGCCTCATCGTAGCGGTGTTTTTGCTTGAAATAAAAAGCCCGCGCCAGTCTCAGTTCCGCTTCGCCGCTGATCACTTTATTAACGGCCACATCCTTGCCCGAAATCAATTGCCGGATTAAGTCATTGTCGCGGTGGATGCCGTACAACGCGTCGGCGCTGTAAACGAAAGCCGCTAAACTGAGTGCTAACGCGGCCCAGAGCGTGATATGCCTGATCGTTCTTATCATCGTTTGATCTCAAAAAATTTAACGCCCAGCAGAACCAGCAGCAAGAAGGCCGCTACGCTGTAGCAGGCTGCCGACAAATCCTGTTTGGGGATGCGTTCGACATAGTGCATCGGCAGGTTTTCCAACCGGTTAATATCGGCAATCGCCTGTTTTAACGCGTCCGGGCTTTCCGCTTCATAAGCCTGATAGGGACTGCCCAAGCCCAGAAAAAACTTGTGCAGATACAGTTCGGGCATGGCCCCAGCGTTGTCGTCCCGGCTGTCTTCAGGCTGGTCGAAAATGCCGGGGTTGCCTGCGGTACGCAGGAAAATCCAGTACAGTCGGACTTGTTGTTTTCTAAACCATTCACGCAATTTCAGTTCGCTGTCGTGATCGATTGCCGCCGCGCCGTCCGAAACCAGCAGCACAATACGCGAGCCGGTAACGGGTTGTTGTTCGAAAAACGATAGGGCCATACCCAGGCCTTTGCTGACATGGGTAAAACCCAGCGCCGGTGTCGCTGTCGCCGCAATCGCCGCCTGCACCGCGTTTTTGTTTTCGGTCAGCGGCATGACGAATAACGGCGAGGTGCTGTATTCCGCGACCCCGATCAAATCGGTTTGCCGCTGTTTGACAAAATCGGTCAATAAGCGGCGCGCCGCCGTGGCTTTGGACTCATCCGAACCGTTCGGCGCGCGTCCGGCAAAGCTGTTATCCATGCTGCTGCTGCGATCGAGCAGTAACACGATATGCGCGCCGTGGCCGATCCTCTCCCGGCTTTGTTCGGTGCGATGCAGGCCCGCCATGCCCAGCACTAATCCGGCGATGGCCGCCATGGCGCAAAGCCGCAAACAGCAGACAATAAAAACCGACAACGTGTCCGCAGGTATCAAGGCCGTCCACGGGGCGGGACTTGAACGCATGCCGTTATTGAACAGCGGCAACAGGGCGAGTAACAGGCCGGCCAAAGCCCACGGGGTATCAACCGCCAAATTCATCGACTGCCCCGTTCGATTTTTCGGCAGAGTTCGCAGAGGTCTTTTAGTTGTTGCAAGTCCTGCGCTACAACAATCATGCCGTCGGAAAAAAAATAACGGTTGGAGTAGTTGAAAAACCAAACCAATTGGGAGCTTATTTGAAGATACTGCGGGTTGCGCCGGTAAAAATCGCTCAAGCGGTCAGAAAACAGCGGCTGTCCGTTGAGGCTGTTCAAGGCGTGATGAACAAGAGTCAAGGCTTGCTCCATGTCGGCTTTCGACAATCCCGTCAGTTTGCGTAATGTCCGCTTGAACACCGTGCGTCTCGGCATGCCGGGAAAACAGCCATATAAATAACCCAAATAGGCCGCTATCAGCGCGGCAACGGTCAGGCTGGCGATCAAGCCATACCGTGCCTGGGTGTTCGCCAATAACGGCGGCGGACTATCGGGGCGCATGTATTCGCCCTGTTGGGTTTGGCGCGCGACCAATTCCCTGAGCGGGGACAGGGTAAAAGACCAGGCGGGTACGCTTTGGCTGATGCTTTTTTCGCCCTGGCCGAGTTGCACGCTAAAGCCGGGCAGGGTTAACGACTTAACCTCCAGCGGCGCGTAAAAAACCTGGTAGCGCAAGTCGATCTCATAACGCCGGCCGTTTTGTTTAACCGTGACCTGATTCAGGTTCAGCCAGCGATTGATTTGTCCCTTGGCGGGTAGACTGCCGGTTTGCAACGTAATACCCGAGCGAGTTTCGATCACAATGCGTTGGGGAATTTCATCGCCGTTAACGTAACCAAAAGGGCGTGGCGTTTCGACGTTAAAATAGCTGACCGGTTCGTCGATCGAACCGGAGCAGCCCAGCAGCGACAACATCAGGATTAATGCGATTCTCATGCGGCCCTCTGCTGTAAATGGCGATTAATGGTTTGGGTGCTGTAGCCTTCGGTAATAAATAACGGCTCATTGCCAAAGGCCCTAAAAATATATTTCAGGTCATTTTGGCGTTGCCGATAGGCGGCCATTATTTTTTGCCGTAATGCCGGACGCATGAACAGGGTGCGGGTCGCATGGTTTTCCATATCCTGAAAAGAAATAAGGCCCCAATTGGGCAAGGCGGCGTATTCGTCCTGATTCCACAACACCAGCGGAATGACATCGTGACCTTGCAACGAACCTAGCACGGCACGTAATTGAGCGAGCGGGAAATGACAGTCGGATAACAAAAATACCAGCGAATGTTCGGCAGGCAGAAAGGCTACTGCGTTTTGCAGTCCGTTTGCGCTGCCGGTAAAGCTAAGGCCTTCCAGTTGTTTTGCCAGTGCCGACACTCGCCCCAAGTGTTGACCGGCCGGGAGCAGCCAGCGCTGCTCGATACGCTCGGTGCAGCCGATAAAGCCGAATTTATCGCCGTAAGCGAAGGCCGCATTGGCGGCGGCCAGTAAAAACCGGAGCAGGGTTTGTTGTTTGTCGGCATAGCCCATTGATGCCGACATATCGGCAAGCAGATAGACGTTGACGGAACTTTGCTGTTGATAGACGCGTACCCGATAGCCTGAAAACGGGTCGAGCATGCTGGCGCGCAAGTCTATGCGTCTGGGGTCCGGGCTGGCAATCAGCGGTTCGTGGCGTTTGAACAATTGCCCTGCGCCGACCATTTGTCCGGGATGCGCTCCCGGATAAACGGAACTTGATTGCCAGGGTAGGCGATAAAATAGCGTTTCGGTCATGGGTTTTTTACGGTATTTTTCTCAAGGTGAATGCTATTAAGTTTGTCCTTGTTGTCCTCGGGAATGCGATCAAGGCGCGCTGCGCCGCGAGTCACAACCAGCGTCTTGCATATACGGGACGCAGCGCGTCCGGCACTGCATTCCCACGCAGCGCGTGGGAATGAGAGTAAATCTTGTGCCTGCCCATGGGGCTTGTGCCTGCTCAGGGCAACCACAAGGGATTGCCTACATTTAAGGGGCTGCCACCTGAATCAAAATCCCCTCGATCAATTCGGGCAACAATTGTTCTTTTCTGTAAGCGTACATCGGGTTTAAAAACAGCCTATGGATCATGCAGACCGGAAAAACCGCTTGCAGGTCTTCCGGCAAGACATGATCCCGGTGTTCCAGCCAAGCGCGGGTTTTAGCTGCGCGGATCAAATAACTCATACCACGCGGACTGGCTCCGGCCATTAACAATTGCGGCATTTCAACATCGGCTAATTGAACGCCGTAGTGTTGCGGTTGATGCGTGGCTTTCCATAAACTCAGCGCGTAAGCGTGGAGCTTGGGACTGGTCTGTATGCGTTGCTGCACGGTTTGCGCCAGCTCATTGAGCCGGTAGTAAATGCCGCTGCCGGCAACACCGGCGATAAGCCGGTCGGTATCATGGAAGCGCGGGTTAAACATCAACTCATCCAGCTCAGTATCTCCTCTGGGCATATCGATGTTGATTTCCATCATAAAGCGGTCTTTGGCGGCGGCGGGCAGCTCGAAGGTTTCTTCTTTCTCGACGCGGTTGCGGTCGGCAAAAACCTGGATATGCGGGAAATGATAGTCGCGGTTAAAGGCGTTAATGCTGCGTTCGGCCATCGCCCTTAACAGCAAGGCATGGACTTGCGGGCGGGCGCGGTTGATTTCGTTGAAGAAGAAGGTGGCGAGTGTGTCGCCGTGTTTCAGCAAAGGCCCCGGATCGACACAGGGACGGCCTTGGTCGTTTAAGTAGGTGTAATAGATCAGGTCGGCGGGCATCAGGTCGATGGTGCCTTCAATGCGTTGATAATCGCCGCCCAAGCCTTGGGCAACCGCTCTTAGCAGCGTGGTTTTACCGACGCCGACATTGCCTTCCAGCAATGCATGGCCTCTGGCAAAAACGGCCAGGACGATATGCCTGACCGCAGGCTGTAGGCCGATAACGGTTTGGTTGATTTGTTGTTCGAACTGTAACGCTTGTTCGCGCCAGTCGGTAAGTTGGCTGTCTGTGTTCATTAGCTTTATAAAAAACTCCGGATTTCCCCTCGTTCCCACGCGCCGCGCTCGTCGTTATACACAAGTATCTGCAACACCATCATTCTGGCAGGGATGCCGGAGTGCAATGTAGGGCGTGCCGTGCGCGCCTTAGCTCCCAAGGCGCGCACGGCACGCCCTACAGGGTGATTGTCGCCGAACCCAGGGACAGGGCAGAGTTGTGTATAACGATGAGCGCGCCGCGTGGGAATGCAGTGCTGGACGCGCTGCGTCCCGTATACGCAAGACGCTGGTTGTGACTCGCGGCGCAGCGCGCCTTGACCGCATTCCCACGCAGCGCGTGGGAACGAGAAATAGTAAAAAAAGGGCATAAGATACAAACAGACTCACAAGGGGACGGAAGGTTGGAATGCATCTATGCCCAAAACCAAAACGCTAGTCGATATCGTCTACGTCATAAACAAACTTGCCTGTCTTGGCCAAATGTTCCTGGCGTTTTTTATTGCGCGCTTCCATTTCCATAACCGATTGGGCTTGTTTATTGAGTTCGTTGACATCATGTTTCGGGTCATACTTGCTGCCCGCCACTTTTTCCGGGTAACCCGGCTTGGGTTCCCAGCAAACCCCCGGTTCGCTGCAATTTTGACCGTCGTAAGCGATAGCCGAATAGGACAGCGCCGCCAACACCACGCCTGCATTAATTAGAAGCATCTTTTTCATGGGTTTTTCCTCTCTATTTTTTTAACCACTTGGCTTTTTTAGGATCGCCTTTATAGATGTCCCGTATCCAGGACATAATCATCAGCATTTCATCGGTTGATAAATTGACATATTGCGGCCCCATCATGCCGTTGGCGCCGCCGAACAAGACTTCGAACAAGCCCTGATCGGTCGCATTGGCCGGATAGGTCCAGTAATCGTCGGCCAGTCCCGGCCCTAATTTGCCTTCGGCTTCATGGCCGTGACAGCCGGAGCAGGCGGTCAAATAAAGATCATGACCTTTTTGTATGGCTTCTTTATCGCCGTTGTAAGGATTCTTGCCGGTTTCCTTAAATTGATTGAAAACTTCCTGGTTGCCGCCCGATTTGGCGACGCTCATATCCAGCGGCGCGCCGGTAATGGCGTTACGGAAGGTTATTTCCGCTAAAGCCGCGGTGCTGATCAAGACAATGCCGGCAGCCGATACGGCGAATAATTTTTTCTTCATGTTAAGACCTATTTTTAGGGTTGTTCAGGCGCATCGGGTTCATCGACTAAAGGAATGCCTTCTTTTTCCAGCAACTCGGTTATTTCATCTTGGTTGTCTTCAATAACCTTGTTCAGCTGAGCCAGCAAGGCCGGATCGGTTTTTCGAACGCCCATCGATGTGCTGTAATGAGAGTCGACTTTTTGCCCGTCGGCGCGAACGTTGTCGTCAGGAATCATCGTCATCGTCAACGGTGTCGCCGATGCTTTGACATAACGCGCTGCGGACGGCCCCCAAAGGACGGCAATCTCGGCATGACCCGATGAAACTTCGGAGACCAGTTTTGACGGCTCGTATTTCACATACTGGTTGCGCCGGGATTTAAAGCCGACCAGCTCCTGGGAATAATTGAACATATCGTTATAACGCCCGATAGCCCGCAGCATCACTTCCGGCGGCGTGCCGGGCACAAAAGCGATGCGTTGCGCCTTACGTAGCGTTTCGCTGTCCCAATTTTCCAAATCCAGGTTATCGGCTTCACGCGAGATGAAGACATAGCCGGAACGGTAATAAGGCTGAGTGGTTAAAACACTCGGATCGCCTTTATCAACCCCCAGCACTACATCGCACAGCCCTTTATACAGCGTGTCGCGCAGGTAATAACGCGGATCGCTCCAGAAGACATATTCGACTTTTTTACCCAGCGCTTTGCCTACCAGTTCCGCCAATTTATTCTCAAAGCCTTCGCCCGCCTTATTGGAATAAGGCATTTCGTTTTCCGCCGCGCAGACCTTTAGCGGTTTATTTTCTTCGGCCTGGGCTGGGGGCATTGCTAAACTGCTCCCCAAACACAAAGCCGTTATTAAAAACTTGTTTATCTGCATATTTACTCTCGTCAATGCCGGTTTAAATGTTTCCCAGGTTGCCAAGCTGGAACTTGCTCTCATCGTTATACACAACGCTGTTTCGTCTCCGGGGAATTCCGACAATCATCCTGTAGGGCGTGCCGTGCGCGCCTTGGGAGCTAAGGCGCGCACGGTACGCCCTACATTGTTTTCGTTCCCACGCGCTGAGTCACTGTCATTAAGTTAAGTCTATCGACACCCCGTAGGAGCGGGCCGTGCCCGCGACCCTTGCACGGCGATTGCAGACGTGTAGCGCCCTCATCGCGGGCACGGCCCGCTCCTACAAAGCACAACTTAATAGCCCAATGCAAAGACCATCACACCACCGCCTTGTTGCGTGTAGTGAGCCAGTTCTTTAAACGCACCGACCGCACCCAATCCCGCAGTAGGATCCTGCAAGTCGAACACTAAACCAACGCCGGGCCAGCCGCCGACACCGTAGTAAATCGCCACATATTGCTTGCCTTTATGCCCGAAGGTAATCGGATGGCCGATAACGCCGGAAGGCAGTTTGAATTTCCACAACTCCTTGCCGTTCCGTGAATCCAGCGCTTTGATGTAACCGTCCAAGGTGCCGTAGAAAACCAGGTCGCCCGCTGTCGCGGTGGTGCGGCCCCAGACTGCGAATTTTTCCTTGATTTCCCATTCGAATTTACCGGTTACGGAGTTCATGGCTTTAACTTGTCCCAGGGTGCCTTTAGGTCCCGGATACATGTTCAGCGTCGCGCCGACAAAGAACTGACCTGCGCGGTAAGGCAGCATGAACGGTTCCCAGTCCATGCAGATATGGTTGGTGCCCATGAAGAACAGTTTTTTGTTCGGATCGTAAGATTCGATACCCTGGTTGTGATAACCCATCGCGGAGGGACAAATGCCTTTGGCTTCATGATCCATGTGCGTGGAAAACTCAGGATCGCGAACCGGCAGGCCGGTTTTCAGGTCGACTTTTTTCACCCAGTTGACGGTATCGTCGATTTTAAAGGCGTTGACCAAGTTACCGTTTTCACGGTTCAAGGTATAAACCAGACCGTTGCGGTCGGGGTGGGTCAGCAGTTTGGTCATTTTGCCGTCAACCAGCTGTTCCGATAAGCCCATGTAGTTGACGCCGGCGTAATCCCATTCGTCATGCGGCGTTTTTTGGTAACCGAATTTCGCTTCGCCGGTATTGATGTCGCGGCCCCAGATGGTCATCGTCCATTTATTGTCGCCCGGACGCATGGTTTCATTCCACGGCGCGGGATTGCCGGAACCGTAATAGAGCATGTCCAGGTCGGGGTCGAACGCATACCAGCCCCAGTTGGTGCCGCCGCCGATTTTCCAGGCATCGCCTTCCCAGGTTTTAAGGCCCAGGCCGAACTGGCCGTAATGCGGGTTGGCGCCGTTAAAATCCTTGGCCAGTTTGATGTCGGCGTCAGGACCGGTTGCATAAACGCGCCAGGCTTGTTTGCCGTCTTTAATGTTATAGGCGGTGGCGTAGCCTCTTACGCCCAGTTCCGCGCCTGAACTGCCGACGATGACTTTGTCTTTAGCCACAAAAGGCGCGACGGTCAGCGTGGAACCCATCGCAATGTCGGAGTTTTCCATTTTCCACAGCAACTCGCCGGTCTTGGCGTTTAACGCAACGATGTGGCCGTCCAATTGATTCTGGAAAATAGTCGCCGGATGATCATCGCCGGCAGGCGCGTAAGCCAAGCCCCTGTTGACCACGTCGCAACAGGCTACGGCGCGGGCGGCCGGGTTTTGCTTGGGCTTGTATTCCCACAAAATTTTGTCCGGCTGATCCAGGTCGATCGCAAAAATATTGTTAGGGAACGGGGTATGCACATACATAATGCCGTCGATAACCAGAGGTCCGCCTTCATGTCCGTTCAGCACGCCCGTCGAAAACGACCAGACCGGCTGTAAATGCTGGACGTTGTGCGCGTTAATCTGAGTCATTTCACTAAAGTGGGTGGCACCGTAGTCTTTGGTCTGCATGACCCAGTTAGTATCTTCTTTCGATAGCCTGTCCAAGGCTTTATTGGCCTGCGCCGGCATCGAAACCGACAACAAGGCGCCGCTACAGACAGCGGATGCGACAGCGGTGCGGGTGAATTTGGAAATCCGCATAGTTCCTCCAGGGGTTATGATTGTTGTACTTATATGAAGTCAGCCCGTGCGTATCAATAAAGTTTGAGTAAGGTAACTAAGCTTT
>JAUGSS010000166.1:0-7982 GCA_044426515.1 Methylococcaceae bacterium | reverse complement strand
GTAACTACTCAGCAGGTAGATAAATAGAACGCAGATGACGCGGATGACTATGATTGAATAAGATTTTTTTGTGAATTATCCCGAAAAACTCCGTTTGTTGCGGTTTCAGGCTTATTTATCGGCGTTTATCATAATCATCTGTGTCATCTGCGTTCCGTTGTCTTTGGATAGCTGAGTAGTTACATTTTTTAAACGATTGAATGAGATGGATCAATGCTGGTAACTTACCCATAATCCAGATACTAAGTGAGTAATTCGTCTAAGGAGCTATGATGTCCGAGCAAGCAAACTATATTCGTTGGTTTAATGAATTAACGATTGAAGACATACCCCTCGTAGGCGGCAAGAATGCCTCGTTAGGCGAAATGTACCGGGAATTAACGCCGCAAGGCATCCAAATTCCTAACGGTTTTGCGGTGACCGCCGAAGCTTACCGTTATGTGCTGGATCAAGCGCAGGGCTGGGAGGCGTTGCATCAGGCATTGGATGATTTGAACCCGGACGATGTCGCCGATCTTGCCAAGCGTGCGCTTAAAGCGAGGGAAATAATCTACGCCGCGCCTTTTCCTGAAGACCTTGAACAGCAAATTATCGAAGCTTTCACTCAGCTCAAAAAACAGTATGGCGATGATCTAAGCGTTGCGGTACGCAGTTCGGCTACCGCCGAGGATTTGCCAACCGCGAGTTTTGCCGGACAACAGGATACTTACCTGAATATTCGCGGCGATCAGGCCTTATTGGACTCCTGCAAACGCTGTTTTGCCAGCCTGTTCACCGACCGGGCCATTCATTACCGCATCGATCAAGGTTTCGACCATTTCAAGCTGGCCTTGTCCATCGGCATTATGCTTATGGTGCGCTCGGATTTGAATGCCAGCGGCGTGATGTTTTCGCTGGATACCGAATCGGGATTCAAAGACGTGGTGTTTATTACCGGTGCGTACGGACTCGGTGAAAATGTCGTGCAAGGCGCGGTAGACCCCGACGAGTTTTATGTGCACAAGCCGACTTTTGAGCAGGGGCATCGGGCGGTATTAAGGCGCACTCTGGGTGCGAAGAAAATAAAAATGGTTTACAGCGAAGGGCGCACCCGTGAATCTACCCGCAATATTGTGACTTCCGCTGAAGAGCGTAACCGCTTTTGCATTAACGACGCCGATGTTCTAACCCTAGCCGACTATGCCGTTAAAATAGAAAAACATTACAGCGCCAGAGCGGGGCTAGCCAAACCAATGGATATTGAGTGGGCAAAAGACGGTCTTGACGGCACGCTGTATATCGTTCAGGCGCGCCCGGAAACCGTGGTTTCCCAGTTGTGCGGCATGGTTTTGGAGCAATACAGCCTTAAAGCTAAAGCCGAACCGATCGTCACCGGTCATGCCGTGGGCAGCAAGATTGCCGCCGGCAATGCGCGAATTATCGATAATGTCGAACAGTTGAACAGTTTTAATCCCGGTGACGTACTGGTGGCCGATATGACGACGCCGGACTGGGAACCGGTGATGAAAATGGCTTCGGCGATAGTCACCAACCGGGGCGGGCGTACTTGTCATGCGGCGATTATCTCGCGTGAATTGGGCGTTCCGGCCGTCGTCGGTTGCGATAATGCGACGACGATAATTAAATATAATAGCCCGGTTACCGTATCGTGCGCCGAAGGCGATGTCGGCAAAGTCTATTCCGGCAGGCTCGACTTCGACATTAACAGCACCGATTTATCGGGTCTGCAACGTCCGAAAACCAAGATCATGCTCAATATCGGCAATCCCGAACTGGCCTTCAAAACCAGCTTCCTGCCCAATGACGGCGTGGGTTTGGCGCGGATGGAATTTATCATTACCGAATACATCAAGGCGCATCCTATGGCGTTGATACACCCCGAGCAAGTACAGGACGCCGACGAACGGGAGCAGCTAAACCAATTAACGCGCAATTACGCCGGTGCCGAGAATTATTTTATCCAAAAGCTATCGGAGGGCGTGGGCACTATTGCCGCCGCATTTTATCCGAAACCCGTCGTCGTGCGCATGTCGGATTTTAAAACCAACGAATACGCCACTTTGCTCGGCGGGAGCTGGTTTGAATTTGATGAGGCCAACCCGATGATCGGTTTTCGCGGCGCATCGCGTTATATCCACCCCGCTTATGCGGAAGGCTTTGCGTTGGAATGCAAGGCCATGAAACGGGTCCGTGATGAGATGGGCTTAGCCAATGTTATTTTGATGATCCCTTTTTGCCGTCGCGTCGAGGAAGCCCGGCGCGTGCTCGAGTATATGGCGCAGCTTGGTTTGAAGCGCGGCGAACAAGGGCTGGAAATTTATGTGATGTGCGAGATCCCGAATAACGTCATTCAAATCGATGCTTTTTCCGAACATTTTGACGGCTTTTCTATCGGCTCCAATGACTTGACCCAGCTTACTTTGGGTGTAGACCGCGATTCCGCAATCATCGCCGAGGATTTTGACGAGCGCGATCCTGGTGTTAAAGAGATGATTCGTCTCGCGGTTGACGGTGCCCGGCGTAACGGCAAACATTGCGGACTTTGCGGCCAAGCGCCGTCGGATTACCCTGAGATGGCGGAATTTCTAGTGGAAATCGGCATCGACTCTATGAGTTTGAATCCTGATAGCGTATTGCAAACCACGCAACGGGTGTTGGAAACCGAACGGCGTTTGGGCCGATAACTTGTTCTGCGCCAATCGAAACCTCTCAATTTAAGTTTGTTGGTCTAAAATAAACAAGTCAGAGATTTTGTTTATAGATTTAAAGAGGGACAAAATGAAAACGAAAACCTACCGTCTGTTTTTATTGGCTTTCGCGGCGGCTGCATTAGTTTTACTAAGCGGATTTAAAAATCCCGGCGTTAAGAATGTTCCAGCCGCAAAAAAACAGGCTGCTTCGATTGGCGTACAAAAAACTCAGCCCCAAAGCGAACAACGCCCCGTTAATTCAAAACAAAAAAAAGCACCAAGCAAGCAGAGACCTCCTTCTGCGCCTCGTACGACTGAGAGCGCGGAACTACAAAAATCGCTGGATCTTTCCGTTCCATTTAAAGTTCCTGAAAACCCTTGGTTAAAGACTGAGCAAAACAGGATAGCCCAAATAGAATCATCAAATATGTTTGCTACTGAAAAGAAAAAAAAGCCGCGGCCCTTATATTTGGATGGTCAAATGTTAATGTCGCAAGAGCCGGAAGTGGATAAGAAAAAATCGCTGGATGGCGCGGGAATCATTATCAACCTGAAACGGTAAGCAAATTTAACTGCCTATACCCGCAACGGTGCGACTTTACCGGTCATGCGATAATTTTGATAATCCGCTACAACCTGAGCATGATCGAATGCCAGCACAGCGGGGAGAGTGTCAAAAGTAAAAAGACCGAAATTTTTGGCATCATCGGCGGCCTGTGGCAGCCCCGCGGCTTCGGCAACATAAACAGCAGTGGCGGTGTGATTGCGGGGGTCGCGTTTGGGATTGGAGTAAATGCCCAGTAAAACCGTCAGGGTAATATCGAGACAGGTTTCTTCTTTAGCTTCACGAATAGCGGCATGTTCTAAAGTTTCGCCAACATCGACAAAACCGCCCGGCACTGCCCAGCCGTAAGGCGGATAGGCACGTTCGATCAATACGAAAGGCCGACCGGGCTGGTCGATGAGTTCGATTAAAATATCGGCTGCCAACAAAGGGGTGACGGGTTTTGACATGCTATCTCCTGAAAGCAGGGTGCGAGCGAAATTCCACGCGAATTTGTATGAAAAGTTAAGTCGTTCAGAAATCTTTTAACATCTTTTACTCACCACGAAGGCACGTAAGAGGACACCTATTTTTTTATTTTGTTAAGAAATTTCGACCGGTACGATTAGCTTAAAAAAGGCGATTTATCCGCGAAATACACGAAATACGGTATGTTGCATGATATGACTCGGGCCTGCATGCGCGCCAATTTCAAGCCCTGGAAGGCGCGCATGGCACGCCCTACATTCGTCTAATTAATTCAAACTAATCGTACAGTTCGAAAATTTTTTGCTTATCCACTTATGTAATCGCCGATCAGATACAGCTCAAACTTTCATTCTCTACGCCCATCGAATTAGGCACAGCATCTACAAAATATCCGAAGCGTAATCGGCCAAGCGTGAACGTTCACCGCGCCGCAAAGTGATATGGGCGCCATGCGGCCAAGTTTTAAAGCGGTCTACAACATAAGTCAACCCGGACGTTGTGGCGGTTAAATAGGGCGTATCTATTTGCGACAGGTTACCGATACAGATGATTTTGGTTCCGGGCCCGGCGCGGGTTATCAGGGTTTTCATTTGTTTTGAGGTCAGGTTTTGAGCCTCATCGATGATCAAAAAGCGATTAAGGAAGGTCCGCCCACGCATAAAATTAAGCGACCTGATTTTGACCCGGTTCATGATTATGTTGCTGGTTGCGCCCTGTTCCCATTCGCCGTGTTCCGCATTTTGGCCCAGCAATTCAAGATTATCGATTAACGCCCCCATCCACGGCGCCATCTTTTCTTCTTCGGTACCGGGTAGAAAACCTATGTCTTCACCGACCGGCACGGTTTCGCGGGTCATGATGATTTCCTGGTAGATTTTGTGTTCCAGAGTCAAGGTAAGTCCTGCGGCCAAAGCCAATAGGGTTTTACCGGTGCCTGCGGTGCCCAATAAGGTGACAAAATCAATATTGGGGTCCAGCAGGACATTAAGAGCAAAGTTCTGTTCCCGGTTTCTTGCCGTTATGCCCCAGACATTGTTGTGTTTGGCGCGATAATCCTTGGCCAGTTCCAATACCGCAACCTGTCCTTCGCACGACCTGACGATGGCTTCAAAATGGGTTTCGTCTTCTATGTACAGATACTGGTTGGGATACCATTCGCTGACGATGGGGTCTTCCAGTCTGTAAAAAGTGCGGTTTTTTTCTTGCCAGGATTCCATTTTGGTGCCGTGTACGCTCCAGAAATCATCTTCCAGCGCCATTGCGCCGCTGTAGAGCAAGTCGATGTCATCCAGGGTCTGGTCGTTATGGTAGTCTTCGGCAAGCAACTCCAATGTTGCGGCCTTGATGCGCATGTTGATGTCTTTCGATACCAGGATAACAGTGGTATCGGGCAGTTCCTTGGTCAGCGCCAAAACGATGCGGAGTATGGAGTTATCGGCAAGGTTGCCGGGCATGGTTTCCGGCAGCAATGCAGTCATCGCGCTGGTTTGGAAATATAAGCGTCCGCTGTCAGTTGTATCGGTATTCGGCCCGTGTTTTATGCTCGACAACGGCAGGCCGTCGTTGATGGTTTGCTGGTTGGCGTCGCGGATGAGTTCATCCAGAAATCGACTGACCTGCCTTACATTGCGCGCCAGTTCGGTTAGGCCTTTTTTTGCATGATCGAGTTCTTCCAAAACGATCATCGGGATAAAAAGGTCATGTTCCTTAAAACGGAAGATGGAGGCTGGATCATGCATCAGTACGTTGGTGTCTAACACAAACAGCTTTCGATCCGGTGATGTTTGAATATTCATGGTTAGCCGGCTGCCAGCTCATGTAAGGCTTGAACAACTTGTTCGCAATGGTCTTTGACTTTTACCTTGCGCCATTCACCAACCAGTAGGCCCTGAGGATCGACCAGAAAGGTACTGCGCTCGATGCCGCGAACCTGTTTGCCGTACATGTTTTTCATTTTGATAACATCAAACAATCCGCACAGCTTTTCATCCGCATCTGAAAGCAGGTCAAAGGGAAACTCGTGTTTGCATTTAAAGCCTTCATGAACGCGGACGCTATCACGGGACACGCCGACTATGACGGCATTGAGCACGGTAAATTTTTCGATATTATCGCGGAAACTTTGACCTTCCTGAGTACAACCGGGCGTGTTGTCTTTGGGATAAAAATAAATGACCAAGTATTTACCTTGGTAGTCGCTTAGTTTTACCGTTTTATCGCCGGTAGATGAAACTTCAAAATCAGGTACGGGGTTGCCGAGAGTTATCATTATCAAATTTATCGTTTTATAGGTTCGAGGATGGCATCAATATTTAACCGGTCGCAAAAATCCAGGAATTCCTCGCGTAGCGACAGCAAATGAAGTTGCGGCGGAATCAAAATCACAAATTTGGTTGATAATACTGAGGTTTGAATATAAGGGGCTTGATAGCAGCTGCCGGATATTTCCTCAATTTCTATCTCCCGGTCAAGCAGAAAGGTAGTGATGGATTCTGTGACATTATCGCGATCCAGGGATATTGTTTCCAATGAATAGGGAACGCATTCTTTCGGCTTGTCTTTTTGCTCGGGCCTTAAGCTGTGAATTTTGATGTCCAGTCGTCTCTGGATAATGTCCAGAGTCGTTTCAAGTTTGGCAATCTGATTCCAGTTACCGGAAATAAGCAGGTATGCCGCAGTGGACTGCGCAAGACGGGATGATCTTATTTCCAGAATATTGCATTTACAGTCGCGCACGGCGGGCAATATTTCGGCAATAAAATTAATTGGATGGTTGCCTAAGGCGGTGATAGCTAGTTGCATTTTGCTTCTTAAAAGTTTTTTTGCGAGTTTAGCATTAAATGGATGAAACTTGATGAACATTAAGTTTATTTGGTATTAAAATGATCAAAGCTGGTAACTACTCAAGCAGATGCTAACCTTTACCGGAGCACGGATGACACTGATTTGACGGGTTTAAACGAGGTTTTTAAACAACCGAAACCAAGTTCGCTACACACCTGAATAAAATTTTATCTGTAATATCTTTTTTATCAGTCGCCCCTGTTTCATCCGTATTTTTGCTAAATGCGGAATAGTTACTAAAATTGTTTTCTGCAGCAAGCACCGATCGCTACATTTAAACTTTGTGGTTGTCTTAATTTTTCATTACTGAGCCTGAACATGACTGATTCAACAGATAAAAAATTAAAAGAAAAACTCGATCAAAGCAGTCAGCACGAGAGCCTGCACAGTAAATTGAATTCAATGGACAAAAAATCACAAGAAAAACGTGATAATTTCAGTGTTGATCTGGACGCCATGCTGGATGAAGCGGAATATTCGCTTCATTCCGTGCATGAGTCGCCTGATGATGAAGAAGATGCTATCGATAGATTACTGATGAATGCCGGTTTTGATGCGGATGAGGCGTTAATGCCAACAGAAGCGAACAAGACGGTAAATGCAGTGAAGAATGGCGGCCAACGTGATGAGTTGGATGATTTTTTAAATTTTGACGATTTTGACGATGATTTTAACCAAGCGGGGCAAACTCAGGCGGCCATTGCGGAGCCAGGTCAAACGGTAGAGAATCCATCCTATACCTTGCAGGATGACGAGGATGACCTAGACAGATTGTTGATGAATGCCGGTTTTGATACAGAACCAACGGCTGCAGTCGAAGAAGTTGATGAACCCGGACAGGCTACAGGCACTTCATCCGCTGTTGTAGCGGATGAAGTTGATGAGTTTTTCAGCTTGGGCGACGATTTTGATGAATCGGATCTGATTCAGGATGATGAGATTGAAACGGCAACCCCGGCTGTGGCGGATTCAATCGCAGCCGATGAAGATGCCGTTAAGCAGCCATCCGATGATGAAGATACTATTAACAACCTGCTTCAGGATGCCAACCTTGATGCCGAGGATGCGTTGGAACAACCAACCGGGAAAACCGATGATTTTTCCGATTTCGACGGCTTCGGCGATGATTTTGACGGAGCGGACCTGATTCAGGATGATGCCGTTGAGGCGGCAACGGATCTAGCGCCTCCCAAAGCACAGCAGCAGGCGGTTGAGCCGACCTCCGAAACCGAACGGCCTGACCAAGCCGATGATTTTCCCGATTTCGACAGCCTCGGCGATGAGTTTGACCCATCGGACCTGAGTCAGGGTGATGCCGTTGAGGCTGCGGCGGAGCTAGCCCCTCCCACAGCACAGCAGCAGGCGGTTGAACCGACCTCCGAAGCCGAACGGCCTGACCAAGCCGATGATTTTCC
>JAUGSS010000077.1:0-37914 GCA_044426515.1 Methylococcaceae bacterium | reverse complement strand
TTCAATTTAAATGAGTTACACGATTAAAAGGCTATGTCGATATCATGGTCGCTGGAGTGCAGGCTTCGCCTGCGCTGGCAAGCAAAGCTTGCACTCCAGCAACGCCTTTAGTAACTAACTGAATTTGAAATTGCTGTAAATGCCTCGTTCCCACGCGCTGCGCTCATCGTTATACACAACGCTGTCCCAAAGTCGTCATCCGTGGTAGGGCGACAATCTCTGCGTGCCGTGCGCGCCTTGGGAGCTAAGGCGCGCACGGCACGCTCTTGCAGTCCGCACTACCTGCCGGGATGACGGTGTCTCGCAGACATTTGTGTATAAAGACGAGTGCGCTGCGTGGGAACGAGGAACCGGTTAAATATAATTCACCACGAAGAAAATGAAGAAATATAAAACCTCGTGCCCTTCATGGTGAATAAAAAACCTTAAAAAACTTTTGATTGACTACTTAACGGCAAACTCAACACAAACAAAGCCCCCTGCTCGCTTTCCGCCAGTTCAATCTTGCCTCCGTAGGCCTTCAACAATGAAAACGTGATTTCCAAGCCCAAACCGGTACCGCCGGTACTTCGGCGCGTGGTAAAAAACGGGGTGAAAATCTTGTTGCGATTGGCCGGTGAAACACCTGTGCCATTGTCATGCAAGCTGAGTTGCAAGGTGTTTAGGTGAAAATCGGCGGTAATTTCGATTCGGTCGGCTGCATGTTGCAAGCTGTTTTCAAACAGGTTGATAAGCCCCATTTCCAGTGCATCAGGGGCAATCGCCAGCGTTGTATCGGGCAGGTTAGTGTAATGCAGCTGCAAACCGCGTTCAGCATAACGGTTTTGTAGCGCAGCAATAACGGCCAAAACAGGACTGTCCTGACGACTGGGCTCCAGTGCGTCGGCTCGGGCAAGTTCCAACAGCCGATTAACTAGCTGCCTTAAGCGTTGGGTATCGGCTAACAGGTTATCGATAAAACGTTGGCGCTGCTCGCCAGGCATGGTGTCTGAATGATCCTGCAACAATTCCAGTGCGCCTTGCATCGAGGTCAGCGGGGTTTTGAATTCGTGCGACACATGGGTTGCAAAACGCTGAATATAATCGCTACGTTCAGCCAAGGCTTGCGACATGCTTGCGAAGCTTTCCGAAAGCTGGGCAATTTCGTAGGTGACAGGATTTTTCAGCGGTTCGAGCAGTTTTTGCTCGCCTTGTTTAATGCGTTCTGTTTGGAGGATAAGTTCGCGAATAGGCCGCGAAATGGTGGCAGACACCAACAGCACCAGCGACACGACCAAACCCAGCAGGATTGAAAAGGCAACGAAAACTTTTTTTCTGACCTCAAACAAGTGCCTGAGTATGTTTTCCGGCGTTCGCGAAACATAGATTACGCCCTGCAAATGCCGGATTTCAATTACTGGGAAGGCGACAAATACACGAATATGGGTACCCCGACTCATTGAATACAAAGGTGGCGGAGGCTCATCGGAAAGGCGCTGCCGAATGGTTCCTGCATAGTGTCCTTCTAAGGCGCGCCGGACTTCAGGAATATGTGCAAATGATAGCCCAACATCCTCACGGCCTGCTATCACTGCGCCATTCATATCCAGCAAACGGATACCGGATAGCGTTATGTGCTGAGTATCCTCTATCACCGGACGCATTATCTCGCCGATATGTTGTGCCAGTTCATCGGTAGGAGCCTGTACTGGTTGTGCATCCGGGCGCGGCGGCTGAACCGGGTTAATCAAACTCAATACAGGGATAACGGGGGCGTAAGTGTCGTTTTCCGGCGGCCGCGACGGCAGTATCTTTCCGTAAATGGTGTCTTCATGATGCAGGTTGCGCACAAGTTGGCGAAAATAGGCCGACAGTACCGTAGATTGCGAGATTAATTCCCGCTCGGTTTGTTGTACCAGTTCGTTTTCATAAATCCGAAAGAAATACAGCCCGCCCAACGGCAATCCCAACACCATTAACATCACGATCAGCAAAATATTCCTGAGCCGAAACAGACGCCGACTTGCAATCATCGGCAGTTGCGCATTTATTGGCATGAGGCAAGCTTGTAACCGACACCATGGACAGTTTCTATCACTGCCTTGCAGCCGGCATCACCCAGTTTTTGGCGAATGTGGCGAATATGGCTGTCGATAGTGCGATCGCTGACGTAGACATTGCTGGAATAGGCGCTGTGCATGATGGTGTCGCGACTAAAAACCCGGTTGGGCCGACGCATCAAAAGCAACAGCAGGGTGAATTCGGTGGCCGTAAGACTGATAACCCGGTTATTCCAGCTGATCGTGTGTTGTTCAACCTGAATGCATAGCTTGCCATGATATAGACTGTTTTCTTCAATAACAGGTTTTGCCGTTGCCTGGATACGCTTGAGTATAACGTTGATACGAGCGACCAATTCACGCGGACTGAAAGGCTTGGTCACATAATCATCGCCACCGATTTCCAGGCCCAATATCCGGTCGATTTCATCATCGCGCGAGGACAGGAACAAGATCGGCACATCGGAGGTTTTGCGCAGTTCACGACAAACTTCCAGCCCGTCGAACTCCGGCATGTTGATGTCCAGTATAATCAGGTCAACGGCCTGTGCGCTAAATTGCTGTAACGCCTGTCGTCCGTCTTCTGCGAGCGTGACTTGCATACCCGCTTTTTGCAGCGCAAAGCTGATTACCTCTCGGATGTGAGCGTCGTCATCGGCTATCAGGATGTGTTTGTTCATGCTTTGTTTGAATCCTTTTGCAATGTTGTGGATGACTGGCCGATCCGCTTTTACTATAGAGTTAAGAGCGCACCGGGATCAATGTGAAACATCCCTAAAAAATGAGTAAACCGTGAGTTTATGCTTAGGCTGATAGGTTTATTTTTGTTCCAATAGAGTCTTTATTGCCATTTTGGCTGTCTTGGTTTTTCTGCAGCAATTCGGCCTGCGCCCGTGCGGCCATTGCGGTTGCGCTTGCCGCAACCTGCATATCCGGGCCGGAGGGTTGGGCCGGAGCCAGGGCGGCTCTTCTGATGGTGTCGGCTTTTCGTAGGGTTGCGGCCGGGTCGCCTGAAACCGGAGAGGTATCTATATTGACTTCGCCGCTGACTGCATAGCGAACGCCGTCGGGGCCTTGCTGGTAACCGAAAGTTGGGCCGCCGGTGGCAATGCCGCCGGCCGCAGCCAGGTGCGCCGCTTCATGGGCTCTGACTTCGGTGTCTTGTTGTTTAAGTTCGCGGATGACTTTTAGATCGGCTTCGGAAAGTTCGCCGGTTTTTTCAGCATTTGTCGATTTAACGGCATCAGGCTTTAAAGCAGGGGCTTTTTTTGTTTCCTGAGCCGGATCGTTTGTTGGCGTCGGCGCTTGCCGCTGGGAATAATCAGTCTGCTGGGGAGCGAATCTATTGCTGGATATAGAAGAAATCATGATGCACCTTCACATCAGACGAATGAATTTAAGTCTAATAAACAATCAATTAATAGTCTATCGATAAGTCAAAAATAACTAAATTAACGTATAATGGCGTATTTTATCCAATGCGGTTAAGCCGTTTATGGTTCGGCTGAGTGACAGGTTCACTGCTCACCGCGAACGAACTTAACCTAATGCCATTGTCATTTTATCCGGCTGTTTTTCGATGTCCATCCCCGATCTTATCAAGCAACTCACCCACCAGTTAGCGTATTGTCTTAACCAGGACAGGCATCAATTAAAGCGGCAGTTAGACCGTTGCCGCAGCAAAAAATCAGTAGAAGAATTGAACGCGTTGGCGAGCCGTATTGAAAGATCGGTCGCAGCCAGAAATAAGCGCCTCGCCAGTGTCCCGGTACTTACCTTCCCTGATTTACCGGTTACCGGTAAAAAAGACGACATCGCCAAGCTAATACAAGACAACCAGGTAGTGATTGTTTGCGGCGAAACCGGCTCCGGTAAAACCACGCAGTTGCCCAAGATTTGCCTGTCGATAGGCCGGGGAGCGGCGGGATTTATCGGTCATACTCAACCCAGGCGAATTGCCGCGCGTACCGTCGCCGATCGTATTGCCGAAGAGCTTGGCGAAGCTATCGGCAAATCGGTCGGGTATAAAATCCGTTTTAACGATAAAACCCATGCCGACTCATTGGTTAAGCTGATGACCGACGGTATTTTGCTGGCCGAGTCGCAAAACGATCCTTACTTAAGTCAATACGACACCATTATTATCGATGAGGCGCATGAGCGCAGTTTGAATATCGATTTCCTGATCGGTTACATGAAATGGCTGCTGCCGAAACGCCCGGATTTAAAGCTGATCGTCACCTCGGCGACTATCGATACGCAACGCTTTTCCGATCATTTCAATAACGACTGCAGGGATGCAGGAGGTAGAGCAACGCAGGGAGCAGTTGCCGGAGCGCCGATTATCGAGGTTTCGGGGCGGACTTATCCGGTGGACGTGCGTTACCGGCCTATCGAGCAAAAGGAAGAGGAAGACGAAACTACCGACGACTTGCAAAACGCGATACTCGATGCGGTTGACGAGCTGTACCGGGATTTGCGCGGCGACATCCTGATTTTCCTCAGCGGCGAGCGGGAAATCAGGGAAACGGCCGATTCGCTGAAAAAACATCATCCGACCCAATATGAAATTCTGCCGCTGTATTCGAAACTCAGCGTCAGCGAACAGGAGCGGGTGTTCAAACCCAAGGGCGGCAAGCTGCGCATCGTGCTGGCTACCAACGTTGCGGAAACCTCATTGACGGTGCCGGGCATCCGCTGCGTAATCGACACCGGCCATGCCCGCATCAGCCGCTACAGCCATCGCAGTAAAATCCAGCGTCTGCCGATTGAACGTATCTCGCAATCTTCCGCCAACCAAAGGGCAGGGCGCTGCGGCCGTGTCGCCGAAGGTATTTGCATCCGGCTGTATTCGCACAATGATTATTTAGCCAGACCGGAATTTACCGAGCCGGAAATCATGCGCACTAATTTGTCTGCGGTTATTTTGCAGATGATCTCGCTAAAGCTCGGCGATATTGAAGACTTCCCGTTCATTGAACCGCCCGAAGACAAGATGATCCGAGACGGCAAAACCGTGCTGCATGAAGTCAATGCGCTGGATAAATCGGGCAAGCTGACCGAAGTCGGCAAACAGTTAGCCAAATTTCCCACCGACCCCAAGCTTGCCAGGATGCTGGTCGCTGCCGCGCATGAGCATTGTTTAACCGAAGTTGCGATTATCGTTTCCGCATTAAGCGTGCAAGACCCGCGCGAAAAACCCGCCGATAAAATGCAGCAGGCCGATGCCAAACACGCGGCGTTTCGTCATCCCGAGTCCGATTTTTTAACCCTTTTAAATATCTGGAATACCTACGAGGACAAGAAAAAACACTTGTCCAACAGTAAACTGCGCAAATATTGCAGCGATAATTTCCTGTCTTATATGAGGATGCGCGAGTGGTTCGACATCCACGCGCAAATCATGCAGGTGGTTAAGGGCGACCTGAAAATGCATCCGAACACCGATGAGGCGAGCTATGAAAAAATCCACCGCGCCTTGTTGCCGGGCTTGTTATCCAATATCGGCTTTCGTCATGAGCAATACGAATACCTCGGCGCAAGAGGCCTGAAATTTTTTATCTTCCCCGGTTCCGGGTTGCACAAGCTCAAGCCTAAATGGATCATGGCCGCCGAGCAGGTCGAAACCAGCAAGGTTTATGCGCGCAATGTCGCCAGAATTGAGCCGGAATGGATAGAGCACTGCGCCGAGCATCTGCTTAAGCACAACTATTACGACCCGCATTGGGAAAAGAAAGGCGCGCGCTGCATGGTGTCTTCGCGCACCCTGTTGCACGGCTTGACGCTGCAAGCCGGGCGCAAGATTCCTTACGACCATGTCGATGCCAAAGCCGCCAGGGAGATTTTTATCCGCTCGGCGCTGGTCGATCATGATTACCACAGTAACGCGCGGTTTTATGTCGCCAACCAGAAGTTGCTCGAAGAAGTGGGCATGATCCAGCACAAAGGCCGCCGGGTTGATTTGGTCGAAGATGAACAATGGCTTTATGAGTTCTATGACAGCAAGCTGCCGCCCGAGGTGGTCAGCGGTGTTACGCTGGATACTTGGCGCAAAACAGCGGAACGCGCCAACCCGAAGATACTGTTTTTAACCAAAGAGGATTTAACGCGGGAACAGGAGGAAGATTTTGTTAACGAATGGGATTTCCCGGACAGCAAGAAAGTCGGTAACCTGACGATTCCATTGCAATACCGGTTTGAACCGGGCCATGATGAAGACGGCGTGACCGCGATTATCCCGGTGCATCAGCTGAACCAGGTTTCGCAAACGCCGTTCGATTGGCTGGTGCCGGGTTTGCTGGAAGAAAAATGCATCGCGCTGATTAAATCCCTGCCCAAAAACATCAGGAAGCATTTTGTGCCGGTACCTGAGACGGTCAAACAATGTCTTGAAATCGAGCCGGACTTTAAAGGCGCGTTGCAGGAATGGCTGGGCAACCGTTTAAGAAAACTGACCGGCGAGGCGATTCCGCTCAATGCCTGGAGCATGGAGACGTTGACCGATCACTTAAAGATGAATTTCCGGGTTGTAGACGATCAAGGCCAGCTGTTGGATTACGGGCGCGACCTGAAAAAATTGCAGCTCAAGCATACCGCCAAAGCCGGGGACAGCTTCGACCAGATTGCCGCCGACGAGTTGAATTACACCGGCTGCATCGGCTGGGCCTTCGACGACCTGCCGGAGACTTACCAGTTTATCCAGAAAGGACAGTCCTTTGTCGGCTACCCCGCGATTATCGATGAAGGCGACGCGGTCGGCGTGCGTATTTTCGACACCGAGCAAAAAGCCGCGTTACAGCATCAGGCCGGATTAATGCGCCTATTCCAGCTGCAATTGCGCAAGGAATGCACCTATGTGAGCAAAAACATGCCGAAGTCGGCGGCTTCAGAATTGGCCTATAACCGCTTGCCGAAACATCCCGTTATCGGCGCAGGCGCGAGCGCATCGTATAAAGACGACATGCTGTATTTAGTCCTGTACGGCGTATTTGTTGAAGGCCGAACTATCCGCAGCCAGCAGGCTTTTGAACAAACCTTGCAGCAAAACAAAGCGGAGTTAATCGGCGCCGCCAATGAAGCCGGGAAAATCGCGCTGGAAATTATGGAGCTGTACGGTGCTATCCTTACCCAACTGAACCGCCTGAATGCGAATGATCCGCTGGCTAAAGACATTAACGAACAGCTGGATTTGATGGTTTACGCCGGGTTTATCCGCAACACGCCTTACCTACAGCTTAAAGCCATCCCGCGTTATTTGAAGGCCGTGCAATACCGGCTGGATAAACGGGATAACAATCTGCAAAAAGTCCAGGAAGTTGCCCGTTATGCGACGCGGTACTGGAAGGATGTGGAGAAGAAAGCCAAAAAAGACAAGGTTATCCCGGAACAAGACCCGTACCGCTGGATGCTCGAGGAGTTCAGGGTGTCGCTGTTTGCTCAGCAGCTTAAAACGGCTTATCCGGTTTCGGTGAAGAGGATGGATAAGGCTTGGGATGAGAGAGGGTGATGGTTTGTTTTAATTGCGGGTTCGACCGCGAAGAAATGTAGGGTACGCTGTGCGTACCTTTTTTTCCGTACAAACGCATTTGGTACGCACAGCGTACCCTACACATTATTATTCCATAGCAGAAGTATCCAAATCATCGAATTCCATGATCCCATGAGCCTTACTGCCCCAATCAGCAGGGTAAACACCTTGTTTGACCCAGCGGTGAAAAGTTGAATAAGGCCAATCTTGCACAGATTCCACATGCCCATGTTTAACCGGGTTATAGTGGATATAATCGAAATGCCGGGCATAATCTTCCTCGTCTCGCAGGGCATGTTCCCAATATCGGCGTTGTAAAACTCCGCGCCGCCTTTGCCGAATCCGTGAGCCGCTACGTGCTTGTTCGTTGCCTCCGGCAGCCAGATAGGCTTTAGTGAATTCCTTTTTGATCCATCCCAAACGCGCCGAGTAACGTGTGTCACCTTCCGGCATCGTCAAAATGGTATGAAGATGATTATCGAGCAAAACTATTGCATCGATTTGAAACGGCCAAAGTTGACGGCATTCGCGAATGGCAGTGCGTAGGAAAACACGGGAGGTATCAGTACAAAGAATCGGTGCGCGTCGTTCCGTTACCACAGTAAAGAAGAAGGAGCCGCCGGGAACATAAGCGCGCCGAAAGTGGGACATAAGCAGAACACCGAAATGTAAATAAAAAATGTAGGGTACGCTGCGCGTACCGCATTGTGGATGTGATTGATTTTAGCACGGCATGGTTTTTTTGGATCATGATATGATGCGTTAGGCTTTAAGGTACGCGTAGCGTACCCTACCGGGCTAATTTAATTAAAGCTTTCACCAAACAACCAATTTTCAGGATTTTGGTCATAAAGCTTTAAAATAAGCGCATCTTTTATACGCCATTTTTCTTTCTGAGATAATATATTTATTTTTTTATTTTCATCTAAAATTTCATTTAATGTATTTTGTCCTATATTTAAAAAATATTGGAGATTATTGTTTTCTGTTAGTTCTAAAATAATTTTTAAAATAGTTGATTTTTGTCTGGAATCCATTTCAGAAAATATGCAGCCATCATGTGCCATAAAGCCTAATGAATCTTGATTTAGTTGATATAACAAAACGTCATAACAGAATATTTTTACTTCTCCGACAGCTTGTCCAGCATCTTTAGGTATATTTGGATTGATGTCAAATAGATATTTTGCATCTTTTGCGCCTTCTATTTCTAAAGAGCCGCCATGGTTATCATAAAAACGCTTGACTAAATCCCTGAATTTATTTTCTATATAATCTAAATGCTCTTGCTGTTCTTCTAAATATAAAATACTTTTCTCTTTAATTTGATTGCTTTTTATATTTAAACTTATTTTTTCCTTTTTAAACTCATGCAATAAGTTTTCATATTTTTTTAAGTTTTGCACATCAAGCTCTAGTGATTTTATTCTTTCAGAAATAGAATTATATTCCTCAAGCGCACCTTTATTATCTAAATCTTTTAAAATAGCATCCCTTATTTTTGAAATATCTTCAATTTTATCTGAAATATTTTGTATTTCTATTTTTAGTTCTTTTACTTCTAAAACAAGTCTTTTCTTTCTATTTGCTATCAGTGAATTGTGAAAAGTTTGAGCATCCGAAAGCCTTTTAGTGATTTTTTTGTCAAAAAAGAACTCAGCTTCATTGTAAATTGATTCTATTTGTTCAATATCTACATTGATGTTATCTATACTTTTAAGCGCAACTTCTTTTTTTTTCAAACGTTGCTCAAGAAAAAACCGAGTATTTCTAAATTCATTTAACTCTAATGTTAAACTATCAGCCTGTTTCTTTAGTTCATCATAGCTTTTTGCAATAATAAAATTGATTTTCTTTTCTTTTAATGTATCAAGCTCGTCCAACAAGTCTTTTAAGTTATTCTTATTTAACTCCTTTTCATACTCTTTTATAGCTTTTGAAGCATTTTCTAATTTAGATAGTTCTTCTTTTACTTTAAAGTTTTCTTCAACTAATGATGTATCTATTCCTAGCAAGAACAGATTGACGAAACGCTGATAATAATCGGTAATTGGCATTCCTTGTTGGGTTAATACATCCGTATAGTATGCCCCTCCATATCTTCGTGCAAAACAGTTAAATAATTTTCTAAAATTAACTTTAAAATCTATTTGTAAAAAAATGGTATCTAATTTTGTTCGGTATGATGTTTGATTTATTTTTTCATTATTAATATAAAAATCTGTATTAGCAAAATTTTTTTCTATATTGTATTCTTTACCATCATGTAAAACTTTAAGCGAAAATGAGCCATAACCCGCTAAATAATCTTTCAGCTTTTTTTCTTCAAGCTTTGCTCCCAGCATATAATGTACTAACTTAAGAGACAAACTTTTTCCAATACTGTTAATAGACTCTTTTTGCTCATTTGTTTTTTGTAAGCCCGCAACGATATTCAATCCATCCTTAAAAATTAAGGTTTTAAATTTAGGATTAGTTGAGCTTAAACTTAATAGTTTCATTGTCTTCTTCTATTTTATCTATGAGATAAAGGAAATTTAAACAGAGTAATAGCTTATCTATTGTTATTTTTTTGTAATAAATTTTATTGACCTCTTCCAGCAAATCATCAACAGCGATATGTTGTTTTCGAATAACTTTTAGCACAGCCGATGAAATACTTAGCAAACAATCAACAGGTTTTACTATTTTAGTTGGCATAATCATGTCTGATGCATTCCAATATCGCAAATTTCAAAGAAATAGGAAACTATAATCCATGCTATATTCATAGCATTAAAGTCATTAATTTCTGTATTATTTTCTATAATTTCATGTAGATTACCAATTATTTTATTGAAATTAAGGTTATGATCATTAGCTAAATTGTGTAAATCAACAACCGTATTATTATCCAGTTGATTTTTTGGAACTTTTGATTTTAAGTTTTCAATCAAAATTTCTTTATATAACTCATCTATTATTAAACTTCGTAATTTAGTTAATAAGTTATCTTCGTTATCTATATCTTCAATTATTTTCGTGTAATCAAGTCCTTTGTTAATGTCAGCAGCTACTCTGTTGTTAATGTCATTAAGAATTATTTTTTTAGCTGTATCTATTGTGCCAAAATCATCATCATAACGTTTTTTTAAAAGCTTTTTTTCAGAAATAAGGTGCTTAAAAATCAAATTTAAAACAATATCATCAGTATATTTATAACTTATGCCTCTAAAATACTTCTTATCTAACTCAATAAGTTGGTTTGTTTCTAGGTTCTCTATGCTTTTAATTAAATCTGTATAATCAAGCAGGGCTTCTGATAATTTAATATTAAAACATTTTTCAATGGTATCTTTAGTTGTTTTCTGGGGTTTTGATTTATCTAATAGATAAAAAATTCTAATTGTATAGCCTTCATATTTTTGTTTTTTGAGAGCAAGCAGTGTTTTTTCTATTTTTTTATTATCTCTTGTCGTTGTAATCTGGTATGCCAGTTTCCTGGGTTTATCAATCAAATCAACACAAGGCGCATTTTGAGTTTCAAAATTGGCGTTTTTAAAATCGTACCCATAAACGAAATTAAATACATCTCGAAAGTAACTTTCACCATGAATATTAAGCGATTGATCATTGGTTGATTGGTGATGTTCAATATCATACCTAGTGATTGCCAGCATTCTACTGATATTATCAAATGCTAATTTTCTTTCATCAATCATGTGCTGCACCTATTGGTTTTTCTGTAAATAATAGTTTCAATTCACCATTCGCTATAGCCAAAGCGGAAATCATTAATTTCTTTTTTATGATGCAGAAAGCTAGTTGACCTTATCTTACGAATAAAATACAACAATATAGGTAATTGTCATGATAGCTACTTTGGCTCTTCTGGAATTCGCGTAGCAACAACTCAGTATAATGATTAGCTAAAAACTCCTAACAAAGCATAGGAGGTAGCTCATTAAATATCAATGGTATTTGATACCATGTTGTCTTGATACTTAGTGTTTTTAACATGTATTTTGAGTTTTCACGCAAGATCCGGAAGAACCGCTATTTTAAGCAAAGAAACACAGCAAGTTCTTGGTATGTCAGAAGTGGTTATTATCACCGAACGTGTGGATAATGTCGCTCTGTTAATGATGGGGCTTCCGAAGGTGTTAGATAAGCCGTGCACAGTGGGCAAACAACTCTATCGTTTGCCCACTATTTCGCCGGGCAGAAAGGCAGGGCCGTAGGGTGCGGTGAGGAAGGAACCGCACCGTTCGCGTCGTCCGAGATTGATGCGGTTCACTGCGTTCACCACATCCTACTTGATGTAACAGTACTGTAGATCGGGTTACGCTAACTCGATCGACTTGAATTTAGCCATTCGATTTTAGATGCTGGAACTCATCAGGGTTCCCAATCTCCAGATTGGAAGCCCTTGGGTGATATTAAATTCCCGTTAATTTTATTAACCCTTAGAATCTTTCTTGGCTTTCTTCACAGCTTTCTTTTCTTTCGGACTCAAAGCCGGTTTTTTCTTGTTTTCTTTATTACTTTTTTGTTCTTTGCTCATGGTACTTCTCCAAATACGTTAAGACTATTTTTTTACAAAGTAATAATAGCCGCCGAATTTTCCTTTTAGAGTCATGCTCTTGTCGTCTTTTTCCACTAAAGAAAAGACGTCAAACCGGCTGTTACCGACTAGAGCAACTTTTAATTTGCCATCCTCTATTTCGTAATTGACCGGAGGTTGATCATAGAATTTGCCGTCGCGCGGAATATGTAAGATCGTTACTTTGCCGTCTTTAAATACCCAAGTATCTTCTCTCGGGATGGCTTCTTTATCGGTTAAAGAGTTTTTGGTGGATTGCAGCTTCCAGGTGCCCTCGACTTCTTCTTTGGCTTGCAGGGTAATATCGGCATAAACAGCGCTGGTAAATACGGATAAAACTAATAATATGACTGACAGATTTATTTTTTTCATGTTCACTTTCCTATTTTGATTGAAATAACCTTAAAAAATCGGTTGGTGTTGTACGAATATCTATAAGATAGGAAGTTTATTTTTTGATCAATAAGCGCTATTACCGATATCAGGTGAATCCGCTATTGAGCTGAATGCCTTACATTACCAAAGCTCCAAGTATTCTTTAATGCCAAATGATTTTTTGAGAAATAAGGGACTGGTTTACGCGTTATGGCGAACTAAAGCTTTTATATCGCACATCAAACGATCCAATCGCTTCCGGGAGATGCGCCCAACTTGAAAGCGCTGTTCGATACTTCCGTATCGGGATCCAGTATGCGCCGGAAATGATCGAACCGACAGCGGTTTGTTAGGTATTGCGGTCAAAGGCTGTTTTTGATGGCTGTTATTCACCGTCAATCCAAGCAAAAAAGGTTTCGATATCTTGCATTGTGGCATTTCTTCGAAATAAACATCGATGATGTACAAATAAAGACCTGAAGCTTTTTCCCGAACACCAACCGTCCCCGTAACGTTTTCCTTATTTACACCGCTATTCCTATATTAAGATTATGAAACGAATTTTATCCCTACTCATTTTTTGCCTCGGTCTTGCTCATTATCCGGCAGCAGCCGATATTGGCGCGCCGCCGCAGATAACTGCGGCTGAACTCGAAGGCCAAATTCATCAACAGATAAACCGGGTGCGACAAAACCACGGATTGTCTCAATTGAATAGCGATGAGTTACTCGCCGCCATTGCCCGCAAGCATAGCCGCGACATGGCGAGCCATCATTTCTTTAACCACACGAATTTGCAGGGCGAAGGCCCCGTCGAACGGGCTAAAAATCTGGGATGGAACAAGAAAAAACAAGCCGACGCTAATACCTGGGCAATCGGTCCGGGTGAAAACATATTTATGAATAATCTTTACGATAAGGTCGTTACCACGAGACAAAACGGAGTCGCGGTAAAAAAAGAATACCTCTGGAAAACTCCGGAAGAAATTGCGCAATCGACCGTGCAGGGCTGGATGGACAGTCCGCCGCATCGAAAAAACATCCTGTCGCCGAAATACGACCAACAAGGCATTGGAGTCGCTATTTCGGGATACGAGATTTATGTCACGGAGGATATGTTTTGACTTTATCGCTGTGCGTTTTAGAAAATGCAAAAAGTTAAACAGCCCGCCATAGCTGCATGGACTGCCGGTATACACGACTGCAAGATTGCCGAGGATACAGGGATGTGATCTGAGCCTTGCCATCCATAGCTGGATTCCGGCAATCTTTGCCGGAAGGACGTATTGGGCATTTTCTTTAAACGGATGGCTGTTAAGGATTTGCCTATTAAATCAACAGCCGGCAAGACGGTCCGGCTATTGCTTAAAATCAGCCAGTTTTGCCAATAAATAGTCTAAATCCTTTTCGCTGTGCTCGGCTGAAACCTGTAACCTGATTTCCTGTTCGCCTTGAGGGACAACCGGATAATTCAGGCCTGTAGCCAGGATATTATTCGCCAATAAATGCGTTACCAACGCGGTTGTTTTTTCTGTATCTCTGATCAGGATCGGTACGATAGGATGTTCTCCCGCTAAGGTTTCAAAGCCCAGTTGTTCAAGTCCCGATCTAAGGCGGTTGCTAAATATCCGCAGTTTGTCCAGCAAACGCAAACCTTCATCATTGGTAACAATGTCTAATGCAGCACTGGCCGCAGCTGCTTCAGCCGGCGTAAGCGGATTCGAATAAATATAAGACGGCGAGGTTTCCCGCAAATAAGCTATCGCCGCCGAACTGGAAACGACATAGCCGCCATTAACGCCAAAGGCTTTACCGAGCGTAGCAATTAATATATCCGCCCTGCCTTGACTATACTCTTCCGTGCCTCGGCCGGTCCGGCCAAAGGCGCCAACGCCGTGAGAATCGTCGACAATGCTGATAATCCCTTCTGCATACGCATCTTCATGCCGCCTGCAACAAGCGTTTATTTGACCGAGATCGGCGTAATCGCCACGCATGCTGAAAATCCCGTCAGTAACCAGGCAAACGCGCTTGACCCGGCCTTGGTAGGCTGCAAGGATTTTTTCCAGCGCGTTAATGTCTGCATGAGCATAGATTTCCTTGCTTGCAGGATTAGATAAGCGTATCGCATTAATAATGCAGTTATGGTTCAAAGCATCGCTGATGACTAAGGTGTCGGCGGAAATGAATTGAGGCAATACGCCGGTCATCGTTGTATAAGCGGAACTGAACAGCATTGCCGATTCGCGGCCATGAAATTCGGCCAGCTTTTGCTCCAGTTCAATATGCGGCCGGTAGGTGCCGCTGATAAAGCGAACCGCTCCGGGGCCGGTGCCGAATTTTTCGGCGGTTTCAGCTTCCGCCTTGATAAGCTGCGGATGTACGGAAAGTCCCAGGTAGGCGTTGGAATTCATGCGCAAAAAAGCCCGGTCGCCGTATCCTTCAAGAAAATACCGGGGGCCGAAGCCGCCACCGGCAGCTTTCATGCCGGTAATGACTTTTTCATTGCCTTTACAGATACCTTGTTGCTGTAATTCGGCTAATTTACCGGTTAACAACGGTTCTAATTTTTTCAGTGACATAAACGCCTCCGGTTATTAGTTGAGCGCAATTTTTTCCAGCATGTCCTTGACCATTGCCTGCAAATCGAATTGAGCCCGCCAGCCCCACTCGGCTTTGGCGGCGCTGTCGTTCATGTGTTTGGGCCAGGAATCGGCGATTGCCTGCCGTAAGGGATCGACGCTGTAAGCGATGGTGAATTCAGGAATGTGTTTTTGTATTTCTGCGGCTAGCTGCTGCGGGGTGAAACTCATGGCCGTCACATTAAATGCGTTTCGGTGTTTTAGCTGCATGCTGTCCGCGGTCATCAAGGTCATGGCGGCATCAATAGCATCGGGCATGTACATCATATCCAGTTGCGTATCGGCCTGAAGAAAACACTCGTAATGTTGCGATTTAATTGCCGCATAAAAAATATCCACCGCATAATCGGTAGTGCCTCCGCCGGGCCGGGTTTTGCTGGAAATTAATCCCGGATATCTTAAGCCGCGGGCATCGACGCCAAAGCGGCGATGATAATAATCGCAAAGCAGCTCCCCTGAAACTTTGGTGATGCCGTAAATAGTCGTCGGCCTTTGGATAGTATCCTGAGGCGTATTCATCGATGGGGTTTCTGTGCCGAAGGCGGCTATGGAACTGGGGAAGAACAGCGCACATTGGTGCATTCTGGAAATTTCCAGAACATTGATTAAACCGTTCATGTTGACGTCCCAAGCTTGTTGCGGCTTTTGTTCCGCAACAGCGGAAAGCAATGCGGCAAGATGAAAAATCGTGTCAATGTTATTGCTTTCTACGGTTTGATTGAGTGCCGACATATCGCGCACATCCAGGCAGCAATAAGGCCCCGATTGCGTTAGTTCGTTCAAGGCCGGTTTTTTATCGGCAGCAAGCACATTTTCGGCGCCGTATCTATCTCGCAAGGTTATCGTTAACTCCGAGCCGAGTTGCCCGGTTGCCCCCGTTACCAGTATCTTTTTCATCTGTATTTTATCCGCCTAAATGGCCTGTTCAATAGTCAAGGTCCGGAAACTCCCGGCAACAGCCGTTTTTTTAAAGAGGAAGTAAAAAATACCGGCATCAATGAGGGTAGGTACTGAGGCATCCCCATAAATAGAACCTAATAATCAATTGCTTACATGCGGACCACGACAATATTTGCACTCAGGACACGCTGTTCAACTTGTTTTTTTATAAGCCACTGATTATAAATAATCTTTGTTGAAAATTTGAGGGGATACCTCAGGGGTAGGTATCAATTATCCCAAATGCATGTTGTAGCGACTGTTCCAAGGTTTCCCGAGGAGGCAGTTTTGTTCTGACACGTTCGTAAATAGCGGCTAAATCATCTCTGCCGATGGAACGGTATTTACCGATTTCCGTATCAAGCTGGCCAAAAAAACAGGCATACTGTGGGCCGGCTAAATGAAGTACTTTAAATTTTGTGCATAGCAGCCCTTTTTGGCCCTCCTCCATCAGGAAATGTCTGGCGCACGAGCCGACGAATATATATTGTCTGTAAGGTATCTTCATCAAGGTAGGCAGCATGGATCTGCGATACAGGCTAAACCAGCCGTCAATAGGTCCATCATAAAGTCCATCGGCTTCATCATAGAGTGTAAATTCATCCATCGGCGGTCTAGAGCCGGTAGTATGGGCATCTTGCCAAACGTCAGCCACAATTTGCTGCACTTCGGAATGCCGGGAAAAAATAGCGGCAGCGGACTCGGCAATGCCGGGCGATATTCTGATGACGTCGTCGTCTATTTGGGTGATTATGTCATAGCGTGCCGCCTGAAATAGGTGTGGGAAGGCCTTCATGCCAATATTTTCCGGAGATATTCCTATGACCCGAACCGGAACTCCCGCCATTTGTTTGTGCAGGATATATTCCACAAACTCCGGGCTTACTGTGTTGATCCACAATAATATTTCATAAGGACAGGTGGTCTTTTTTTCCAGTTCTTCAATAAGTAACTGCGCATAGGGAACGCGATAGCAAGCAATGCAATAGGAAATCATAAACAACACGCCGGGTAAAAAATATGCATGGATTGTAGCGGATTAGGGAAGTTGAGGGGATAAACTTAATAATGGCTTTATTCCGGCGTTCCCGAGTTCTTTGGCTTACCGGTGGATAGAAAAACAAAGCCTTTTACATTTATAAAAATTGAACAGCGTGCCGTGCGCGCCTTTTCCTATGCTTGAAAAATCGTACTATCCCTTTGCGGCGCACGGCGCCACCTACTCGAATAACATTTTGTTTGTTAAATATTTTTTCTTAACTTAATGGCAGTGATCCCAAGCCTGGAAACTGAACAGATTGATTAATAGCCCCGAAAGACACGGAGCTTGGTGATTTTCTGCGCGGCGTTATGCCTTAAAAATTTTTACCGGCTTAGTTTTTCTCGCAGCCGTTCCAGTAATTGCTCGGCAAAACCTGTTTCAGGAACGGCTTTGACGGGAATGTACCAATGTTGATTGCCGGCAAAGGACATGCACTTTACTGCATCTTTCTCGGTCATTAATACCGGTTCTGAATCCGGGAACGAGATGTCGTTAGGTTGGAATTTATAATGATCCGGAAAGCTGTGGGTTTTACAACTCAAACCGGCCGACTCCAGCAGTTTAAAGAATCGGTCGGGGTTGCCTATGCCCGCCAAGGCATGACAGCCGGTTGCGCTAAACTCCTGCAACGGTTTTTGCTGACCGGTGACCAGATTGACTGCGGTATTGCCGCTGATTTGCATCGAAAACTCGTTGTCTTCCGATTTTTCTCCGTTCACGACGATAAAATCGACGCTCTGCAATCTTTCTATCGGTTCGCGCAATGGCCCTGCCGGTAGGCAGTAGCTGTTGCCGAAGCGCCTTTCGCCGTCTATCACGGCAATCTCTATATTCCTGTTCAGCGCGTAATGTTGCAGGCCGTCGTCGGATAAAATGATATCGCAATCCGATTTTTTCAGCAGCAGTCCGGCAGCATCTGCCCGCAACGGACTTACGGCCATAGGGCAACCGGTTTGTTTGGCGATCAACAAGGCCTCGTCGCCGACCTGTTCCGCCGTGCTGTTTGCATCAACCCATTGCGGCCAGACTTCAGCTTGTCCGCTGTAGCCTCGGCTGATTATGCCGGGCTTAAAGCCCTCGCTTTTAAGCAACTCGGCCAGCCAGATGATCAACGGCGTTTTTCCGGTGCCGCCCACGGTAATATTGCCTACCACGATAACCGGAACCGGCAAGGTGTGTTTTTTAAACACGCCGATCCGGTACAAAAATTTTCTGAATTTAACGAAATCGCTGAATAAAAAACCCAGCGGCATCAGCACTACGCCGATAAACGGGTCTTTGTACCAGATATCCAGTAGCCATCGGGATAAGGTTTTTTTCATGCTTAGTCGACCGGGTGCAGGGTGGCAAAAGTGATATGACTAAAGCCCACTTGACCGGCAATATCCAGCGCCGTCATGACCGCTTTGTTGGGGGTTTTGTCATCGGCGTTGATAACAAAAGGGACATCTTTTGAATTTTCCGCGAGCTTGCTCAATTCCTGTTTTAAACCTGCCCGGTTTTGATCGGCCAGTTGATGAGGCGCCCCGTCATCACCGATCAGCGAGTAGATGCCGTCTGCATCAATCATCAGGGAAACCATTTTGGGGTGTTCCTCTGCCTCCGTTCCTTCCGCTTCGGGAAGTTTGATATTGACTTCCGTATGTTGATTAAAGGTTGTAGAAACCATGAAGAACAGCAATAACACAAAAAGCACGTCGATCATCGAGATCAACGTAATATCGACATTTTCCCTTTTTTTGCGCTGGAATTTCATCAGGACGCTTTCCGGTCTTCGTGCAAAATATCGACCAGTTTCAACGCTTCCTCTTCCATGGTAACGACATATTCGTCGATCAGGCGTTCGAAATAGCGGTGAAAAATCAAACTGGGGATAGCCACGGTCAAACCCGCCGCAGTGGTAATCAGCGCCACCGAAATGCCGCCGGCCAACACAGACGGGTTACCGGCGCCGTGTTGCAAAAGCGAGGCAAAAATATCGATCATGCCGAATACGGTACCCAATAAACCCAGCAATGGACTGACGGCGGCAATAGTGCCCAGGGTATTGAGGAAGCGTTCCAGGTCATGCACGACCTTGCGCCCGGTTTCTTCAATACATTCTTTCATGAACTTCCTGCCGTGATGGCTATTGGCAAGGCCGGAGGCCAAAATACAGCCGAGCGGCGAGCTGCTTTTCAAGTGGCGCAAGGCGGCATCGTCCAGCTTTTTGTCGCGGGATAAGCGCCAAACCTGCGCAACCAGCTCAGGCGGTATAATTTTCTTTCTACGTAAGGACCAAAAACGTTCCGCAATAATGCCCATGGCAGTAATGGAACACAGTACGATCGGCAACATCATCCAGCCGCCGCTTTTTATGATTTCAAACACATTATTTCCCAAAAAATTGCAGGTCGGGTTAACGCAACCCGACACCATTTTAACCTAAGACCGTTCTATCTTGAGAACTTTCCCGTCCCACCCAGATATAGACGATCACAAAAGCAATACTACAAAAAAACGCCGCCATTGAATAGACGAACTCCGCGCCCAATGAGTCCCAATAATAACCGCTGTAGTAACTGCCCAGCATTCCGCCCAGACCAAAACCTAAACTGGCGTAGAGCGCTTGGCCTTTACCCTGGTGCCGGTCGCCAAAATACTGATGAACCAAGTGAATAGCGGCGACATGAACGCCGGCAAACGTCGCCGCATGCAATAATTGGGCGAAAAGCAACAGCCAAAAATAATCGATGCACCAGCCAATGATCAACCAGCGCACAACCGACAACAGGCTACTGGTCAGTAAAATCGCCCGCAGCGAAAAGAGCTTCAATACACGGCGCATGTAAATAAATAAAACGATCTCGGCAAAAACCCCCAGCGCCCAAAGAAATCCGGTCAGGCTTGCCGAGTACTGATAATGTTTCAGATAGATCGAATAAAAAACGTAATACGGTGCATGGGCGAACTGTAACAGCATGCTAGTCAGCAGAAACGCCAGCACTTCCGGTCTTTTTATGATTTGCAGGATGCCGATGCCGGCCGTCTCGCGATTGATCGCCTGAGTCGCCGGCGTCATCAAGCTGACCAGCCAGATCAACGTCATCCATGAGGTAACCACTGCCGGCATTATGGCGGGCGCCAGGACATCCAATAGCCGGCCTACGCCCAGCACCGAAACAATAAAACCGATAGATCCCCACAGTCTTATCCGGCTGTAACGATGCGCTTGGTCTTTTAAATGGTATAGGGTTACCGCTTCGAATTGCGGCAACGTGGAGTTCCAAAAAATGCCAAAGGCAATCGTTAGCCAGGCAAACCAGGAATAGCCATGAACAATGATAAAACCGGCAAAGAGTAAAGCGGTTAAAAAAGAGCTTATGCGGATAATGCGTAAATTTTGCCCGGTATGATCGGCAATCCAGCCGCATAGCATTGGCGCGATAATTCTTGTGCCGCCTAGCAGCGCAAAAAGTTCGCCGATTTGAACAGGATTAAATCCGCTATCTTTTAAATAGAGGCTCCAGTAAGGGAGAAAAGTCCCTACCGTGGCAAAATAAAAGAAGTAAAAGCCTGACAGTCGCCAGTATGGAATTGACATTGAATTATTCATCTTCGTTCGTTCCCACGCGCTGCGTGGGAATGCCTTGGAGGACGCACTGCGTCCTGTGTTTGCAACATCTACGGTTCGGGTATTTTGCGTTACTTGTGGCGCGCAGCGCGCCTTGACGGCGTTCCCACGCGGCGCGCTCAGTCTGCCGGGGTTCGCCGATAATCACCCTGCGTGCCGTGCGCGCCTTAACTCCCAAGGCGCGCGCGGCACGCCCTACGTTGCAGTCTTACTCCGCTGCAGGAATGACGGTGTCTCAGAGACATTTGTGTATAAAGACGAGCGCGGCGCGAGGGAACGAGGGATAATTAATCCCTATCTTAAAACAGGCAATCCCGACTGCACATTGACGTTTTGCGCCCGATGCCGCAGCAAATGATCCATAATCACGATTGCCATCATCGCCTCGGCAATCGGCGTTGCACGTATGCCCACGCAGGGATCATGACGGCCTTCGGTGACCACTTCAATCGCTTCGCCTTGCAGGTTGATGCTTCTGCCCGGCAAGCGCAAACTGGACGTAGGCTTCAAGGCGATGCTTGCAGTAACATTCTGGCCGCTGGAAATACCGCCCAAAATACCGCCGGCATGATTGCTTAAAAAACCGTCCGGGGTGATTTCGTCGCGAAACTGGGTGCCTTTGCTGTCGATGCAAGCGAAACCGTCGCCGATTTCCACGCCTTTGACCGCATTAATGCTCATCAAGGCATGGGCCAGATCGGCATCAAGCCGGTCGAAGACAGGCTCGCCCAGTCCCGGTGGGACGTTCGTTGCTACGACTTCTATTCGCGCGCCGATGGATTCGCCCTCTTTGCGCAGCGCATCCATATAAGCTTCCATTTCAGCAACTTTGTCGGCATCGGGGCAGAAAAAAGGATTGCTGTCGATAACAGTCCAATCGACTTTTTCGATTTTTATCGGCCCCAGCTGCGATAAATACCCGCGTATTTCTATGCCCGCCTGCTCCTTGAGATATTTTTTGGCGATGCCGCCCGCCGCAACCCGCATGGCCGTTTCGCGAGCCGATGAGCGCCCGCCGCCTCGATAATCCCGAATACCGTATTTGTGCTGATAGGTATAGTCGGCATGACCGGGCCGGAAAGTATCGGCGATCTTGGAATAATCCTTCGAGCGCTGGTCGGTATTTTCGATTAATAAGCCGATCGGCGTACCGGTGGTTTTGCCTTCAAATACGCCGGACAGGATTTTGACTTCATCGGCTTCGCGGCGTTGAGTGGTGTGCCGCGAGGTGCCGGGTTTGCGGCGATCCAGGTCTTCCTGCAAGTCGGCTTCGGTCAAGGCCATGCCCGGAGGACAGCCATCGACGATGCAGCCTATCGCAGGGCCGTGGCTTTCGCCAAACGAGGTGACGGTAAATAATTTTCCTATTGAGTTTCCAGACATAGTTATAAAGCCGCTAAAAATAATTCGTTATATTGACTAACCTGTTCAGCCGTCAGCAAAAACACGCCGTCGCCGCCGCGTTCAAAATTCAGCCAGTAAAAAGGCACATCGGGGAAGGCGTTCTGCAATGTTTCCGCGCTGCTGCCCACTTCCACAATCAAAATCCCTTGCTCTGTCAAATACCGGTCGGCATCGGCCAGAATGCGCAAAACAATGTCCAAGCCCGAGGGGCCGCCTTTAAAGCCCATATCAGGCTCGGCGCGAAATTCTGCGGGGAGCTGCTCCCATTCTTCAAGGCACACATAAGGCGGGTTGCTGACGATGACATCATAGCGAGCGTCATCGGGCAGTTCTTTAAACAGGTCCGACTGGTAAAGGGTCACGGCATCGTCTAATTGATGTTTGGCGACATTTATTTTGGCGACGGCCAGCGCGTCGGCCGATAAATCCACCGCATCGACGTAAGCATCGGCAAATGCATAGGCGCAGGCTATCGCGATGCAGGCGCTGCCGGTGCATAAATCCAGAATGCGGGCTACCTGCTCTTCATCCAGCCAAGGCGAAAAGCGTTGTTCGATCAGTTCGGCAATCGGCGATCTCGGCACCAGCACCCGTTCGTCAACATAAAATGATAAACCGGCAAAAATAGCTTCATGGGTCAGATAAGCGGCAGGCAGACGTTCGTTGATGCGCCGGTCGATCATGTCGATCACGGCTTGGCGTTCGGTCAGCGTTAAAACGCTTTGCAGATACGCATCGGTCAGATTATAGGGCTGGCGGACGGTATGTAAAACCAGCGCTGCCGCTTCATCCAACGCTGTTGCGGTGCCGTGGCCGAAACACAGTTCGGCCTCGGTAAAACGGCTGGCGGCCCAGCGGATGTAGTCACGAATAGTTGATAAGGTGGTTAAAACTTCAGAAGGTGTTGTTTTCATTGCAGGGCAAAGTAAGATAGATGCAATAGGGTTCGACGAAGGGGCAGATTTTAAACTAAACTCTGCAGGCTTGTTTGAATATTAAATAAATACAATATGAGTCAAACCAATCACAACCTTAGCAATACCGCCGCAAGTTTGGCTAAAAACAAACTGTTAATGGACTGCTATCGGCATATGCAATCCGACGATCTGGTGTTGCCCACTATCCCGGATGTGTCTTTCAAGATTCGCCGCGCCATTAGTGATGAAAGGTCCAACATCGCTTCAATAGCCCGTATCGTTCAAATCGATCCGTCAATTACAGCCCGGTTGGTACAAATCGCCAACAGTTCTTTATTTATAGGCCGAAAAAAAATTGAAAGCTGTCCCGAAGCCTTAACCCGGCTGGGCTTGAAAGCGGCTCAGGATATTATTACCGCGTTTGCGCTGAAGTCGGTGTTTAACGCCAAGTCCCCGGTTATTCGTAAAAAAATGGCCGAGTTATGGGCGCACAGCAGTTATATCGCTTCGATCAGCGCCGTCTTCGCGCACAAAATCCCAGGCTTCGATCCGGACCGCGCGATGTTGGCCGGGCTGATTCATGATATTGGTATCGTGCCGATTTTGACTTATGCCGATAATCACCCCGATATTATTGCGCATCCTAAAGACTTGGTGGAAGCAGTAAGGGAATTGCGCGCCGATATTGGCGTGCAAATCATCCGCCGATGGGATTTTCCGGAGGATTTTGAAGACGTGGTGATCAATGCCGAAAATTGGTTTCGTAAGGACAACAGCCCAACCAATTATGCGGATATTGTCATGATTTCGCAGTTGCACAGTTTTATCGGCAAAGTCGATATAAAAAAAATACCTAAAATAGACGACCTGCCTGCTTATAAAAAACTGGCCGTTCATCTGACTGCAGGCGACAGCATTAACATACTGGATGCCGCCCAAGATGAAATCGAGCAAATCCGGCAGATGTTGGCTTAAGCTATTTTTAAATGGACATCAACTCGCTAAAAACCTCTCAAGCCCTGTTCGCGGCTAACCGGCCGGAAAATACTTTAAACCTGAAAGTCGGACAACAGCTTGATGTAAAAGTGATCGGCGCGGATATACAAGCGGCAAAAACCGCTATCGCCTTAACATTGGGCAACAAGGACATCAGCGTACAAAGCAATCAGCCGATTACGCTAAATCCGAACCAGGATTTAAAAATACAGGTTACCCAAATCGCCCCGGTCGTAGAATTTAAAATTATCGCGCCCTTACCCGAAACAAATAACTTACGCTTAAAACTAATTTCGACCGCCAGGGATGGTGGGAGTGCCGTAACCGGTATGGAACCGGTACGGCCGACCGCCAGGGATGGTGGGAGTGCCGTAACCGGTATGGAACCGGTACGGCCGACCGCCAGGGATGGTGGGAGTGCCGCAATCGGTAGAGAATCGATGCAACCTGCCGTCAAACCGGATGGTTCCGCGCCACTCTTGCCGCTAAGTCAACCATTAGATGCGAAAATAATAGGCATCGCCGGTAATAAAATTCAGCTGCAAATTTTTACCCCTCCGACGCAAGCAACCGCGGACTCCGGCAATAAACAAGCGGCCTTGATCAATATCGATAGAAATCAACTGGGCAATGCGCCTCAGGGTTTAAGAATCGGTCAAACCCTGAACCTGGAAGTCATTAAAACCGGAGCCTCGCCTGAGTTTAAGGTTATTACGGCTGCTAATAATATCGGACGGCCGTTGGAGGCGAAAATAATCGCCATCACCGGCAATAAAATCCAATTGCAGGTTCCCAGTCAAGCAAGCGGCAAACAAGTTTCTGTTATCACTATTGAACAAAGCCAACTGAGCAATGCGCCTTCGAATTTAAAGGTAGGGCAGAGCCTTAATCTGGAAGTCGTTAAAGCCGGAGCCGCGCCGGAGTTTAAGGTTATTCCGGCTAGCAATAATATCGGACAGCCGCTGGAGGCGAAAATAATCGGCATCGCCGGCAATAAAATCCAACTGCAAGTTTTTACCCCTATCCCGGCCCAAACGAGGGCGGACACTCTTATCACTATTGAACGAGGCCAACTGAGCAATACGCCTTCGGACTTAAAAGTCGGGCAAAGCCTGAGCCTGGAAATTACCAAAACAGGAAGCGCGCCCGAATTTAAGATTATTCAGGCTGCCAAGCATATTCCTGAAGCAAAAATAACCGAGTTTATAAAGCAGTTTCTGCCGCGTCATGAACCCTCGCCGATCTTTTTAAATCAACTGATAAAAGATTTGCCGCAACTGATGAAAAATGAGAGTGTTTCCCAGGTCCTAAAAGACATTGCGGCCAGCATCATCAGGAACTTGCCGCCCAAAGAGCAGTTGATCAGTAGCGAAGGGCTCAAGCAATCCATTGCCAATTCCGGGCTGTTTCTTGAGGCCAAATTGTCGCCGGCAATGACTCAAGCCGAATTAATTAAACAGTTGCCCCAGCTGATAAAAAACGAAAGCGTGCCCCAATCATTGCAACGCATTGCCGTCGAAATATTGCAGAACCTGACGCAAAAAGAGCCATTGCCTAGCGCTTCTGTTATTGAGCAAGCCGTTAATTCAAAGCTGATTTCTGAAGCCGAATTTGTTCCTTCTAATCCACTGGATACAGCCAAAGCAGATGGCGCACCCGCCGAAGCGGCAGAGCAAGGCATGGAACGGTTACCTAAAGCGGCCAAGGCGGATGCTTTAGAAACGGCGGGTGCTGTTGCCGGCGCAGGAGAGAAAGCATTGCCGGTAGCTGTTGCCGAGGATTTTAAAGCCAATTTGCTTAAATTTATTCAGGCATTAAAGCAGGAGCTTGGCGCTCAAAACGGACAGCCGCCTCTTCAAATCGATCTTGACCTGCTCAAAAACCTGCAAAATAAAACCGAAAACAGCGTTGCCACCATCGTGCTGGATCAATTAATGTCCTTGCCGAAAGACGATAATCCAAAGCAACTATGGAGCATCGATATCCCGTTTATTGACAGGCAACAGGCGGAAACGGTCAAGATTGAAATACAGCAGGACAAAGAAAACCAACGGCAATCATCCGGCGGCCGCGATTGGTCGGTTAATATCACCCTTACGCCGCCGGAACTGGGGACGATTCACTGCATAGTGTCCTACCGGAATGATGTTATCAATACCTATTTTAAAAGCCGGAACCCGCAAACAACCGAACTTATCAAACACAACCTCGATTATCTGAAAAATCAGCTGGAAGAATCGGGTTTAACCACGGGGCATATGGATGCTCTCGATGGCGCTCAAAAAACGCAGGCGCCTCAGCAACTGATCGGGAAAAAACTATTTGATGAGAATGCGTAGCGGGTTTAGCCTGGATCCCAAGCTGGAGCTTTCGATATGAAGCTTTGTTCAAGAGCCGGTATCCGGCGCTATCGGCGGTAATTTTTAGAGTTTCTTGTTGTTTAGAGCTATCCCGAATGTCTCCGTGCTTACACATCTCTATGCTTGGGGACCGTCATCCCTGTCGGAATGACGGTCCGTTGCGTTCTATTTATCTACCTGCTGAGTAGTTACGAAATCTGTTTAGTTCTAATGATCCCGCTGAATAATATAAAGCGATAAATCCCGTAATAAATCGGCTTCGCTGCCGAAAATACTCAAGTTGTCCAGCGCTTGCTCATGCAGTTCTTGGGCTTTTTGTTTGGCTCCGGCCATGCCTAGCAGGGCAGGGTAGGTGGGTTTGTTGTTATCCTTGTCTTTGCCCTGGGTTTTACCCAATGTCGCAGTGTCGCTTTCTTCGTCGAGAATGTCATCCTTAACCTGGAACGACAAGCCAATGCACTTGGCGTAATTGTCCAGTTTTTTCGCAACATTAGGGTCTATATCGGCTTTCGCCAGAGTCGCCATGTTGACGCTGGCTCGGATCAAAGCGCCGGTTTTATGAATGTGCATGTTTTCAAGTTCAGGCAGGGTCAAGCGGGTTCCGACGGATTCCAGATCAATGGCTTGGCCGCCTACCATGCCTTGCGAGCCGCTGGCTTTGGCGAGAACAGAGATCATTTTCAAGCGGCCTTCAGCGTTTGCAGTAATGCCGGGATCATTAGCCAGTGTTTCAAAAGCCAACGCTTGCAGCGCGTCGCCGGTTAAAATAGCCGTCGCTTCATCAAAGGCCACATGACAAGTGGCTTTGCCGCGTCTGAGATCATCATCGTCCATGGCCGGAAGATCGTCATGAATCAACGAATAAACGTGGATGAATTCTACAGCGCAAGCCGGACCATCCAGTGCTTCAGGAGCTATACCCAGTATTTTTCCGGTGCAATAGGTCAGCATCGGGCGCATCCGTTTGCCGCCGTCCAGCACGGTATAGCGCATTGCCTGATGCAGCTTCTGCGGCAGTATGATGTCACTGGGCAGGCGAGCTTGCAAAGCTGTTTCCACACGGTTTTGACAAAAATCAAGATAGTCTTTTAACGCATTACTCATCGGTAAATGGCTCCAGGGTTTGAGTGCCGTTTTTTTCAATTAGAATTTGAACTTTTTGCTCGGCCTCTTGCAGGGCTTTTTGACAGGTTCGGGTCAGGTTAACCCCGCGTTCAAATGACTTTAACGATTCTTCCAGCGAAATATCGCCTTGTTCAAGCTGGGTAACCAACTGCTCAAGTTCGGCGAGTGAATCTTCGAATAAAGTCGGGGTTTTCTTTTTCGGCATGAGATAAAAATATTTTTAATGATACGATGTAGGGCTGAACCCGGCATTATATATGAAATTGAATTGTGAGTGATTAGGAAGTATGAGTAACGAATATAACGCGGCGGCAATCGAAGTTTTAAGCGGATTGGAGCCGGTGCGAAAGCGTCCGGGCATGTATACGGACACCACCCGGCCCAACCATCTGGTGCAGGAAGTGGTTGATAATAGTGTTGATGAGGCGATGGCAGGCCATGCGACGTCAATTGACGTGGTTTTGTATAAAGACGGCTCGGTGCTGGTTAGCGATAACGGCCGGGGCATGCCGGTCGATATACATCCCGAGCAAGGTATTCCCGGCGTTGAGGTGATTTTGACCCAACTGCATGCGGGCGGAAAGTTCTCCAATAAAAATTACCAGTTTTCCGGCGGCCTGCATGGTGTGGGGGTTTCAGTCGTTAACGCCTTGTCGGCAAAGCTGGAAGTGGAAGTTAAAAGAAGCGGCAAAATTTATCGAATGGATTATGCCGACGGCGAAAAGCAAACCGAACTGATCGAAACCGGCACTGTCGGCAAAAATAATACCGGAACGGCCATCCGGTTCTGGCCTAATGAAAAATATTTCGATTCCAATAAAGTATCGGTGGCAAAGCTTAAGCACGTATTGCGTGCCAAGGCGGTTTTATGTCCGGGCTTGAAAATATCGCTGAAAGTCGATCAAACCGACGAAGAATATTTCTGGTGTTATCAGGACGGCCTTAAGGAATATTTGCTCGACCGCATCGGCGATATTGATTATTGTCCGGAACAACCTTTTATGGGCAACATGGCCGCTAACCATGAAGCCGTTGAATGGGGCATCGTCTGGGCGCTTGAAAATCCGCCGGAAGTGTTGGCCGAAAGTTACGTCAACCTGGTGCCGACCGCGCAGGGCGGAACCCATGTCAACGGCCTGCGGGCAGGGCTGACCGAGGCGATGCGCGAGTTTTGCGACATCAGGAATATCCTGCCGCGCGGCGTTAAAGTCGCGCCGGAAGATGTCTGGGAAAATTGCCATTTTGTGCTGTCGGTCAAATTAGAAGATCCGCAGTTTTCAGGGCAAACCAAAGAGCGGCTCAGCTCACGCGAATGCGTGGCTTTTGTTTCCGGGGTGGCGAAAGACAGCTTCAGTTTATGGTTAAACCAGAACCCTGCCGAAGGCGAGAAAATCGCCGAAATCATTATTTCCAGCGCGCAAAAACGGCTGCGCTCCAATAAAAAAATCATCCGTAAAAAAATCACCTCGGGTCCGGCATTACCGGGCAAGTTGGCCGATTGTTCGGCGCAGGATTTATCCCGTACCGAATTGTTCCTGGTCGAAGGGGACTCGGCCGGCGGCTCGGCCAAGCAGGCGCGGGAACGCGATTTTCAGGCGATCATGCCGTTGCGCGGCAAGATTTTGAATACTTGGGAAGTTGAGTCCAATCAGGTGATGGCGTCGCAGGAAGTTCATGATATTGCGGTGGCTCTGGGCATAGAGCCGGGTTCTTCCGATTTGCAGAATTTGCGCTACGGCAAGGTTTGCATCCTGGCCGATGCCGACTCGGACGGCAACCACATCGCTACCTTGATCTGCGCCTTGTTTTACCAGCATTTCAAAACGCTGGTGGAGGCCGGTCATGTCTTTGTCGCGATGCCGCCGCTGTATCGGATCGATGTCGGCAAAAGGGTGTTTTATGCGCTGGACGAAGCGGAAAGACTAGGCGTGCTGGACCGCATCGCCGCCGAAAAACTCAAAGGCCAGATCAATGTGCAACGCTTTAAAGGCTTGGGCGAGATGAATCCCAGCCAGCTCCGGGAAACCACGATGAACCCGGATACCCGCAGACTGGTGCAGTTGACGGTAGCGGAAGACGACGACACCCACGGTCAACTTGATTTATTGCTGGCTAAAAAACGCTCGCAAGACCGGAAAGTGTGGCTGGAAACCAAAGGGAATCTGGCTGATATTGCATAAAGCTATTATGCAGCCCCAAACCGGGCGGGGCATGTACGTTGCGTGCAAGGTTTTCTTTATTCCGGTATTGATGGCTTATCAATCCTGGCGAAAACGTTTGCGGCGATGCGCATGTTTGAGCTAAGTCAATTGAAATAAATGCGGCATGGCTATTTACATTCTTTTAATTGATAACTTTTGTTGTTTCTAAAGGGGCTTGCATTTTTAGGCGGGTGTGCCGTGCGCGCTTTCTACCGGGCTTAAAATACACCGATTCGTGTTTGAACCCTTTGGCGCGCGCGGCACGCCCTACACCCGCTCGGTGTCTTTCGTGGGTAAGGCGCGATGCTCCTCTGGTTTCTTTTAGCGGTTATCGGATTTTCTCCGTATGGGTAGCGTGAAATAAAAAGTGGTGCCTTTCCTAAATTGGCTATTGAAATACAAAGTCCCTTCATGTGCTTCGATAAGTGAACGGCTGATGGATAGCCCCATGCCCATACCGTTGGTCTTGGTGGTGTAAAAAGGCGTCAACATTTTTTGTTGTTGGTCTTCATCAAGTCCCTGGCCATTGTCTTTCACACTGACCTGTATGCCGTTATTGGGAGTCAATCGGCTGCGGATGGTTAACTGGCGCTGTTGTTTTTCGGGTAAGTTTTGTAAGGCATCAACGCTGTTTCGGATCAGGTTTATGAGGACTTGCTCAATTTGTATCTGATCGACATAGACAGGCGGCAAATTGTTTTCCAGTTCAAATATCAGCTTTATGCCGTTTTGTTTAAGTTCTGCAATACACAGACCGACAGCTTCATGAATCAAAGTATTGACGTCAGCGATTAAGCGATGTTTTGCATGAGATTTGATAAATTCTCTCATCCGATGAATGATCCGCCCCGCTCTTAAAGCCTGTTGCTGGGTTTTGTATAAAATCTCGGCAAGTTTGATTAGATCGGGATTTTCGGTGTTAATCAGGCTTAAACTGACTTGCGTATAGCTGGAAATTGCAGCCAAGGGTTGATTGACTTCATGAGCAATGCCGGAAGCCATTTCTCCCATCAGCCCAAGGCGAGTGACATGGGCGAGTTCGTCCAGATGTTCCTTGTCTTGCTGCTCCCGGTGTTTGCGCAAACTCGCATCGCGCACAATATTGGTAAAATAGCGTTCATTATCGATGCTAAACTCCGCGATGGACAGGTCCAGTGGGATGATGGAAGCGTTTTTGTGAATGCCCTCAATCTCCCGAATTTGATCGACAAATTTTACTGCCTGAGGCAAGTTGCAACTTGGCGATGACGGCATCAGTTTACAAATATTGCAGCCAATCAGCTCTTCCGGTTTATAGCCGAAAATAAGTTCTACTGCGGCATTAGCGGATACGATGATGTCGGACATGTCATAGGTGATAATGCCTTCCACCGACGCATTAAAAATGGCGTTGAGCTTGGCTTCAATTTGTTTGCGCTGAGTAATATCGTACAGTATCACCAAATGCTCACCCGAAAAGTCGTGATGAATCGTAGCGGCAGACGCCAACACGGTTTTGATGTGGCCGTTCTTGCAGCAAATAGCCACTTCCAGAGGCAAAAAGCCGGTCTGCTCTTGTTTGGCTTTTTTTAGCGCCGCTTGCCAAGTCGTCTCGACCCAGTGCCGATAGTCCTGATCGGGGTAAGCTTTCAGGCGCCAGTCCGCCAGCGTGGGAATATCGTCTACGCTGTAACCAAAGGTTTGCACAAACGCCGGATTCAGGAAGGTAATATTCAACTGCTCATCATGCAAAGCCAGCGGCACCGGGCAAACCTCAATAATCGAACGGAATTTTGCCTCACCGGCTTTTAGCTCATCTTCCATTAGCTTGCGCTCGGTGATGTCGATATGGGTCGCTACGTAATGGGTGACTGCTCCGACGGCATCTTTCACCGCAGTGACGATTACCCAGGAGGGATAGATTTCACCATTCTTGCGGCGGTTCCAAATTTCACCTCGCCATTGGCCGGTTTTATTCAGAATATCCCATAATTGGCGGAAAAAGGCAGGACTGTGCCGCTCTGATTTTAGAATATCGGGAGTGCTGCCGATGATTTCTTCGGTGCGATAACCGGTAATCGAGCACAAAGCCTGGTTGACGCTAATAATATTTGTGTTGGCATCGGTTATTAAAATACCTTCCAGAGCGCTCTCAAACATCGTTGCTGCAAGGCGTAATCTTTCCTCCGCCCGCTTGCGCTCGATCGCATAATGTATGCTCCGGTATAATATGCCGCTACTTAGGTCGCTTTTAACCAGATAATCCTGAGCACCGGCTTGGGCCAATTTTATCGCTAAATCTTCATCGTCGAGACCGGTCAGCACGATGATAGGCAAGTTCGGCGCCTGTTGATGCAGGCGCCGGAAAGTATCGTGACCGAAGGCGTCGGGCAGGGATAAATCCAGTAAGGCGACATCGAAATGTTCGCGTTTTAGCAACGCTAATCCATCTTTCAAGCGTTCGGCATGAGCCAAATGGAAAGACTGCTTGGTGTTTTCCGTTAATAATTGGCGCAGCAGCACGGCATCGGGTTTATGATCTTCTATTAACAGGATATTCATGTTCACATATGTTTACCAAATAAAATGGATGGGGCGATATGCCAAAGCCGGACGGGATATGCTTTAAACGGTCATATTTTCGATTTTTAGCGAGGGTACGCTGCGCGTACCATGTTTGGTACGGGGTAATGGAGCAAGCCTGCAACCAGGCATGTGAACATCAGTTTAATTTCAAAATCAGGGGTAACGGGCTGGAAGATACTTAGATAATTGCCTATCTGTTCATAATTCGCCCGATGGGCGCAAAATAGGCTGTTATCCGGGAAGTGGGTACACGTTTTTAGTGCCTATACTTTAAACGGTCAAGTTTTCGGATAGGTGACGATGAATTGCAAAAACCGAAAACTTGACCGTTCAGCGTGTATCATCAAGCTGATTTACGTTTAACCAGCCCCCCTGCCAATTAACTCCCCCAACTTAACCGTCTTCCCCGCTTTAAACTCGGCATCCCACTTTGCCTTATCCTTGCCGAATAAAACAATAATCGTAGACCCCATATTAAACCGTCCCATTTCTTCGCCGATTTTCAAAGTCGGGGCATTATCCTGATACTGCCAACTTTGCACTTCGGTGATGCTAGGCGGTGTGACTATGCCATGCCAGACGGTTTCTACGCTGGACACGAATATTGCGCCGACCAGAATTAAAGCCATCGGGCCAATTTCGGTATCAAAAATGGCCGCGACGCGTTCGTTTCTGGCAAATAATCCCGGAACGGAATTGGTGGTGGTGGCATTGACGCTGAATAACCGGCCGGGGATATGCACCATTTCCCTTAAGGTGCCGGTCAACGGCATGTGCAGGCGGTGATAGTCTTTGGGCGACAGGTAAATAGTGGTGAATACGCCGTTGTTGAACGGTTCTGCGCGTACTGCATCGCCGCCCAGCAAATCGGTCGCGCTAAAGCTTTTGCCTTTGGCTTGAAAGATTTGTCCGCCTGAAATATCGCCGGCTTGGCTGACTGCGCCGTCGGCAGGGCAGACAATCGCGTTTCTTTCGCTGCTGAACGCTCTAACGCCGGGTTTTAGTTCACGGGTAAAAAAATGGTTAAAGCTCTTGTAAGCAGTGATGTCGGGCTCCAACGCTTCATCCATGTTGACGCCGTAATGCTTGATGATCTGCTTGATAAACAGGTTTTTCCAGGTCTTGTTTTCGCAGTGGGTTAGTTTGCTCATCATGCTTGACAAGGCGTGATGGGGTAGTACGTATTGGGGCAAAGTGGTCAGGGCTTCTTTAATGTTCATGGTTTATAACTGTCGGGTGTTTTGCCGCTTAAGTAATACGCAAAAGCGATGATTTCTGCGACGGCAACATAGAGTTCATTGGGGATTTCATCGCCTAACGGGATTTGAGCCAGAATTCTTGCCAGTTCCGGCTCGGTTTGCAACGGTATTCCGTGGTGTTCGGCGATTTGCAGGATTTGTTCTGCGCTAAGACCTGAGCCTTTGGCGGTCACCTTGGGCGCGTTTTTGCCGTCGTATTTTAAGGCGACGGCAATGTCCGAGGTGTAGTAGGTCTTAGCCATGATGGCTTACGGCAAGTTAACCGGTTCCGGCGCTTGCCAGTCGGGGTTTTTGTGTTCCACAACAACCGTGGTGTAGATGCCGCCGCGCACGTTAAACTCGGCGCGGATACGCATGAAATGGGGTGCTGTGGCTTTAACAAGATCATCAAGGATTTCATTGCTGACGGCTTCATGGAATGCGCCTTGGTCTCTGAACGCCCACATGTAGAGCTTAAGCGCTTTAAGTTCCACGCACAGCTTGGCCGGTACGTATTCGATTCGGATGGTGGCAAAATCCGGCTGGCCTGTTTTTGGGCACAGGCAGGTGAACTCGGGTATATCGATACGAATGGTGAAATCACGGCCCGGTTTCGGGTTGGCGAAAGTTTCCAGATCTTTGCTTGGTTGTGTTGTCATTTTTTGTTTATAAATAAAGGATGTCTATAAAAAGAGTCGAAAATCGGTTAATTATCGTTAATAATACTCGGTTATTTTAATTCAACTGTTGGGATATTCATACTTGTACTATGAAACTTGAAAAAATCAAACTTTCGGGTTTTAAATCCTTTGTTGATACCACGGTCATTCCGATTAGCGGGAATTTGACTGCCATTGTTGGGCCTAACGGCTGCGGTAAATCTAACATTATTGATGCTGTGCGTTGGGTGATGGGCGAAAGCTCCGCCAAACATTTGCGCGGCGGCAGTATGGCTGATGTGATCTTTAACGGTTCGTCGGGGCGCAAACCGGTCAGCACGGCTTCGGTCGAGCTGGTGTTTAATAACAGCGAAAGCAAGTTGGGCGGCGAATATTCGCAATACGATACTATCGCGATTAAGCGCCAAGTCAGCCGTGACGGCACTTCCGTGTTTATGCTGAATGGTTCGCGTTGTCGCCGCAAGGACATCACCGACATCTTTTTGGGCACCGGCCTGGGTTCAAGAAGCTATGCGATCATCGAGCAGGGCACCATTTCCCGTATGGTTGAAGCCAAACCGGACGACTTGCGAATTCATATCGAGGAAGCGGCGGGCGTGTCCAAGTATAAGGAACGCCGCAGCGAAACCGAAACCCGGATGAAGCATACCCGTGAGAACCTGGAACGGCTGGATGATTTGCGCGACGAGGTTGAAAAGCAAATCAAGCATCTGCAAAAGCAAGCCGAAAAAGCCGAAAAATATACCGAGCTTAAAAAGCAGGAGCGCCAATACAAGCTGGAACTGCTGGCGATGCGTTGGAATACCTATCATCAAGCGGCAAAACAACTGGATGAAAAATTGCAGCAAGTGGCTCACGAGCATAATCGCCTGTTTGTAGCGTTACGCGACATCGATAACAACATCGAAGCCAAGCGTGCAGAGCATAAGACTCAGCAACAGCAGACCGGCAAATCTCAGGGCGATTATTACCAGATTGTGGCCGAGGCCGGCGGCCTTGAACAAGCCATCAAACACAGCGAAAGCAGCCGCGAACAAACCACCGTTGAAATTAATCGCTTACGCCAACAGGCCGATCAGTCGTTAGCGGAACTCGAAGCCGATATGCAGCAGCTGGAAGAGATTAAAGCCGCTTTGTTTGAAGCGGAAGAAGCGTTGATTGTTGCCGAAGAAAGACAGGAGGACGTTTTATACAGTCAGCAGGAGGTGCAGCAGCAAAAAAGTGCTTGGCAGGAGCAATGGGAAGCGTACCGGACGACCAACTCAAGCTACAAAGAACAAGCCGAAGTGCAGCGGGTAAAAACCGTGCAGTTGGAAAACCAGAATCGCCAGCTGCAAATCCGTCTGGATAAGTTGCACGGCGAGCGCAGTGAACTGGAGGCAGGCGATTTGCAAAGCGAGATTGAATCGCTGGATGCCGGCATCGAAATGATTGAAGCACAGCGCGATGAGCTGCATCAACAGCTCGAAGACCTGCATCGGCAAATACGCGAGCAACGCCAACAAATCAAGCACTATCATGATGAACTGCATGTGCGCCGCTCGGAAATACAAAGCGTTAAAGGCAAAATCACCTCGCTGGAATTATTGCAGCAACATGCTATGGGTAAAGATAATAAGCACCTGAGCGCATGGTTGAAGTCTGTGGATTTGGTCGAAAACCGCCGTCTTGCCGAGTTTTTGGATGTGCAGTCAGGCTGGGATATTGCGGTTGAAACGGTTTTGGGCAGTTATCTTGAGGCGATTTGTGTAGAAAGCGCAGACCAGGTTATTCCGGGTTTGCCGCGTTTGACCGATGAATCGTTGATGCTGATTGAGACTGGCGCTAAAACGTCGGGTTATGTTGAGGTCACTCCGGCCTCTATGAGCTTAGTGGATAAAGTAAAGGCGCCGTGGGATTTGAGTAATTTACTGGCCGGGATTTACTGCGTCGATGATGCCGAAACGGCGAGAACGTTATCTGCCCAACTTAAAGCGCATGAATCGGTAATTACACCCGACGGCACATGGTTCGGTTCCGGCTGGATAAGAATAATCCGCGCCAAAGACAGTAAAACCGGGGTGTTGCAGCGCGAAAAAGAGTTGCGCTTGTTAAAGCAGCGGCAGGAAGACCTGCATATCGAAATTGAAACTTTTGAAGACCAATTAGAAAATGCCGAAACCGCTTTGAAAGATGCGGAAGCCCAACGCGAATCGATCCAGCAACAGGACAATAGCTTAGGTTCTGAGCTGTCGGTAAAAAGCGCCGAATTCAGCGCGCATTCCGCCCGGTTGGAACATCAGCAACGCCGTCTGGAACAGGTTTGTAACGATATTGACGATATCAGCCGCGAGACCGCCGATAACGCCGAGACGATCGCCGAAGCCCAATTGTTGCAGGAACAGGCCGAACAGATCATGGCCGAGCAGGAACAAAAAAAGCAAAGCCTGGAAGCATCAAACCAGGATCTGCAATCCGAGCAACAGCGTATCGATCAATCCGCCAATGAAGCCAGATTACAGGTTTACAGCATCAAGTCGCAGATTGAATCGCTACGTTCTTCCGAAACCTTAACCGGCAAACAGCTGGACCGTTTGCGGCTGCAACATCAACAGTCGGTTGAACGCATCGCCGAGCTGGAAAAAAATCTGCAGCAAACGCTGACCCCGATGGATCAGGAAAAAAAGCAGTTGGAGCAGATGATTCTAGATAAGCAGCAATTGGAAACCCGGCTGAAAAAACAACGCCAACTTCAGGAAGACCTTGAAACGGAAATAACCCGGTTATCCGAAGAACATATCCGAACGCAACGCGCCTTGGAAAAGCAAAAAGAAACGTTGGATACGATCCGTTTTGAATTGCAGGAAAGCAAGGTGCGCCGGCAAACCGTCAACGAACAGCTGAAAGAAATCGATGCCGATGTCGAACAGGTACTGCAAAGCTTGCCGGAACAGGCGGAAGAAAACAGCTGGAAAAGAACGGTTGACGATTTATTGGCGCAAATCGAAAGATTGGGTACCATAAACCTGACCGCGATAGAAGAATACAAGGCTCAGTCGGAGCGGATGGATTTTCTTAATGAGCAACATGCCGATTTAATCGAGGCCTTGCAGACTTTGGATCAGGCCATCAGCAAGATCGATAAAGAAAGTCGGCTGCGTTTTAAAGAAACATTCGATAAAATAAACACCGGCTTGCAGGAGAAGTTCCCCAAATTATTCGGCGGCGGTCACGCTTATTTGGAATTGACCGAGCAGGACGAGCTGGAATCGGGGGTAAATATTATTGCCAGACCTCCCGGTAAGAAGAACAGCTCCATCCATTTGTTGTCCGGTGGGGAGAAAGCGTTAACGGCGGTGGCCTTGGTGTTCTCTATTTTTGAACTCAATCCGGCGCCTTTTTGTTTGTTGGATGAAGTCGATGCGCCATTGGATGATGCTAATGTTGGACGGTTTTCAAAAATGGTGGAAGAGATGTCGGCATCGGTGCAGTTTTTGTATATTTCCCATAACAAAGTGACTATGGAAATTGCAAAACAACTGGCAGGTGTTACTATGAAAGAGCCGGGCGTGTCCCGGATGGTCGCAGTTGATATTGAAGAAGCAGTGAGTCTGGCGGAAATCTAATGGATAAAGAAATATTAAGAATTGTAATTATTGCAACCGGCATGGTTGTCGTTATCGGCATGTT
>JAUGSS010000162.1:0-46542 GCA_044426515.1 Methylococcaceae bacterium | reverse complement strand
AGGAGAATCTATGCGAAAAAAAATGAATTCCTTGACCCAAGTTGAACACTTAGAGTAAAAATTCACTTCCACCGATGCGTTAGGTTTTAGGTGTTCAAGTTCGGCCAGAATCACTGTTCAAATTAATCAGAATACGCAGCTGGGGCGAATTTCATAATATATCCTCTGGAGCAGACCAGGCAGAGGGAGACAAGAACTGATTTGTTCGACGACTCCCGAATTTAATTTTCCGCAAACAGCCTTGGACATAAAAACTCAACAGACTCACTGCCGAAATGCAACGATACCGGGCCTTTAGGCGTTTCCGACTTTAGGATTCCACCATTAATTAAGCTTAAAAGTATCATGCGCGCCCTGCGCTCTTTCAAGCCGGTGATGCGCCCGGCTTTCCGCGTAGGCTTTGAGGCGCTCGGCTAAGGTCATGTCCGCGAATAACGGCTACGCATTGGCATGTAATATCCAATTAAATCATCTTGTTATTGCGAACAACTTGTTTCACTTATTTTTGGACAAGCCCTAAGCGGTCGAATTCGAATAGCCCGGTCATGAAATTCACCTGATCCAGGCACACTTCTAAAAACCAGCGTAAGAACTCGATCAACGCTTTTTAGGATAAGTTTCCACGGCCATCCAAGTCGCCTTGGCGTATCGGCATAACCCATCTTAGTCTTGTAATCGTGCCTGCTTTCCAGGCCACGGGTGAGGCCGCGCGACACCGACCAAAGCCCTGATGCGCCAATTCCGGTGCTCAGCCCCATTGCATGGCTCATCAAGCGGCTGACTCGACCGTTTCCGTCCGGGAATGAGTGAATATATAGGCCAGCCGATGATGCGAGGCGGCTATTGCGATAATCCGCTCGCTCTTGCCCATCGATGCCAAGCGATAGGCTGCTCGAAGTAGCGCATAAATTCAGCAACATGCTCACTGTCAGGCGGAATATGCCTGCCTACCGAAACATTGTGTTCGGGCAAGGAACGGAACGCCCCCGGTTCCATTCGAAAACCATGCCCCCGTTAGCTATCCAAAGCATAGTGCTGTAGGTTAGGCGCTAGTCGTACCAAAGCTTGACTGAATTAGGCGATTTATAGGTAATTCCACAACAACGTCTGCCTTTGATCCCTAGGCAAATTACGGATAGAATGAGCCTCTTTACGTTAGGCGTTACAGCTTAACTTTATAGAAATAATAGGAGGAGCGAGCATGAACGATAATGAATTTTCCGAAGTAGAAGAAGATACTAAACTTATTGTCGAATCTGGGGGATCTATAGGATACTCGGCAGCAGGCGCTGCGGTTGGTGCCGCCGCCGCCGCAGGGGCGGCAAATATCGCGGCCGCATCTGGAAACGCATATTTAGCATCGCTAGCGGTAGGTCATTTTTCAGCATTGAGTACCTTCATCGGTGCAACAACATCACCAGCTTGGTGGGCTGTAATAGCAGTAAATCCTATAACCGCTCCTATAGCGGCTGCCGGTGGTGCTGCTTTTGGTGCTTATGGCGCATATAAGGTCGCAAAAAAAATTCTGAAGTAAAGCGGCGCAGTGCGGTAGGTTGGGTTACAGCGAGTGCCTAACCCAACCTACCGCACTCGCCATTCCCCAATCCTAGCCACGCCCCCCCTCAAACTCATCTACCCCCATCTCGCAGCCAACAAATAGTGGTTGATTTTTAAATACGCCAGAATTGAGGTCGCACCCTTTCGATATGTCGACGGATTTCTATTTTTTCCATCACTGGATACTAAAACGAAGCTGTTGCCCAACCTACGCGGATGGGTATAGACGGTAGTTAAAGCATCAATGCGGAGAAGAAATGATTACCCACCAAAGCAGGCATACGGCAGCCTGTTGTGGGTATTAGTGAAGTGCTTTGCTTATTACTGAGAGTTGGTGTAACTCTGCTTGCATATATGACGTAGCCTAAGCTACGTTTCGGTGTTCATGCATCAGTTGCCGCTAAGCGTCGAAGATCCATGTATGGCTTGGCGGCAACTGCAGACCCTAACTAATGGGCTCCACCGAATTGTTATGTATTGTGCTGATTGTAATTACTCTAGCCGCCAAGTAATGATTGAATAGCTTGGTAATTTCCAACCGCTCCGCTCTGCTGCTTAGATGTACTTGCTGCGGCAAGCACTCCAATTTTTTGCTCATATGCCAGTTTTTGCTGAGCCAAATGCTCCTTGGCCACGGCCTTGGCATCGGTTATGTCAACCGTCGACTTTGCTGAGCTCGCTTTTTCGCTATTTTGTGAACTTGTTGTGCTCGGAGCTGATGCTGTGGTTATCCCCTGTTTTTGCTCATATGCCAGTTTCTGCTGAGCCAAATGTTCTTTGGCAACAGCTTTGGCATCGGTTATGTCAACCGTCGACTTTGCTGAGCTCGCTTTTTCGCTATTTTGTGAACTTGTTGTGCTCGGGGCTGCCGCTGTAGTTATCCCCTGTTTTTGCTCATATGCCAGTTTTTGCTGAGCCAAGTGTTCTTTAGCGACAGCTTTGGCATCGGTTATGTCAACCGGCGGCTTATTGCCATTGGCAGCCAAAGCTTTTCCCGCTTGGCTTATGCTAAGCCGATCTGAACTGCTGTTTATTGTTGAAGAGGCCGGTTGCTGCGTTCCGGACGCGGCCTCGGCGCCTGTTTGCGTCTTTGATCCGGAAACAGCGCTGATCCTGTAAGCACTGATACCGTAACTGCTAACATTACCAACCATGATACACCTCGCAAATATTCATAAAGCTTAAAAAAAACATAATGATCAGTAAGGTTATAGCACATAATTCACTAACCGGCACGGAATATTGTTAATATCTGTACCGATTCACAAGTCTGTCCTGCTTTGCGCGAGAAAACAGACACGCTACAATCGTTCCGTCACTGACAAACCTTATAACTCTATTTTATCACCCGCAATAAATTCCCACAAAACAGCTCCTTACCGGTTTTTGCCGACATTCGGAGCTGCTTTACTTCCGCTTGATTTACAAAAAAATACTGCTCGGCAGACTTTGCCAAATCCGCTAACTCTATTTTGGGTGAATAGGTATTAAGTATTAAAAAAGCGCCCGGATTCATTAATCCGTGAGCCGTTTCTATCAAGCCGGACAAATGATTTTCCAGTTTCCATTTTTCGCCTTTAACGCCTAATCCCCAGGCCGGTGGGTCCATGATGATGCCGTCGTATTTATTGCCCCGTTTCAATTCACGTTGGGCAAATTTTAACGCATCCTCAAGCACCCATTTGATGTCGTAAAGATTGCTCGGCAATAGCGGCTCTATCTCTTGCATTCTTGCACGCGTACGTTCCTTATTTTCATTGGCCCAGGTGACCATCTGTTTGACCGAATCCACATGCACCACTTCCGCTCCGGCATCACGGGCCACCAGCGATGCTGCCCCGGTGTAGGCAAACAAGTTTAAAATTCTTTGACCGCTACTAACCCGGTCTTTAATAAATCGCCAGTTTGCCTGTTGTTCCGGAAACAAACCCACATGTTTAAATTTGGTTAGTTTCAAACCAAAACTTAAGTTTTCATAGGAGATAACCCAGTGTTCGGGCGCATTCGGCTTGATGTTAAGCCACTTGCCTTGGGTTGAGGATTGTTCTTCAAACTCCCAATGCGCCATGTCTTGCCATTGGGCGAAAGCCCATCCCGGTTTGAAATCGGCTTGAATATCAGGGCGAATGGTAATGACCTTTCCCCAGCGTTCCAGCTTTTTGCCGTCGCCTGCATCAAGCAACTCATAATCAGGCCAAGCCGAGCCGTACTCGCATGGACATTGTAGCCCTGCATTATTTTCAGGTGACTTGCGCTGACCTTTTGCCATTTGTTATCCACGTTTAACTTTATTAGTGTTAGCCGTTCATTATACCCTTTGCGCTCGATTGTCGATTTTGGCTCAAAGTAAATTTTACATAACGAAGCGAAAAATTCTTCTTGAAGGTTTTCTGAGTACAATAAGCGCACATACCTAAATTCCGCGTTTACAACGCCTAATCAAGACAATGCTGGACGAGCTTATTTTAATAACTTTATTGCTGGGGGCATGTCTTTACTGGTTGAACGGCCAACAGGCAAAGGAAATCGCGTTGAAAGCAGTCAGGGCCCATTGCCTGAACATGGAAGTCCAAATGCTGGATGAGTATGTTGCTCTAAACAGCATGCGGTTAACAAGAGATCAATCCGGAAAAATCCGTCTGCAACGGATATTTTCGTTTGAATTTTCTTCAACCGGGAATGAGCGCTATAACGGGGTTTGTATTATGCTGGGACGGCGAGTCGAATCCATTCAGATGGAACCGTACCGGTTTGACGACTGAATGGCCTCAGGAGGTAGAGCAATGCAGGATCGATTGCCGACGAGTCCTGAAAAATATTTTTTGTGGAGGTTAAATGAATAAATGTTCAATATGTGGTCATCAGCGCAATGACGGCGATATGAAATGCCCTAAATGCGGCAGTTTTTACTCAAAAATTGCCGAGCTTATCGCCGAGCAGGAAGCGTTGGAGGAAATGCAAACATTCCGCGGACGATGTAAAAAAATCTTTAACTCGGCTGATGTCAAGCAAGCGTTGTTCGACGAACTGAGGCTGGCAAAGTCGGAACTAACGCCTAAAGGTAGGTTTGCGCTTTTTGTGATTTTCGTTTTTGTATTTGCTTTAGTTGTTTCTGTTTTGTAGTCATTAATTATGCGAGGAAGGCGCACACGACACACCCTCAATTGGATTCGCTTCGGCTTTCGGCTCTAACGGTATTTCCCCTCTCTGCCGGGATGGCGACGATTCTTGGACGAAGTCGTGTATAACGATGGACGCTGAAGCGTGGGAGCGATGTCCGTCGCTGCAGTCGTCCATGTCCTTCGCGGGAAAGCGTCTTAGCTTATCGGCTACGGCTTATAAGCGTCGTTATCGATATAAATGTCGACAGGGTTTTCCGGCACAATCGCCGCAACCGGTAAATCATGGCCTGAACGCCACAGATTGACGGCTTCTTGTTTATTCGCGCCGGTAATCAAAAAGATCAGTTCCCGCGTGTTACTTAATGCCTTGGCGCTGATCGAAACGCGCTCCGGCGGCGGTTTCGGCGAATTGTAAACGGCATGCGCCAGTTCGTCTTGCAAATGGTGATGTCCGGGAAACAAGCTGGCGGTATGGCCGTCCTCACCCATGCCCAACAAAACCATATCGAACGCACCGGCCTCGGCGACGGTTAGCCTATAGCGTTCGGCCGCTTGTTCCGGCCCCAGCTCGGCGGGAATGGTAAATATCTGAGCCTCAGGAATAGCTACTTTATCCAGGAAAACCCGGCTTGCCATTAAGCTGTTGCGATCTTGATGATCGCTTGGCAAACAGCGTTCATCGCCGTAATAAATAGACCAGTTAGCCCAATCCGCATTGGACTCGGCCAGCAGTCGGTAGACTTTTTCCGGGGTGCTGCCGCCGGCTAAAACCAGTTTGAATTTGCCGTGTTCTGGAATAGCCGATTCCGCAGCGTTAAGAATTTGTCGGCAAGCGGCTTCTGCAACATCCTCTGCGGTTTCCAGATAATGCCAGCGGCTGTTTTTTTGCATTTATTTACACTCCGGGGTTAATGAGCTGCGCCAGGATTGGCTTTCTTTATCAAATAAGCGGCGGCTGTCTTCAGGTCCCCAGGAACCGGCAGGATAGGTGACAATATAATCCCGCTCAATCGCCCAAGTTTGCAGGATGGGATCGACAATACGCCATGCATATTCTACTTCATCAAAGCGCAAAAATAACGAGCGGTCGCCTTTTAATACGTCCAGCAATAAGTCCTCATAAGCATCGATGGCTTTTTCATTCTGCTGGAGAAAACTGGCATCCAGAGTGCTGGCGCGGGTGCGCATTTCCAGACCGGGTTCTTTCACCGTCATTTCAATACGGATACATTCTTCCGGCTGTATGCCCAGCAGTACCCAGTTAGGGTTCATGCATTGCACCTGGGTGCCGCGGAAAAACTGTAGCGGCGGATGACGAAAACAAATCGAAATAATCGACTGAGCCTTGGCCATGCGCTTGCCGGTACGCAAGTAAAAAGGTACGCCCCGCCAGCGCCAGTTATCGATATACAGTTTTATCGCGGCATAAGTTTCGGTCATGCTGTTTGCCGGTATGCCGTCTTCTTGCAGATAGCCGTTGACCTGTTCGCCGTCGATGCGGCCTTTGGCGTATTGAGCGCGGAAGGCTTGGCCGTGTACCGCTTCTCTGGGAATAGGACGGATGGATTTTAAGACTTTGACTTTCTCGTCACGCAAGGATTCGGCTTCCATCGAAACCGGCGGTTCCATCGCAACCAGCGTCAACAATTGCAGCAGATGGCTTTGCAGCATGTCGCGCATGGCTCCGGCGTTGTCATAGTAATCGGCGCGGCTGCCTATGCCGATGTCTTCAGAGTGGGTAATCTGGATATGGTCGATATAATTGCGATTCCATAACGGCTCCAGCATCACATTGGCAAAACGAAATACCAACACATTTTGCACCATGCCTTTGCCCAGATAATGATCGATCCGGTAAATTTGCTCTTCCGTTAAATAGCGGCTGATACGTTTTTGCAAGGCCTGAGCGCTGTCCAGATCATAACCGAAAGGTTTTTCAATAATGACCCGCCGCCAACCGTGATCTTCATCGAATAAGTGGTTATTGCTCAGCATCTCCATGACCGCGGCAAAGTCTGAAGGACTTATGGAAAGATAGAACGCGATGTTTTTAGGGAATTGGTTTTCCCGGTTGAGCATATCGGCCAATGCCGTATAACACTGCGCCTGTGTTATATCGCCTTGATGATAATGCAATCGGTCGCTAAAACGCTGAAAAACAGTTTCATCAAAATCGCCTGGTGCCTTGGCTTCAATCATTTGCCTGGCTTCCGCCCGCCACCTTTCCTGATCCCACGGCCTGCGGCCTATTGCCAGAATACGGGTACCTTCAGGCAAGCGATTGGCGGCATCAAGGCGATACAGCGCCGGCATTAATTTAATCCGGGACAGATTTCCGGTGGCGCCAAAAATAGCGTATGTGCAGGGTTCGGCTTTCATCGGCACTACCTCATTGTTTTTAAAAAGATGGGAGCGAGGTAGCGTAACCCAAAACGCTTTATTTAAACAGTATAGCGAGTGGATGCGGTCTTACCGCCATGTCCGCTCCAATCGGTATGGAAAAAACGGCCTCCGGGCTGATCTATCCGTTCATAAGTATGAGCACCAAAATAATCTCTTTGCGCCTGCAACAAATTAGCCGGTAATTTTTCACAACGATAACCATCATAATACGCCAGAGCGGAAGACAATGCCGGGGTCGGGATAGCTAACTCGATACCTGATATAACCGCTTTGCGCCAGCCTTCGTCGGCTTGTTTCATGGCATCGACAAAGAAATCGGCCAACAGCAGGTTTTCTAAATCAGGATTGACATCGTAGGCTTGCTTGATGTCGTTTAAAAACCGGCTGCGAATAATACAGCCGCCGCGCCACATCAACGCAATGTCGCCATAATGGAGCGACAGGTTGTATTCTTTCGACGCTTCGCGCATCAAGCGAAAACCTTGTGCATACGAAATAATCTTGGCGGCGTACAACGCATCGCCAATGGCGCTAACCATGACTTTCTTGTCGCCGGTAAATTTTTGGCTTGGTTTAGGCAATACCGATGCGGCCTTAATCCTTTCTTCTTTTTGAGCGGATAAGCAGCGGGCGAACACCGACTCGCCAATCAAGGTTAAAGGAACGCCCAAATCCAAAGCGTTAATGCCGGTCCATTTACCGGTTCCTTTCTGCCCTGCGGTGTCGAGAATTTTCTCCAGCAGCGGCTGACCGTCTTCATCTTTATAGGCCAAAATAGCGGCGGTGATTTCAATCAGATAAGAGCTTAGCGGCCCTTGATTCCACTCGGTAAATATCACAGCCATTTCATCAGCACTTAAGCCCAAACCCTCGGACATCAATTGATAAGCCTCGCCGATCAACTGCATGTCGCCGTATTCGATACCGTTGTGCACCATCTTGACGTAATGTCCGGCACCATTATCGCCAACCCATTCGCAACAAGGCTGACCGTCAACCTTGGCGCTGATAGACTGAAAAATGGGTTTGACGGTAGGCCATGCGGCTTTATTGCCGCCGGGCATAATCGAAGGTCCGTGCCTTGCGCCATCTTCGCCGCCGGAAACACCCGCGCCGACATAAAGGATATTTTTTTCTTTTAGGCAGAGAGTACGGCGATGGGTGTCCGTGAATAACGAATTGCCGCCGTCAACAATAATATCGCCGGCTGACAACAGCGGCACTAACTTATCGATATACTGATCGATAACCTCCCCGGCTTTGACCATCAGCATGACGATGCGCGGCGATTCCAGATGATCGATTAACTCTTCCAATGAGTATGTGCCGATAATCCGGGTATTTTTGGCAGGCCCCGCCAAGAATTCATCCACTTTACTAAGCGTGCGATTATGTACCGCGACTCTAAAACCATGGTCGTTCATATTAAGAACCAGGTTTTGTCCCATGACCGCCAAGCCGATTAGACCCATGTTTGCTTTCATATTTGCCTTCTTAAAAAGTGATGCTTCATAGCAACCAAGAAAACCGGACATTATTCGGCGCCGGTTTTGTTCATACTGACTCTGGCGCGAATCAGCGCGGTAATGACTATAATCAATAAAGCCGCCAGTGACAGTTCCAGCACCACGAACGCGGCAATTTTAAAATAAGCAAATAGCGGATCGACAAATCTGACCAGCCAGCCGCCTGCTTCATCAGCCAGCGCGGCCCCGTAAGTCAAGCCGCTCAGCCAGATTTTCAGCCGTATCGAGAACTCGGTCATTAGCATTAAATGGGTTAAGGTCAATACCAGCATGCCCATCGAGAACAGGTGAAAATGCGAGACTTCCAACATGCCCTGATAACTGCGCGGCTGGGTAAATTGCTGTTCAGATCCCAGGTAATAAGCAATCACGGAATCGGGCGTTAAGTCCATATGATGAAAATACATCATACCGTTACTCACCCATAACAACGCGATATAAACTAAAAACATCAACACCAGGGCGTTGATCAAAGATTTGCGATGCTGTTCGCCGGTAACAAAATAACGCATTAATGATTACCCTGCTCTTTTACCATAACCTGATAAAACGCCATCACCTTGCGCACACTGCTGACTGCCGCCCTAGTGCTTAAAGTCGCGCCGCTGATGCCGTCGACACCTTTATTAAAATCCATTTCGGCTAGCGGACGTTTATATAACTGTTCAAACCAGCGTTCCGGCGGCTGATATTCCGGCGGCTCATGAAAAGCCAGGGTATAAACATTACGTAATTCGCCATCCGCTGTCAGCACGATCATCAGGGTTTCCGGCTTGGTTCTGACCGTACTGGTTTCAATCGCGGCATAACTGAGCACCTTGCCTTGAGCTTTACCGACATAAAAGGTAAACAAGCCTGACTCCAGTTTAACCTTGGCCAGCTCCTGAATTTTGGCGGCTTGTTGCTCATCGGGGAATAACGATAACTGCTCGACCTGCGCATCTTTGCCGAACGCCAGTTCCAGCGCTTCATTTTTACTGTAAAAAATTTTAGCGAAGCTTGGGGTTACTGCGCTTAGCAGCAATAAAAAGAGAATAAAAAGCCCCCCTTGCCTGATTGTTTTCATAGTACGTCTCGTTTGTAGAATTTAATAAACCTAAGTGGATAAGGTCAAATAGTTTAACACCACCCACAAACAATAGATTTTACTTATTTACCGTAAATAACACGAACAGCTGCCTCCATAGCCGTGCGTGTTCTTCATCCTCAACAAACCGGGGCTCTTAAATTGAATATTGAGGACAAGCTGAAATTCAAATTTCACCTATACTGTGCGTCCGCATTCCACACAAATAATATCTCATTAATCACAGGAAGGATTTACAAGCAAATTGGCTAGACCGAGAATGTTGATAGACAGACGCTTAAAAAATCGTAACGACTCAGCCAGTATTAACGTTTAATAGAACACGGATTTGACTGCTAAACACTGATAAAAATGGGCTGCCAACTTAAGTCGGGCAAATCGGCGTACAGGCTCGCAAGCCATGTTTGCACTCCGCATGGCGCAGGCAACTCACACCGCCCCGCCTTAAGCGGGTATCGCTGGTTTGCCCTGAGATAGACAAATAGCGATAATGCGCGACTGAATTTAAGCTTTGAACCGAAGCTTATGCATATCACTACCACAGCAAAAGGCTGACTTGAAAATAAATCCTCTTCCGCAACTTCAGCGCATGAAAATATGGCAGCTATGGCTATTCTCAGTAAGCCTGTCGGTGTTGTTGACTGAGGCCGTTGTTGCCGCCATGGGCCTATTGCTAAAGGGCGAGGTGCCTCCCGATTATCTACTCACCGGGTTGGTTGCCTCCTGTTCGGTCGCCTCTCTGATCGTGACCATGCTGGGCTACTTTCTTGAAAAACTCACCGAGAGCCAGCTGCAGCTGCACGCCATCATTGAGGCCGAGCCTGAGAGTGTAACGCTGATAGCCGTAAACGGAACGCTGTTACAGATAAATCGTGCCGGGCTAAACATGATCGAAGCCGATTCGCCGGATCAAATCATCGGCCATCACATGCCATCGCTGGTGCTGCCGGAATACCGGGAGGCCTTCATAGCGCTGACCAAGCGCGTGTTCACCGGTGAGCCCGGCAATTTAAAATTCGAAATTCGCGGACTCAAAGGTTCACAGCGCTGGCTGGATACGCATGCGGTTCCGTTGCGCGATTCACACGGTCATATCACCGCCTTACTGGCGGTGGCTCGCGACATTACCGGGCACAAAGCATCGGAAAGCGCACTGCAAGAAGCTCTGGATCGCCTGCAGAAAATTGCCGGCCGGCTGCCCGGCCTGATCTTTCAATTTCAGCTGCGCCCCGACGGCAGTTCTTGCTTTCCTTTCGCCAGCGAGGCTATCCGCGATATTTATAGGGTCAGTCCGGAGGACGTTCGAGAGGATGCATCCAAGGTGTTTACCATTCTGCACCCGGACGACTACGACAGCGTCGTCACTTCCATACAGGCATCGGCACAAAATTTAACGCCTTGGCGTCATGAATACCGGGTGAAATTTAACAATGGTACGGTGCGCTGGCTGTTCGGCAACTCATTGCCGCAACGGGAAGCGGACGGCTCGGTACTTTGGCACGGCTTCATCACCGACGTCACTCAGCGCAAGCGGGCGACCGCGTCACTGCTGGAGAGCGAAGCCCGTTTCCGCACTATGGCGGATAGCGCGCCGGTGCTGATCTGGATCGCCAGGCCGGACAAATTTTTCCACTATTTCAACAAAGGCTGGCTGGAGTTTACCGGACGGACAATGAAGCAGGAAATAGGCAACGGCTGGATTGCAAACGTACATCCGGAAGACTTCCAGCGTTGCTTCAATACCTATGTAAGCTCTTTCGATGCCCGTCAGGAATTCACTATGGAATATCGCCTGCGCCGCTTTGATGGTGAATATCGCTGGCTGCTCGATCACGGCGTACCGCTTTATGATCAGCAAGATACCTTTCTGGGCTATATCGGCTCCTGTATCGATATTACCCCGCGCAAGCTGGTGGAAGCTGATCTGCGTATCGCCTCCACCGCTTTCGAGTCTCAGGAAGCGATGGCTATCACTGATAAAAATCAAGTCATCCTCAGAGTCAATCAGGCTTTTGTCCGGGTGACCGGTTATAGCGTTGAGGAGGCCGTCGGCAAAACCCCCAACCTACTCAAATCAGGCCGTCAGGATGACCGCTTCTATCAGGCTATGTGGGAAAGCCTGTCTAACGATGGGCACTGGCAAGGCGAAATCTGGAATCGGCGTAAAAACGGCGAGGTGTATCCCGAATGGCTTAACATCACCGCCGTAACCGATGAGAGCGGCCAGGTCACCAACTATGTCGCTTCATTTTCCGACATCACCGAGCGCAAGACGGCGGAACACGAAATTCAGCATTTGGCCTTCTATGATCCGCTGACCCAACTTCCTAATCGCCGGCTGTTGCAGGAGCGATTGAAACACGGCATCGATGTGGAAAGACGCGAAGGTAAGCAACTGGCATTGCTGATGCTCGACCTGGATCGTTTTAAAGCAGTCAACGACAGTCTTGGCCATCAGGCGGGCGATGCGTTATTGCAACAAGTTGCCGGCAGAATCACCAGCCGTTTGCGCGAGGTGGATTTGGTCGCCCGTTTGGGCGGCGATGAATTTATCGTGTTGCTGGAAAATATTACTCACCCGGACGATGCGGCACGGGTTGCTGAAGAAATTATCGCCGATTTGAGCAAGCCCTTCCGGCTCATCCAAAGTGACGATGTGCGAATTGGCGCCAGTATCGGTATCAGTCTGTATCCGCAACACGGGGACAGCCCTGAAATGTTACTGGATCACGCCGATGCCGCGTTGTATCACGCCAAAGATCAGGGCCGCGGCTGCTTTGCCTATTTTTCCGAAGACCTGACGCTTGCTATCCGTGAGCGTATTGCGTTGGAAGTGCGCCTTAGAAAGGCGATTAAACAGCAGGAACTACGCGTGTTCTACCAAGCGCAAATAGATATTACCAGCGGCAGCATTGTCGGCGCCGAAGCTTTAGTGCGTTGGCAAGACCCTATCGAAGGCTTGATTCCTCCTTGCCGCTTTATTCCTATTGCCGAAGAAACCAATCTGATTGTGGAGATTGGCGAATGGGTACTGCGTGAAACCTGTAGACAAGGCCGGCAGTGGCAGGATGACGGGCTGCCGCCGTTAACGCTGGCAGTTAATGTGTCCCCACACCAATTCCGGCGTAGTGATATTAATGCTTTAGTGGCTACGGTACTGGCCGACACCGGTTTTTCGGCGGGGCAACTGGAACTGGAAATAACCGAAAGCGGGCTGATGGAAAACCAGAACAAGACCACGCATATTCTCAACAGCCTGCATGCTCAAGGCATTCGTCTTGCCATCGATGATTTCGGCACCGGTTATTCGTCGTTGATCTATCTCAAACACTTTCCGCTGGATGTACTGAAGATCGACAAAGGTTTTATCGACGATATTCCCCATAATAAAGACGACATGGAGATTGCCGCGACCATTGTTGCGATGGGACATACTTTAGGTTTCAAAGTGCTGGCGGAAGGTGTGGAAACGCTGGAGCAGCTGGCTTTCCTGCAGGCGCAAAACTGCGATTTATACCAAGGCTATCTCAAAAGCCGTCCGCTGCCGGCCGATGAATTTGTCGCGCTACTTCAGGCGGATGGTTTATTGCAAAAACAGTAAGTGTACATTGTTGAATTTACCCAACGACTCACGAGATAACATGGGTTGCAGGGTTTAAGCGATCGACACGGTTATATCTTTGATATTTTAGCTATTAAACGATATTGGATTCGAGAAATTCCACTAATCGTCCACTGGTAAGTCTAAGGCGCAGGCTCAGAGCACGGGAAATATTCCAGATAATTTTAAATGCCAGCGCAGGATTTTTGTCAGCCAAAGTCAGCAAACTGGCCTTATCCAACGACAAAAAAACAGTTTCCCCATCGGCGCGGGCAGTCGCTGATCGAGGTTGCGCATCGATAACCGACATTTCGCCAAAAGTGCGCCCCACTCGTAACGTTGAAATAAGTCTATTATTTTTGTAAATACCAATGGCCCCCTTCACAATAACGCCCATAGAAGTGCCTAGCTCACCTTCTTTATAAACCAACGAGCCGTTTGTTGCGCTATAAGGCTTAAAATAATGGCCGATGACCTGTAACTGCTCCCATGAAAAATCCTCACCCCAGTGTGAAGCGTCCAGCATTTGCGCGTTTGTTTGCAGTGTATTTTCAATGGTCATTAATTGCGGAGATTTGGAGTCAGTCATGATGGCGTGTAAATCGTGGTTATATTTTCGAAAAATGATAGCACTTAAATCCTGTAAGCTTGATAAAATCAAGTCGAAATATCCGGACAGCCCAGCCTTACTTAATACTGTTAATTATCTGCTTTACCAAAAATACCCCGAATTCCGACAGGGAAGAAGTATAATTCTCAAAGTAGTTAGGGGTTATTGGCGCTGTAAAAATGATTTTTTTTGTCAGCAATGTTAGAATCAATGTAATTCCTGACTAACCAGATTTAACGGATGTCAACAGACTCTCAACAGAACACTCATCACTCGCCGGTACTGGAATTTAAAAGCAGCACTTTTTCTGTGCCTGTATTGGTTTTAACCAGTAATGATGTCATTACTATCGAACAACAATTACAGGAAAAAATCCATCTGGCACCTGAGTTTTTCAAAAACTCGCCGCTGGTGTTTGATTTGCAGGAATTGAATAAGCACGATCTCGACATTGATGTTACCGAACTCACCAACCTCATCCGCAAGCTGGATTTATTGCCGATAGGGATACGCGGCGGCGGCGCTCAACAGAATCAACGAGCGTTGGAACTTGGAATCCCGGTGCATTCCGGACATAACTCGGCAATAGCTTCAGGAGCTCAAAAACAACAAACTCCTGAGTCTGAACCACAGGCCGTTGCAACAACCAGCACGCTGATTACCCACCCTGTCCGCTCCGGTCAACGCATTTATGCCGTGGGTGATTTAGTTATTTTAGCTCAGGTCAGCGCCGGAGCTGAAATCCTGGCTGAAGGCAACATTCATGTTTACGGCTCGCTAAGAGGCCGGGCGCTTGCGGGTGTACAAGGCAATACGGAAGCCCGTATTTTCTGTTCCGATTTACAGGCTGAACTTATTTCGATTGCCGGAAATTACAAGATCAGCGAAGATTTGAATAGCTCTGTTCTCAACCAGCCTGTTCAGATCTATTTAGAAAATCATACTTTAGTTATTAAAGATATTTAATTTATATTATTTGAGAGGTTGTGTGTGGCACGAATCATAGTCGTAACATCAGGTAAAGGCGGCGTTGGCAAAACAACTACAAGCGCCGCCATAGCTATGGGGCTTGCAAAAAGGGGTCACAAAACTGCGGTCATTGATTTTGATGTGGGCTTGCGTAACCTGGATTTAATCATGGGTTGCGAACGCCGCGTCGTTTATGATTTTGTCAATGTCATTAACGGCGAAGCTAGCCTTAATCAAGCCTTGATACGCGATAAAAACTGCAATTTGCTTTACATTCTGCCTGCCTCGCAAACTCGGGATAAAGACGCCTTGAGTCAGGAAGGCGTCGGCAAAATTTTGGATGAGCTGAAAAAAGATTTTAAATATATCGTCTGCGATTCTCCTGCCGGCATTGAAAAAGGTGCTCATTTGGCCATGTATTTTGCCGACGACGCTTTTATCGTAACCAATCCCGAAGTCTCTTCGGTGAGAGACTCAGATCGAATGCTAGGTATTTTATCAAGCAAGTCTCGTAGGGCTGAACAAAACGAAGAACCTATCAAGGAATATTTGCTATTGTCGCGCTACGCGCCGGACCGGGTGAAGCTCGGTGAAATGCTGAGCGTGGATGATGTACAGGAAATTTTATCGCTGCATTTATTGGGTGTTATCCCGGAATCAAAATCGGTGTTAACTGCGTCAAACTCAGGAATTCCGGTTATTCTTGATGAAAAAAGCGATGCGGGGCAAGCCTATGCAGACATCATTGCCCGCTATTTAGGCGAAGAGAAGCCGCATCGTTTTATTGATGAGAAAAAAGGCCTCTTTGGGAAGCTTTTCGGGAGTAAATAATGAGCTTACTGGATTATTTTAAAATATCTAAAGCCAGCTCGGCATCACTCGCAAAGGAAAGACTGCAAATTCTGGTGGCTCACGAGCGCAGTTCCAGAAACCAACCGTCTTATCTTCCGCAACTGCAAAAAGAATTGCTGGAAGTTATTCGAAAATATATTAATGTGGAACAAGACGCCATATCCGTTAATTTTGAACAAAACGATACTCAGGAAACATTGGAATTAAATATCGTGCTACCTGACCATCCAACCAAGCCTTCTTAACACAACAATCCAACATAAAGGTGATCACTATGTCTAATACAATCGGCGATGCAGCAGGGCTAATCTGGAACTATCTGGATAAAAACGGGCCGTCCAGCGTCAATAAAGTTACCAATGAAACAGGTATCAATAGAAACGATGTTCAGCGCGCCATAGGCTGGCTGTGCAAAGAAGATAAGCTGGCAATTGAGATGATAGGCCGCGCTGAAACGCTGTCGTTGAAATAAAACCGTTGTAAAGACGTTGTGCTTTACAACGTCTTTCTTTCTCACTCGAGCCCTCTCAAATGTGCGTTGTTGCCTCTGGAAATGCCATAAGCCGACATTCTCGGCAATTGTTGTTAGTAAAAACGCCCGTCCTCGCTCCCGCCTGAACAGGCTTATTCCCGCTGACTATCCCTTCATTTTTCTTTCCAGTTCTTGCTGGGACAAATGCCGCACATCCTCGCCCTTGACCATATAAACCAAATGTTCACAAACGTTACAGGCATGATCACCGATTCTTTCCAGTGATCGGGCAATCCAAAGTACATCCAACATCCGCGTAATATTTCTCGGGTCTTCCATCATTTTGGTGATCAGCTGCCGGATAATACTGGCATATTCACGATCGACATTTTCATCCAAACCGGTAATCGTAGTGACGTCCTCTACATTCATCCGGGCGAATACGTCCAGAGCGCCATGCAGCATTTCCTGAACCAATTCAGCCATGTGCTCCAACTCATAATATTGGTCATGCTTATTGCTGTCAGCATTCGACAATTGTATGGCCATTTCGGCAATACGTTCGGCCATATCGCCGACACGCTCAAGCTCATTAACAACCTTGATCACGGTGATTAACAACCTTAAATCGAATGCGGCCGGTTGCCTCAGCGCTAGAATCTGCATACACTCCTGATCGATAGCCATTTCCAGCGCATCGACCTGATTATCCTGTTTGATAACCAACTCGGCCATTTCCAAGTCACCGGTCGAGAACGCCGTTACCGCCAGCTCTATCTGCTGCTCAACTAGGCCGCCCATGGTTAAAACCTTGTTACGCACATCTTCCAGTTCTTTATTAAACTGGCCTGATATATGTTGCCCTATTTTGCTGTTATCCATTGCTTACTCCTGTGTGCTTGATCCAGTTAGCCGTATCGACCGGTAATGTAATCTTCGGTCTGTTTTTTTTGCGGATTGGTAAACAACTCGCTGGTCGTACCCATTTCAATTAATTCACCCATAAACATAAACGCCGTGTAGTCAGAGACCCGTGCGGCCTGCTGCATGTTGTGGGTAACGATAACTATTGTATACTTTTCTTTTAGCTCATTGATCAGCTCTTCAATTTTTAATGTTGAAATGGGATCCAGTGCCGACGCCGGTTCATCCAGCAACAGCACTTCAGGCTCTATCGCAATAGCCCTCGCAATCACTAGACGCTGTTGCTGTCCGCCTGACAAGCCCAAGGCGTTATCATTTAAGCGGTCTTTTACTTCGTCCCACAGCGCTGCGCCGCGTAAGGAGTTTTCAACCGTTTCCTCCAATATCCGCTTGTCATTAATGCCCTGAATTCTAAGACCGTAAGTGACGTTCTCGAAGATAGACTTGGGGAAAGGATTAGGCTTTTGAAACACCATGCCGACGCGTCTGCGTAAAGCCGCCACATTAACGGCCTTGTCATAGATATTGTCATTGTCCAGCAGGATCCTGCCTTCGATGGTAACATTATCAACCAAGTCATTCATGCGGTTAATGCAACGCAGCAGCGTTGATTTACCGCAGCCGCTGGGGCCGATATAGGCGGTTACTTTTTTCTTGGGCATTTCCATATTAACGCCGTGCAAGGCCTGCTTTTCCCCATAGAAAAGATTTAAGTTTTCTACTTTGATGCAGGTTTGGATTTGCTCATCCGATCCTTTCTGATCGCGCAAAACTGAACTTACATTAATGGCATGTGTACGTACTTGTTGTGTTGTCATTTCTTTAACCTTCCAGTGCTCGGTATTTTTCTCGCAGATGATTTCTGATTAAAATGGCCGATAAATTCAACCCCACAATGACCAGTACCAACAATAATGATGTCGCATAGACCAAGGGTCTCGCCGCCTCAACATTAGGGCTTTGAAAACCCACATCATAGATATGAAAGCCTAAATGCATAAATTTTCTGTCTAAATGCAAAAACGGGTAATTACCGTCCAACGGCAACGTCGGCGCCAGCTTGACCACGCCCACCAACATTAACGGCGCCACTTCGCCGGCCGCTCTCGCCACAGCCAGGATCAATCCGGTCATCATCGCAGGACTCGCCATCGGTAATACCGTTAGCCATAGAGTTTCCAATTTGGTAGCGCCCAACGCCAAACTGCCTTCGCGTATCGATCTGGGAATACGCGCCAAGCCTTCCCCGGTTGAAACAATAACGACCGGCAGCGTTAGTAAAGCCAGCGTGATTGAAGCCCAAAGCAAGCCCGGCGTACCATAGACCGGCGCAGGAGCCGCTTCAGGAAAAAACAGTTGATCGATGTTACCGCCCAGGATATAGACAAAAAAACCCAGGCCGAATACCCCGTAAACAATGGAGGGTACGCCCGCCAGATTGTTAACCGAAATCCTGATTAACCGGGTGATAAAACCCTGTTTTGCATATTCTCGCAAATACACCGCCGCGATGACGCCAAACGGAGTCACGATGATCGACATCATGATCACCATCATGACCGTACCGAAAATAGCCGGAAAAATCCCCCCTTCGGTATTGGCTTCACGCGGTTCATCGGTTAAAAACTCAACCACCTTAACACCGTAATGGCCGATTTTATCGAACAGGCTCATGGTGTTCGGCCGGTAAATCCTGACGACTTTGGCTAAGGGAATTTCAACGTTATGACAGCTCTCGGCAACTGCTCCCTGCGTTGCTCCCGATTGCTGTTCCAGACGCAATTCTACCTCCCCCGTCCTTGGGGTCGTACCTCCTGCATCCATGCAGTCGTCAGCCTTTGCGACTACGCTATCCCGTCTTATTTGCCGATACAGCTCGCTTAACTGCGCTTGGTATTTTTTGTATTCAATTTCCAATTCGGCTTTTTCAGCCGTCAACCGCTGTTCGGCCGCCGCATCCCAAAGATTTTTCAATTGCAGCCTTTTCTGTTCAAGCCTTAACTGTTCCAAGCTATAGTTTATTGCACCGACTTGTTTTTTTTCCAGATGAGCTATTTCCTCAAAAACCGCTAAAGCCTGATCTATTCTTGTCTGAGCGGCAGGCCAAGCTCCGGCGCCTTCCGCAATAATCTTGTCGTTTTCTTTGACCGCAACCAGCTGACCGTAAAAATTACCCCATTCCCTCCGCTCTATTACCATCAGTTCGGCAGGAGATTGTTGCTGCTTAACATTACGCTCCAATATCCAGCGAAAATCGGTACCGGTAAGATCCCGGTTGCCGGTTTTAATCAGGTATTGCACCAAGGTGTCTTCATCATCGGCCATTTGATAGCCGGTTGATTTAGCCATAGCAGCCGGTGTAATACTGGTGTCGACATGCTCGCCGATAATAGTCCGGATTTGCCCGTCCGGTTCCTGATAGCTGAACTGTACAACCTGGGACGGCCAGAAGTGGACCGCGCCTCGTACTAATATCAAGCCCAGCACACCGATCACCATAATAAGGCAGGCACTGACCGCCGCTGCATTGAGCCATACCCAGGGAGTACCGCTTTTAAACCATGCTTTAATCATAATAGGGATCATAATGAGCTATATTTTTCACGTAAGCGCTGACGAATGACTTCGGCCAGCGTGTTAAAAACAAAGGTAAACATAAACAACACCAGAGCCGCTAAAAACAAGACTCGGTAATGCGTACTGTCTACTTCCGATTCCGGCATTTCCACTGCGATATTTGCGGCCAGGGTACGCAGCCCCTGAAAAACGCTTAAATCCATCACCGGCGTATTTCCTGTTGCCATTAACACAATCATGGTCTCCCCGACGGCCCGGCCGAAACCGATCATCACGGCGGAAAAAATCCCCGGACTCGCAGTCAGCAGCACGACCCTGGTCATCGTTTGCCAAGGCGTAGCACCCAATGCCAGGGACCCCACGGTCAAATGTTTCGGCACACTGAAAATGGCATCCTCGGCGATTGAAAAAATGGTCGGAATAACCGCAAAACCCATCGCCACACCGACCACCAAGGCATTGCGCTGGTCATAACCTATGCCCAATTCCGCCTTAAACCAGTCGCGCAAGCTGCCGTGAAACAAAAACGTTTCCAAAGGCACGCTTACCTTAAAAGCAAACCAGCCGCTGAGCAAAATAACAGGGATCAATATGGCTGCATCCCAACCTTCCGACAGATTATCGGCAATAACTTTGGGTACAAATTGCCAGACAAAGGCAAACAACATGACAAAGGCAGGAATAATCATCAGCATGGCAAAAAAACCTGACAGATGCTCTTCCATAAACGGCGCCAGCCAAAGACCGGCAAGAAAGCCTAAAATCACCGTCGGCAACGCCCCCATGATTTCAATAGAGGGTTTCACATACTGCCGCATACGCGGAGCCATAAAATAAGCCGTGTAAATCGCCCCCATCAGCGCCAGCGGCATGGCCACCAACATTGCATAAAATGCTGCCTTCAGGGTGCCGAAAACCAACGGCGTTAAACTGTATTTAGGCTCGAAATCGCTGTTTGCCGAAGAAGATTGCCAAACATACTTGGGCTGCGGATAGCTTTCATACCAGACTTTCTGCCAAAGTGATTTGATCGAAACTTCGGGATGTTCATTGTCGACACGCCAGAAATACATGTTGCCGTCTGTTGACTGCACCAATAACGCATTAGCTCTCGGCGATAAAACGGCTGCCGCCGGCAAGGCATTGCTTACATGCTCTTTAATCATTTCTCTTTCAGAGGTTGAATGATAAATGCCCATGACCCCGTCGGCATCAATCGTCATAAAGCCCTTACGGCGCTGCTCGGCACTGATCGCAATAATCGCTTTATCAGATACTTTAAATGCCCTGATTTTTTGCATTGCCGGACGATTCGACTTGTCTTTAACCATGCTCCACTGCGACACCAAGCCGCTGGAGTCGCCTATCATCAACGATAGACCGCTATTTAAAAAAGCCACGCTGGTAATTTTTTGTCCGGCATCGACCACATTCTGCTGTTGCCTTAAGCTTGGCCTGCTTTTGTCGCTAATATCAAAAAAGCCTAAGCGTCCGTCGCTGCTTATCAGATACAGATTGGCTTCCTCCTTATCGATTAATATATCTGCAATACCCGACGCCGACTGCTCCAAAACTGAATCCGTACGCGTTAAGGCCCCCTCATCGGCGAATAAGGATTGTTCTTTTTGAAAATTGGTTAGGCGAATTTTGCCTGCATTCTGCGGAGTATCGGCCGTTTTTGCGACTATCGTCGTGGCGCCTTCGCCTACCTTAACCGAGATTTTCTCCAAAGCGGCTCCGGAATCGTCCAGCACCAAAGGCTGTTCGCCCAATGGATACTTAAGCGATGGCGTAATAACCCGCACATTGTTCGGATAAGTTACTTTATATTGATGCTTAACGATAACCGCCCGGCCATCGGATAAACCGTAAATGACCGCGCCCTCATTGATAGGACTGCCCTGGGCAAAGCTGGTGATGCGCGCGCCTTCAGGTATTGCCACGGCCTGTGTCAAAATGGTTTTTCCGGTAGCCGCCGCAAAAAATATGACTTGCCCGCTATCGGTAAAGCGAGCTCCCATCTCATTTTGCTCTTCAATCTCAAGCAGCAAGGTGTTGCCCAGCGCCTGCTCCGGTACCGCATATTTGCTGACCGGTTCTGCGCTAGCCGATATAAACAACGGATAAACCACATACAATAAATAAAAGAAAATCAGTACGATGGCGACGATTACACTCAGACCGCCCGCCACCACTCCATAGCGCGCCAAGGCATCTTTAATGAGTCGCCAGCGTTGATGATATTCACCGGAACTGATAGTTATGGAAGAAGGTTGTTTTATCGGAGCGCTTATTTCTGACATACTGAAGATACTTAGAAATTAAATGTGACAATGATAACAAAAAACGGCAAAAAAACGGCCAAGATCCACAAAGCAAATCTCAGCCGTATTATTATCCGATGTGTTTTTACTTCCTGAGCGGGATCGCATCGGTTCCCTCGGCAACTGCTCCATGCGTCGCCTAAAGCACCTACTGTTGGTGCTCTCGATTGCTGTTCCAGACGCAATTCTACCTCCCCCGTCCTTAGTCATACCGATTGCGACACTTCTGACCTCCATGGACGGAGGAAATGCCGAGGACTGCCGGGAGCAGTCTCGACCGCCATCCATGTCAGTCGAAGATAACAACCCGACCTACGACTTATTTAAGTGTAGCCAGTACTTTGTCAACCACTTTTGCAGGCAGAGGGATATAGCCGTCTTTTATAACCACTTGCTGGCCTGTTTTCGACAATACCATTTTGATAAACTCATTGTCTAACGGCGCCAACGGCTGGTTTGGCTTCTTGTTAACGTAAACATACAAGTAACGCGTCAAAGGATAAGTGCCGGCAATTGCATTTTCAGGTGTTGCATCAACAAAAGTCTGGCTGCCTTTCTTTGCCAAAGCCACCATCTTGATGCCCGATGTTGTATAGCCCATGCCGGAATAGCCAATGCCGTTAACCGATGAAGTGACAGACTGAACAACAGAAGCTGAACCGGGCTGCTCGTTTACGTTATTTTTAAAATCGCCTTTACATAAAGCGTGTTCTTTAAAATAACCGTAGGTACCGGAAACCGAGTTACGTCCGTATAACTGGATGCTTTTTGCGCCCCAAGCGGCAACGCCTGCATCGCCCCATGTTTCAATGCTCTTTTCGCCGCCGCATTTGTTGGTGGAAGAGAAAATGGCGTCAACCTGCTCCAAAGTTAAACCTTTGACCGGGTTGTCCTTATTGACCATAACCGCCAACGCATCGATAGCCACGGGAACAGCCGTAGGTTTGTAGCCATATTTATCTTCGAAGGCTTCAAGCTCATCATCCTTCATTTCGCGGCTCATAGGCCCCAGGTTTGATGTGCCTTCAGTCAATGCCGGCGGAGCTGTAGAAGACCCGGCAGCCTGAATTTGAATATTTACGTTAGGATAAACACGATTAAATTCTTCAGCCCAGAGCGTCATCAAATTGGCCAGGGTATCGGAGCCGACACTGGACAAGTTGCCGGAAATGCCGCTGGCTTTTTGATAATCGGGAACCCCCGCATCAACTGTTTGTACGGCACCGGCAACGCCGCTGGTTAATGCAGCAATACCAAAACCCATCGCGGCAACTAACGATTTGGTTTTAAAAGATAGTTTCATGATCGACTCTCAAAATAATTTAAAGTGGTAGTATTATGTAAACAGAATATGACAAGAATATTACAGCATAGTTTTTTTGCTCTCACCGGATAGGGGTAGATATATTATTCGCTCTGTAGCGAACAATGGTAACTTATCTTTTCGGCAATTGCTTCATGCATCCCGCCGATCCATTCATATCCTGTCATCAAAGATTAATATTGAGCTGTTATCCTTAAGGGTTTACTTTTCTCAGACTTACCACCAACCCCACATTCGCTGATAAATATGTCCTTACAATTTGAATTTCCAGTAAATTTAACGGTTGAACAATTTATCGCCAAATTAAGCCTAGAGGCAAACACACAACCGGCATCAAGGCAATCTTCCTGCAATATCTACTTCGACAGCTTTGATTGGCGCTTATTCTCAAGCGGTCTCATTTGTGAGTTTCAGCAAACGAAAGCCGTCCGGTTTCGCTCACAACAAGCCTTGTCATCTTTAATCTTAAGATCGCTTAAAACCGGGCTAACGGTCGCCGAGGCCAAACTTAAAAACGTGCCTTCATTCAGCAAAGAATTCGAACCGGGAATAATACGCGACACCTTGAAGCCAGCGTTGGAAATGCGCGCATTATTACCGGTTTGCACCCTGGATTATGAAATTTATCACGTCAATATTATTAATAAGGATGAAAAAATCATACTCCGGCTGCTAATCGAAGAGTACAGTCAATTCAATAACCGCGTTTTGCTGCAACCGGTAAAGGGCTACGGCAAGGCCGCTGAACACATTACCGAAATATTGACCGCGACATTGGGCTTAACAGCCACAGATGAACCGGTTCTGCTAACTGCTCTGCGAGTTCAGGGCCGCAAGCCTAAAGATTACTCATCGAAGCTGAATATCAACCTGGATCCCGATATGCGCGCCGACATTGCCGGCAAGTACATCTACAGTCATCTGTTAAAAGCCATCAAAGTCAACGAGCCGGGCACTATCGCCAATACCGACAGCGAATTTTTACATGATTTTAGAGTTGCGGTCAGAAGAACCCGCGCAGGGCTCAGCCAAATCAAAGACATACTACCCGCTAACATCAACGCCTATTATGCCGATTTTTTCTCTTGGCTGGGACTGATCACCGGCCCCACACGGGACTTGGATGTTTATCTGCTAAATTTTGAGCGCTACGACTACATAGACGCAGAAGGTACGAGCCCAAGGACGGGGGAGGTAGAATTGCGTCTGGAACAGCAATCGAGAGCAATGCATGGAGCAACTGCCTACAAAAGCAGCCTGCCGGCTTCAATCAGGGAAGACCTCAATCCTTTATATGATTTCCTGCTCGCCAAACAGCAAAAAGCCCAGAAAGAATTGGCAAAAAAACTGCAATCCGCCAAGTATCTGTCTACCCTGTCGGAATGGGAACAGTATCTTAGAGAACCCTCATTCAAAAAGCCGCTTGAGCAAAACGCCAAACTGAGCATTAAAGAACTGGGGGACCGAAGAATATGGAAAATTTACACCCGCGTGTTGCAGGAAGGCGACGCCATTACCGATTTATCTCCCGCCGAGGCTTTACATGATTTAAGAAAATCCTGTAAAAAACTACGCTATTTAATGGAATTCTTCCAAAGCCTTTATCCTGAGCAGCAGATAAAGCACTTGATTAAAAAACTGAAAGAACTTCAGGACGTTTTAGGCGACTTCCAGGATTATGCCGTTCAAGAACACAATCTAAAACTGTTCAGTGAAGAAATGATGGCGCTTAACACTCCCGCCAATACTTTTTTAGCCATGGGTGTATTAATCCAGGATCTTGATGCTCGTAGGTGCAGCGCCCGTAAAGACTTCGCATCAAGATTTGAAGACTTTAAACAGGAAGAAAACCAGTCCGCCTTTAAGCAGCTCTTCGCTCGAACAAAGCCTCATAACCCTCAGCATTGAATGGTGGCGGCTGAGGAAAACATGGTCATTAAAACGCTTCCCATGAATTTCGCTATCTGCTTCGGCAAGCATTCACTAACAATAAAGACTCGCAAGCCTATGACACATCAACAAATCCATGCAAGCCGCGCTTGGATTTAACAGACAACCAATCTTTCAATTGTTTTAACTCCTCCGTTTCTTCCAATTCATCCAGGCTTTGTCTGTTTTTTAGCAGGCGAAATGCCGCCGACAGCACTTTATAGCGTTCTCCGGTGATACCTGCCCGCCTTAAACCTACAGTATTTAACTTATAATGCCGAGCGGGCCGTCCGCCAATGAGCATAAAGGGAATCACATCCATATTAAGACCGGTTGTACCCTGCACTATCGCGAATGAGCCGATCCGGCAAAACTGGTGCGCAACCACCGCACCGCCTATAAACACATTATTGCCGACTTCAACATGTCCGCCAATGGCGACATTATTGGCAAATATAGTGTTGTTACCGACTATGCAGTCATGCGCAACATGGCTGTTATTCATAAAGAAACAGCCTGAGCCGATACGCGTCTCGGCATGCTCCCTAGAGGCTCTATGCGCAGTAAAGCCCTCCCTGAACACATTATTGTCGCCGCAGATAAGCCGGGAAACCGTTTCAGCCTTAAAGCCGGTATCTTGCGGCAATCCGCCTAATACCGCATGCGGATGTAATATATTGCCGTCACCCATTTTCACATGACCGTGCACCACGGCATGAGCGCCCACTTGGCAATTGCTGCCCATTTGCGCGCCGGTCTCAATAACGGCAAAAGGCCCTACCGTAATATTGTCTCCCAACGAGACATCCGGCGCTATGTAAGCGGTCGGGTGAATATTTTGCGCCATCTTCGCTATCCTCTTGGATGATATTTTGAATGTAATTCTTTGAGTCTTTCGCGGGCAATATGAGTATAAATTTGCGTGGTCGACAAATCGGCATGGCCGAGCAGTAATTGCACAACACGCAAATCCGCACCATGATTTAACAAATGCGTGGCGAACGCATGCCTTAAAGTATGCGGCGACAACTCTTTGTTGATTTCGGCTTTTTTGGCATGGCGTTTAATGATATGCCAAAAAGCCTGTCTGGTCATATTGCCGGCCCGATTGGTGACAAACAGATAATCGCATTGCCGCTCGCCGAGAATGGTTTTTCTGGCTTGACTCATATAGCTTTCCAGCCAACTCATGGCTTCTTCGCCGACAGGTACCAATCGCTCTTTGTTGCCTTTACCGATAATTCTGACCACGCCTTGCCTGAAGCTGATCTGCTCAAACTTTAAATTGACCAGTTCCGATACCCTAAGTCCGGTGGCATAAAGCATTTCCAGCATGGTTCTATCCCTAAAGCCCAGAGCATTGGTAACTTCAGGCGCATTCAGCAACAACTCGACATCCTGTTCGGTTAGCGATCCGGGCAACGGCTGACCGATATGAGGTGATTCTATCAATGCGGTCGGATCGATTTTTATGCTGTTTTCCCTGATGTAATAACCGTAGAAACGGCGCAAACTGGACAAAATACGAGCAGAAGACCTATTGCCTATACCTTCTTTATAACGACTGGCAAGAAAGCTTGCTAACTGTCCGCCATCAACTTCCAGCATGGGCTTTCCTGCCAACCATTTGGCAAAAATTCTCAAGTCACTGCCGTAAGCCGAAAGTGTATTCTCGCTCAAACCCTGCTCTACCCAGACTGCATCGAGAAATTGATCGATCAAAACGGTGGCATTCATGTTTTATGACTTGCTTCAAATTCCAGCAGTTTGCGTTTTATTGCCATAAATTCACCTTCGGTTCGCCCGCAATAACCGCCCATGCCGGAAACGGAAACCACCCGATGGCAGGGAATAAATAAAGCGTAGGGATTATCTCTACACGCATTGCCGACGGCTCGCGCCGATGAACCTATTTTTTGGGCCAATGCGGAGTAGGTCATGGTTTCCCCAAAGGGTATTTGGCAAAGTGCAGCCCAGACTTGGTTTCTATAAGCGCTGCCTTGTTTTAACAATTTAATGTTAATGGGATTTTCGGTATTCCGCCAATACTGGTTTAGCTCGTGTTCGTCGGATTGACTCAGGCCGTCACCCGATTCCCAGTCTGTTTTGCTGATCACACCCTGATGACTATATAGAGCAAACCATCCTGCCGGGGTCTGAAGCCTTACAACTTCCTCTGCTCCCGAGCAATTTTCTACCCATTGAATTATAAACGGCATTAAATAAGTCCTCTATAATTTGGAGAAACGGTATGTAATACGCACTCTACTAAATAATCCGGCATAAAAAAAGCAGCTCGAAGCTGCCTTTTTTATCGTATAAAAAGCCTGATTAAAGTTTTTCTTTAATACGAGCCGCTTTACCGGTCAAATCACGCAAATAATACAACTTGGCACGACGAACATCGCCGCGACGCTTAACGTTGATTTCGCTAATGAGTGGACTGTGAGTCTGAAAAACACGCTCAACACCGGTACCGTGAGAAATTTTTCTTACTGTGAAAGCCGAGTTTAATCCGCGATTACGTTTTGCAATTACGATACCTTCAAAAGCCTGAATTCTTTCACGCTCGCCTTCTTTTACCTTAACCTGCACTACAACTGTGTCACCCGGACCAAAGTCAGGAATCTGTTTCAGTTGTTCCGCTTCCAATTCATCAATAATATTGCTCATACCACACCTTAATTTAAACCAACTCCACAATAAACTCTCTAAGCAAATTTTCCTGCTCTGCGCTCAAATTCTTTTTTTTTAACAAATCCGGTCGTCTCTGCCAAGTTCGACCCAAAGCCTGCTTCATTCGCCAGCGCTCTATATCCGCATGATTGCCGCCTACTAAAACTTCCGGCACCGAATGTCCGTCAATCTGTTCAGGCCTGGTATAATGAGGGTAATCCAGCAAACCATCACTGTGGGAATCCTGCTGCGCCGAATCCTCATCACCGAGTACGCCCGGCAATAAACGCGTCACCGCATCAATCACTACCAACGCTGCAAGCTCACCGCCACTGATCACATAGTCACCGATAGACCATTCATCATCGCAATCCAACTCGACAAAGCGCTCATCAATGCCTTCGTAACGCCCCGCAACTAATATCAATTGCGATACTTTACAAGCCTCGGCTAACAAGGCTTGCGTGATCGGTTTGCCTTGCGGGCTCATATAAACCACTTTGCTGGTTTCAGCACCTGCCGCTTTTGCACCATTAACCGCATCATGTAAGGGCTGATACTTCATAACCATACCAGGACCGCCACCGTAAGGGCGATCATCAACGGTTCTGTGTCTGTCGCGGGTATAATCCCTAGGATTCCATACCGACAAACTAACGATGTTGCGCTCAATTGCCCTGCCCGTTACACCACACCCTGCCGCCGCCGTGACCATTTCCGGGAATAATGTTACAACGTCAAAATGCATGATGATAGTTAAAACTCAGGATCCCAGTCGACAATAATTCTACCTGCACCCAGATCAACGTTGATTATCGTCTGTCCCTGTAAAAACGGAATGACCCGTTCCCGCTCGCCCTGAACAATGATGACATCATTAGCCCCCGTTTCCAGCAAGCTATCAACCACGCCTAGCGGAACACCATCAATGGTCTCAACAGTCAAACCAATCAACTCAGACCAGTAATATTCACCTTTAGCAGCTTTTGGCAATTGATCCCGGGTTATAAAAATATCCCAACCCATCAAATCCGCTGCTTGATCCCTATCATCAATGCCAGCCAGCTGAGCAACTATAGTCTTACCCTGTAGCTGCCCATCAATAACATTAACCGCTTTTGCTTGGTCGTCTTTTTTCAGCAGCCAAGGGGAATAAGTTAAAATATTTTCCCTCGGATCAGTGAAGGAAAATACCTTAACCCATCCTTTAATACCAAAAATGCCGGAAATCTTTCCGACACTTATATACCGCTCTGACAACTTAGCTTATGCCGCCACTTTACGTGCGTCTTTAATCAATTTTACAACGCGATCAGAAGGCTGCGCGCCATTGGCTTTCCAATAATCAACACGGTCACAATCTAAACGCAACCTTTCCTCATTACCGCGTGCCAACGGATTAAAAAAACCGAGGCGTTCAATATAACGACCGTCACGACCGCTTCTGCTATCGGTTACAACAACATGATAGAAAGGACGATTTTTCGCGCCACCTCTAGAAAGACGAATGGTTACCATCTAAAATCCTCAAAAAACATTTAGTCAAAATTTAATCGGCCTATTTTACGCGATTTTGCATATAAGTAAAGAACAACACATAACCCCGCCCGTTCATTCACTCCGGCCATTGAATCGAACAGACTTTAATACTGCTAAAACTATCTTCTCATCCCGCGCACATTATTTTTGATGCCTCGCATCATATTCGTCATATTGCCGGTCTTGAAGCGCTTCATCATTTTCTGCATCATTAAAAACTGTTTCAAGATACGATTAACATCCGACAACTGCTGCCCGCAACCGTCGGCAATACGCTTCTTCCGGTTACCTTTAATCAAGTCCGGGTAACGCCTTTCCTTCATGGTCATGGAATTAATCACCGCAATCTGACGAGATAACTCCTTGTCATTAACCTTATCTTTCATTTCTTGCGGAATGCTATTCATGCCCGGCAACTTATCCAACATCGAACTAACCCCGCCCATATTCAGCATTTGCAGCAACTGCTCACGAAAATCCTCCAGATCGAAGGACTTGCCTTTTTGCAGTTTTTTGACGAGTTTCTCGGCCTTCTCCTTATCAACCTTCTGTTCAATCTCTTCAATCAGACCCAGCACATCGCCCATACCCAAAATACGGGAAGCGATACGATCCGGATAAAAAGGCTCCAAAGCATCGGTTTTTTCGCCCATCCCGATAAACTTGATCGGCTTGCCGGTGATATGGCGTATAGACAACGCCGCCCCACCCCGTGCATCGCCATCCGCTTTGGTCAGAATAATACCGGTCAACGGCAAGGCATCATTAAAAGCTTTTGCAGTAATGGCGGCATCCTGGCCAGTCATGCTGTCAACAACAAACAAGGTTTCGACAGGATTGATTGCTGCATGCAATGCCTTAATCTCGCCCATCATTTCATCATCGACATGCAGACGACCTGCGGTATCGATAATAATGACATCAAGAAATTTCTTCTTGGCCGCTTCAATCGCATTCTTAGCAATATCTACCGGATCTTGCGACACGTCGCTTTCAAAAAAGTCCAAAGAAAGATCGTCGGCCAGCATCTGCAGTTGCTTGATAGCGGCAGGACGATAAACGTCGGCACTGACTACGCCGACTTTTTTCTTTTGATTTTCTTTCAGCCAGCGGCCTAATTTAGCCACCGTCGTAGTTTTACCGGCCCCCTGCAAACCAGCCATTAAAATAACCGCAGGGGGAACTGCGTTAAGATTCAACTTTTCATTTGCCTCGCCCATCACTTTAACCAGCTCAGCCTGAACCAACTTAATCAGTGACTGGCCGGGCGAAAGGCTGGATTGAACCTCTTGGCCTAAGGCGCCTTCTTTGATACGTTCAATAAAGTCCGTAACCACCGGCAAAGCAACATCAGCCTCAAGCAACGCCATTCGCACTTCGCGCAAGGTGTCCTTGATATTGCTTTCAGTTAAGCGGCCCTGACCCTTAATTTTTTTAAGCGTGCTAGCTAATCGATCGGTTAAATTATCAAACATATCAGTATCTTTATTAAATCTTTAAGGAAATCACTCACCAACACAAATGCGTTAGGACTATTTAACTTGATATATTAACATAGCCATTGAGGCCTGTGCATTAACTCAAGGGAATTTGTAGTGTTATTGATGCGACAAGCCGTATCATGCGGGAAGCTAACACCCTTACCTACAATCTATATAGGCAAAAAGTTCACACCCAACAGCGGTGTTATCTATTGATCACCAACCGGCAAAACGACCTGATGAACACCACCGCCCTCGCTATCCTGTCAATTTGCGCTTATCTGGCAAGCACGCTGCTTATTGTTCGAGACACTCATCAAAACAGGAGACTTCGCACTCCGCTTTATCTGGCATGGACGGCGGTAAGCGCACACATTTCCTACATTGCTGTCGCTTTCCAGCAAAACAGCAGCTTTAACTTTAGCTTTATCAGCACCGCATCCCTGATCTCAGTGATTGTAGCCTTACTGCTGCTGATGGCTACACTCAATAAACCGGTCGAAAAACTGGGGCTTGTGATATTCCCCATTGCCGCCATCATGCTGGGGCTGGAATTAAATCTGCCTGATAAACCTCATATACTGCACACTCACAATTGGCAGATGAGCGCTCACATTCTGACCTCGATTATCGCTTTCAGCCTGCTGAACATCGCCGCTCTGCAAGCCATTTTGCTCGCCATTCAAGACCAGCAACTGAAAAGCCATCCGCCCAAGCGTTTCATTCAATCATTACCGCCCTTGCAAACCATGGAAACTTTATTGTTTCAAATGCTCGGCACCGGCGTTTTTTTTCTGACCATTTCCTTAATTAGCGGCTTTATTTTTATTGAAGATTTATTTGCCCAGCATTTAGCCCACAAAACTGTTTTATCCATTATTGCCTGGGTCATTTTTTCCAGTTTATTAATCGGTAGATTGCGTTACGGCTGGCGGGGAAAAACTGCAGTGCGCTGGACTTTAACCGGTTTTAGCTTACTGCTGCTGGCTTACTTTGGCAGCAAGCTGGTGCTTGAATTGATTTTAAAGAAGACCTGAAGAATTAGCCCACGAGACTAAACAGCAAGCCATTCAACCAAAGCCCTACAAAGAATCGCATACCGGTGACACGGAAGACGAAATCCCCCTCCCCACTCAAAAGCCTGCTTTTTCTCAATCTACAAATCAATCCGCATGGCTTTAACTGCTTCTTTATTGAGGCTCGGTAATGCGCCTATCGCTTCTCGAAGCTTGGCTTCCCAACTGCGCCTGAGTTGGAGCAAATAATCATCATCGCCATCAAAGCAATAATACTCGTCGAAACTAAAACTGTTTTTACGGTAAATGAGCATTTCTACGGGCGGCCCGACACTGGCATTACTACGGATAGTCGAGTCCATTGACACCAGACAGCAGCGCGCCGCCTCGTCGATTGAGGTGTTCAATTTAAGAAAGCGGTCCAGTATCGGCTTGCCGTATTTACTCTCGCCAATTTGTAAAAACGGCGTATTGGCTGAGCTGGTTATGCTATTGCCTTCTGCATAAACCATATAAGCGCCATGCGGCTCATCACCGATTTGTCCGGCCAAGATAAAACTGGCCGAGGGGTTAAAGGCCGATTGCCCTTCGGCCGTGATATGTTGTTTTTGCTTTTCGACGCTGACATGCCCCAGGTAGGCGGCCGCCTCGGATAAACACTCCACATTATTGAAATTGACCCCGGCATTCTTGATTTTATCGCGGTGCAGCTGCTCTAAAACGGCTTGAGTAGTGGCAAGATTACCGGCGCACACTAAAACAATCTTGCGATCAGTGTTGGTTTTAAATGCATGCATTTTGCCGTGAGTACTGACGTTATCGATACCCGCGTTGGTTCTTGAGTCGGAAACAAGAATAAGTCCTTCGTCTATAGAAGCTGCAATACAATAAGTCATAAAAGCGTTAATTCGTTGTGGTTAAAAGTACTTTTTAGGCATTATCCAACAAAGCAACGCCAACGTCCATGTTGCTCAAAATACAGCCGCCGTGATCAATGACAGCATCATTTAATTATTCCAACCTGAGCACATCCACCGACACCGACAAAGTATGCTGACCACCGCCAAAGGCAATACCCTTCAGTGGAGTGACATCGGTATAATCGCGCCCCCAAGCCAAAGTAATATGTTGATCAAACGGCAGTTTATTATTGGTCGGATCAAAATCCAGCCAACCGATACCCGGTACATAAACCGAAAACCAGGCATGTGACGCATCCGCTCCGACTAAGCGCTGCTTACCGGGCTCCGGCTGCGTTTCCACATAACCGCTGATGTAACGCGCGGCAATACCAAACGAACGTAAGCAACCAATCGCCAGATGGGCAAAATCCTGACACACGCCGCGGCGAAAATGAAGCACGTCGGATAACGGAGTGGCAATCGTGGTACTGCTTGGATCATAAATGAAATCCACATGAATTCGCTGCATCAAATCAGCGACTACTTGCACCAAAGGCCGATTGGGCAAAAATGAACTTTGCGCATAATTAGCCAACTCGGTACCGGCAACCACCATCGGCGAATCCAGCAGAAACAGCTTGGCTTCCAGCAGCCCATCATTTTGGCCTTGCTGCTGGCTTTGCGACTGCGACTGTGTTTGCGGCTGTATTTGTCCAGGGCCTTCCTGCAACTGGTCGCGCACTTGCTCCCAAGCTATTAAATTTGCCAAATCGTCACGGCTTTGCTTGGGAAATACGCTGACTTCACTCACTGCCGTAACCACCAAGCGTTGATGCGCTTGCTGTATGGCGAAATAAGCAACGCGATTACCGAAAAAATCCTTGCGCTCGTGAAAGTCGCTAGGCTCGGGACTGATATCAAAGCGGCTGCTTTGACAGTGCTGGCGCCAGAAATCACGGGGTTGCAATCTGGCTTCATTCTGGCACAAGCCGACCAACTGACTGTATTGATAGAGCGTACTATGAGTAATGCGGTATTTCACAATTCGTCCTCCGGTTGAATCGGCGTCATCAATTTCTGCACTTGAGAGTGACTGAAATAGGCTTGCGCAAGCACGTCATAAAGCTGCCATAAGCGTTCCGCCATCGCAGATAAAACGCTTTCCAGCTCGCTGTAAATTCCCGCCTCATCATCAACTCTAACCAATTCAGATACTTTGACCAAACGTAAGTCGGTGTAGGCTCTGAGTATCAAGCATTCTTCTTCGCTCAACTGGCCCTTGCAGCGCTCTCTAGGCAATACACCGATATGAATAGACAACTGGTGCAGCTGATAGGCCAATGAATGCGGGTGAGTTTCATCCATCAGCAATAATTCCAGCACCATCGGCAACTGGATAAATGAACGATAGCGGCGCCGATAAATACTCAAGCTGTCAGTGGAGACCAATACCGCTTCCAGCAGCTGATTTTGCAACGCCACCTCATGACGTTGCACCACGGTGGCGCGCAGTAAAGCGATCAATGCCTGCGCATGCTCTAAACGACGCCCGCTATCCAGCATCAGCCATCCGGCTTCACGGGTCATGCTTTCCGTGGTTAAGCCAATAAAGGCGACAAAGCCGGTGATTAAATCGTCCAGGTATTTTTGCAATTGTTCCAGGTCGCAATGGCTATGCACGACCCGTTGCTGCCAGCGTCGTTGAATATTATCGACGCAACGCCAGGTATCTTGCGACCAGACATCGCGAATACTGAAGGCCGTTTGGGCAAACGCTTGAATGTTGGCCGCCAGTGTACCCGTACGATGAATATTTTTAGCCAATGCCAATAATTCGTTTTGGGGTTCTTTTAATAATTGCACATTATCTAAAACAAATCCTGGATGCGTACCGGTTACTTGAGTCACAGCGCACAATAATACGTTCAGGCACTGGCCATTGAGTGGATCGTTAAACTCCTTGTTTTCGGTTAACTTGAGTAATAGGGTGCGGATCAAGCGAGTGGACGCTTTGATACGTTCTAAATAGCGTCCAACCCAAAATAGATTATTAGCGGCGCGACTGGTCAAGGGTTCGGTGACCGCCGAGACGACCACATCGCGGCTGGGCTGGAACCACAAACTAACCTGCCGATCGGGCTGATCGGCCAACACCCAAGTATCCTTACTGATCCCGCCGGCCTGATTTGACACAATAAAATCGTCTTGCTGACGGGCAACCCGAGTCAGACCGCCGGGCATTACCTGATAGCCGTCGTCATTGGCAACGGCAAAGCTTCGCAGCACCGCAAATCGCGGTTCAACATGGTGCTCGATAAACGCCGGTACGGTGGAAAAACTGACATGCTCCTGGCCTACATAACAATGCGGTTTAGCAATAATAAGGGCACGTAAAAGTTCTTTTTCTTTAGCCGTTAATAAGCCGCCAAAAAGCGCATGATGCTCTGAACTTCGATTAATCGGCTTAATAACCAATCGCTCAAGATTTTGTAACACAAAATCCCGCTCTCGGCGCTGGCCGCACCACCAAGTGGCAACCGAAGGCAGCATCAACTCCTGGTTTAAAAAATAGCGCGAGAGTCTGGGTAAAAACGCTAATAATCCCGGATTCTCCAGAACGCTGCTGCCTAAAGGATTGGCAATCGCGACATTGTTTCTGCGTACGGCCTCAAGCAATCCTGCAACACCCAACCGGGAAGCGCTGCGCAATTCCAACGGATCACAAAAAGAATCATCCACGCGGCGTAAAATAACATCGACCGGTTGCAGGCCATCCAGCGATTTCAGCCAAACGCGGCCGTCACGTACGGTCAGATCATCACCCTGAACCAGGGTAAAGCCCAGATATGAAGATAAATAGGCATGCTCAAAATAGGTTTCATTAAGCGAACCCGGCGTCAGTATGACAATCCGCGGGTCTTCTTTGCTGCGGGCCAAGTCCATCAGCCCCTTACGCAGAGCCTTAAAAAAACCGGAAAGCCGATGTACCTGCATTTCCCGAAAAATATCCGGCAGCACCTGTGTCATCACAGTGCGGTTTTCCAAGGCATAGCCGGCGCCCGAAGGCGCCTGACTGCGATCGTCCAATACCCACATGCGGCCATTATGGCCGCGAGCAAGATTCGCAGAATAAACCGTCAGCTGGCGCTGTTGACTTCGCAACGTACCCACACAAGGATGCAAAAAGCCATCGTGCGCCAACACCAGCTCACTGGGCAACAGGCCTTTTTTTAGCAGTTGTTGCTTGCCGTAAATGTCTTTCAGAATCAGGTCGAGCAGCTCGGCCCGCTGTTTAAGACCGGCTTCAACAAGCAACCATTCTTCACTACCGATCAGCAACGGAACCGGGTCAAGCCGCCAGGGCCGGGTGGGTTGCTGCGTGTCACCGTAAACATTGTAAGTAACACTGTTTTCCCTTAACAAACGCTGGGCATCGCGGCGGCGCAACTCCAGCTGTTCGCTACCCAGCGTTGCAATAGCGCCCATAAAGCGTTCCCAATGAGGCGGCACTTTATGTTCTTTGGCAACCATTTCATCGTAAACGCCAAGTTTGGTGGCGTAAAACTGTGCGCCAAGATCGTTGACTGATTCGTTCACGTTGCGACCTTGTTATTCTTTGCTTTGCATCGGCTCGGTAGGGTACGCTGTGCGTACCATTGAATGTTGAAGGTACGCACAGCGTACCCTACGCGAGTGTTTCCCATGGTATCAAGGCCGTTGCTCAATATCCTGATACTGCCGTAACGGCTCGCCCACATAAATCTGACGCGGACGGGTAATAACCACCTGCTCGCCGTGCAGCATTTCCCGCCAGTGGGCCATCCAGCCGGGCATGCGGCCGATAGCGAATAACACCGTGTACATATTGGTCGGTATGCCTGCGGCCCGGAGAATCAACCCGGAATAAAAATCGACATTGGGATACAGTTTCCGGGAGATGAAATAATCGTCTTTTAACGCAATTTCCTCCAGTTTCCGGGCAATATCGAATAAAGGATCGCTAACGCCCGCTTTTTCGAATAATTTGTCGCATTGCTTTTTTAATACCATTGCGCGGGGGTCGAAATTCTTATAAACACGGTGGCCGAAACCCATCAGCCGGCTTGAGGAATTTTTGTCTTTGGCCTGATTGATAAATTCAGTGCCGTCGCCGCCGTCGGCGTGTATTTGTTCAAGCATCTGTATAACCTGCTGGTTCGCCCCGCCATGACGCAGCCCCCAAAGCGCCGAAATCCCCGCCGAAGCGACCGCATACACATTCGCCATACTGGAGCCTGCGGTGCGCACCGAAGAGGTGCTGCAATTTTGCTCATGATCGGCATGCAGGATCAAAAACATATCAATAGCCCTGACAATATCATCATCCAATTGATAATCGCGCACCGGCGATGAAAACATCATGTTCAGAAAGTTGCGTACATACTTGAGCTTGAAGGACGGATAAACCAGCGGTTCGCCGATCGATTTTTTATAAGAAAAAGCCGCGATAGTGCGTACCTGGGAGATTAAATTGATAACAATTTGCTGTTCTGTCGCCGCATCAAGCCGGTCGGGAATCGGGTAGAACGTCGACAACGACGCCACCATGGTCGCCAAAATACCCATCGGGTGCGAGCCGCGCGGAAAGCCGTTAAAAAAATGATGCATGTCTTCGTGAATAATCGAAGATTCATTGAGATTGGTGGAAAACTCCACTAATTGCCGGCTGTTAGGCAGCTCGCCATTCAGCAGCAGATAGGCCACTTCAACAAAGCGCGAATGTTCGGCCAATTCCTCAATAGGATAACCGCGATAACGCAGTATGCCTTTCTCGCCGTCGATGTAAGTGATCGCGCTTTCACAGCTGGCGGTATTGCCATAGCCTTCATCCAGGGTCACATAATTGCTTTGACTGCGCAATTTGGAAATATCGATGGCTTTTTCGCCCTCAACCCCTATCAACGTCGGCAATGAGTAATTTTTATCATCCAGCGTCAATATGGCCGGAGGTAACTGTTTTAATTTATCGGTCATTTTGAATAAATCTCCAAAGCTGATGGCACTACCATCAGTTAATGTAGGGTACGCTGTGCGTACCTTCGGCATTCAATGGTACGCACAGCGTACCCTACGCGGTTATATCTGCACACACCGGCATTATCCGCCCCGGTGCCGCAAGTCCATTGTAAACGGATATTCGTGACTTGGCTCCTCAATCGGCGGCGACATCGGTCTTGGCACGGCTTCGTTAACGCTGAACTTTGCCAACCCTTGTTGGTCGGATGCTGCAACAGTCGGCATTATCATCGGCGGGCGTACAATTACGCCGGGCGTATGGCCGAAATCCCAAAAACGGGTGACCCGACGCGCCTCGGCCTCATAGCTGTTCACCGGAAACGCGTCGTAACTGCGACCGCCGGGATGGGCGACATGATAAGTACAGCCGCCGACCGAATGCCCGTTCCAGGTATCGATCACATCGATCACCAACGGCACATGCGGACTGATAGTGGGATGCAGAGCGGACGGAGGCTGCCAGGCGCGGTAACGCACACCGGCGACATATTCGCCCTTGCGGCCGGTATTGCGTAACGGCAGGCGCCTGCCGTTACAGGTCAGCACATAACGCCCTTCGGTAAAACCGGTCACCTTGACCTGCACCCGCTCTACCGATGAATCCACATAGCGCGCGGTGCCGGTACTGCTGACTTCTTCGCCCAGCACATGCCAGGGCTCAATCGCAAAACGCATTTCCAGGTCTATGCCGTCTATGAAAGTATTGCCGTAACGCGGGAAACGGAATTCAAAAAACGGTTCCAGCCATTCCAGTTCAAAGGCATACCCGGCCCGCTGCAAGTCTTTGGCGATCTGCTTCATATCTTCGCGGACATAATGCGGCAGCATGAAGCGATCATGCAATTCGGTACCCCAGCGGATTAAATCGTGTTTGTAAGGTTCGCGCCAAAACCAGGCAATCAGCGCCCGCAATAGTAAGGTTTGCACCAACGACATCCGGGCATGCGGCGGCATTTCAAAAGCGCGCAGTTCCAGTATGCCCAAGCGTCCGGTCGAACTGTCAGGCGAGTACAGTTTATCGATGCAAAACTCGGACCGGTGCGTATTGCCGGTGATGTCGGTCAGCAAATGCCGCAACAAACGATCCACCAGCCAGGGCTCAGGCACTTCACCTTCCGGCATTTGCTGGAAGGCGATTTCCAGTTCATAAAGCTTTTCGTCCCTGCCCTCGTCAACCCGCGGCGCTTGACTGGTCGGGCCGATAAACATGCCGGAAAACAAGTACGACAAGCCGGGATGATGCTGCCAGTAAGTCACCAGACTGCGTAACAAATCGGGACGGCGCAGCAGCGGGCTGTCTGTCGGCGTTTCGGCGCCCATGGTGATATGGTTGCCGCCGCCGGTTCCGGTATGACGGCCGTCAAGCATAAACTTTTCGGTGCCTAATCTAACCTGGTGCGCTTGTTCATAAAGAACGGTGGTTTTGTCTACCAACTCTTGCCAACTTTTCGACGGATGAATATTGACTTCGATCACACCGGGATCAGGCGTCACCATCAGGCGCTCGATGCGATAATCCCGCGGCGGTTCATAACCTTCCAGCACCACCGGAATCGACAGGTTTTCCGCGGTAGCTTCAACGGCGGCGATCAGCTCCAGATAATGTTCCAGTGCAGTCAGCGGCGGCAGGAAGATATGCACGCGGCCATCGCGGGCTTCAACGCAGACTGCGGTATGAGGCACTTCCACCTCGATGACTTGATCATCGCCCGGATCTTGCTCGCTAAGCTCGGGATGGGCCTTGAGCTTTTTCTCGATACGGCTGTAACGGCGCGTGACTTCACCGTAATAATCGCCGAGTTCGGGCAGCGCCTCGAACAGGCTTTGCTCTTCCTGGCTGTCGCGTTTGTCCGGGGCAACCCAAGGCAAACGGCCTAACGGCAAGCGCATCCCCATCGGCGAATTGCCGGGAATCAGGAACATTTGCCCGCGGCGAAAATCCCAGGGGCCGCTTTGCCATTTTTGCTTGGTCCAGTCCCATTTAATCGGCAAGGTAAATCCTGCGGCCTTGCCCAAATCGGCATCCAACAGCTGCGCCAAGGTTTTGCGTTCGATCGAATCTTTCAGGTTGCTTGTTAACGGGTCGATATTTTCCGGCAACGAACCTTCCTGCCAGAGATAGTAAAAACTGTCTTCAAAAGCCGTCTTGATATAGCGCGGTTGCAGACCCAAGCGTAAGGTAAGCTGCTTGATAACAGACTCGGCTTGTTCAACGGTATGGCCGTAATCCTTGTTAATATCGGCCAGCAACGCGGGATTACGCCAAACCGGTGCGCCGTCTTTACGCCAGAAAATGCCGTACTGCCAGCGCGGCAACGCTTCGCCCGGATACCATTTTCCCTGTCCGTAATGCAGCATCGCGCCTTTTGCAAATTCATCGCGCAGCCGTTTGGTCAGTTCATTGGCCCGCTCGCGCTTGTGCGGGCCGTCGGCATCGACATTCCACTCCGCCCCTTCCATGTCGTCAACGGATACAAACGTCGGTTCGCCGCCCATGGTCAAGCGCACATCATCAGCCAGCAATTGCCGGTCAACCTCTCGACCCAGCGCATCAATACGGTACCACTGTTCATCGGTATAGGGCTTGGTGACGCGCGGGTCTTCATGCAGACGCAGCACCGTGTTGCTGAACTCGAATTCCACTTCGCACTTGTCGGTGCCGCCGGTGACCGGAGCGGCGCCGGCGGGATCAGGCGTGCAAGCCAGCGGAATATGCCCTTCCCCGGCCAGTAAACCGGAGGTCGGATCAAGTCCGATCCAACCGGCTCCCGGGATATATACTTCAGTCCAGGCGTGCAAATCGGTGAAATCCTGCTCCGGCCCCGATGGGCCGTCCAGCGATTTGACATCGGCGGTCAGCTGCACCAGATAACCGGAGACAAAGCGCGCCGCCAGTCCCAAATGACGCAGTATTTGCACCAATAGCCAGGCCGAATCCCGGCACGAACCGGTCAGCGTGGTCAGTGTTTCCTCGCAACTTTGGATACCGGCTTCCATACGGATGTTGTAGCCGACTGTTTGGAAAACCTTGCGGTTAACGTCAACCAGAAAGTCGTTGATATTGCGTTTATCGAGATTAAAACCGGCCAGCCATTGCTTCAGTAATGGGCCTTGCTCGGTGATTTCCAGGTAAGGCTGCAATTCTTTCAGCAATAGCGCATCGTATTTAAAAGGATAATTTTCCGCATAATCTTCAACAAAGAAATCGAAGGGATTAATCACCGTCATATCGGCAATGACTTCCACTTCAACGCTGAGTTTCCGGCATTTTTCGGGAAATACCACCCGCGCCAGCAGGTTGCCGAACGGATCCTGCTGCCAGTTGATGAAATGATTTTCAGGCAGGATGCGCAAGCTGTAGCCTTTAATCGGCGTCCGGCTATGCACCGCCGGACGCAACCTGAATACATGCGGCGACAGGGACACCGATCTATCAAAGCTGTATATGGTTTTGTGACGGACAGCGACTCGAATGGTCATGATTTTTTCCTATTGCCGAAGCGTTAAACATTACAAAAAGTTCTTACCCCTCGTTCCCACGCGCCGCGTGGGAATGCGGTGCTGGACGCGCTACGTCCCGTATACACAAAGTGGTGGTCGTGACTCGCGGCGCAGCGCGCCGATACTGCATTCCCACGCGGCGCGTGGGAACGAGGTAAAAAGCGGCATTCTCAAACTTGGAGCGTGGGAACAAACGAAAATCAACATTGACTAAGCCCGAATAGCTTTTTGCGCCTCAGCCTGCATCCTCATCAATTCTTCTTCGATACCTGCCGCATGAGTTCGGCGACATTATCCTTGGTAAAAAAGCCTTGAAAACCGCCAAAACGCTGCACATATTCAATAATCAACGAGGAATGCTCGGAAGCACTGGAAAAAATCTGTTTTAAGCCTTCGTCTTTGGAACCTATGACATCCAGCAAAAAGCTTTTGCCTTGCTCGCGAATCGCGTCAACGACAAAATCAATATTTTCCATGCCCTGCTGATTGCCGTCTTTAACCGCCAGTGCAAGATGGTGTAGTCTTGGCCCGTAATTGCGCACAAAATTCTCGGTCGGCGAAGGGAATATTTTGAAATGATTGACAAAATAAGGCGTGTTGTTAGCGGTAAATACCTTGGCCGGACTATGCAGCTCATCGGCATAATGAATGCTTTTGGTAACATTGGTCGAGGAATTCTGGTCGACTATATCGAATGAACCCCAGTAGTAATAACTGGATAACGACAGCCATTCCAAAATCGCCACTTCCCTGTTTTGACTGTAAATACGGGTCGCCAAATGGTCTACCGGTAAAATCAGCTCGGCAATACCTAATGCCTTTTGCCGCTGCTTGGCAAGCTCGCAGGCTTGCCGGGCATCACTGCGAATGCTGCTGACACCCAGCGCATAAACACGAGGCTCTTCGGCTTCCCGTTCCAAATAGGCAACAACGTTATGGGTGTACGGAGAAGGCTTAGTGATCGCCATGTTGCCGGGCAGCTCCAACTTACGAATATCATCTTGGCCGAAAAACAGAATACCCCGGCGCTGTTGCAGCTTAACCACCTGATGTAGATTGGTCACTCTTAGAATTTCTCCCATATAGCGGCTATGCGGCTTGCTTGAACCAATCGGAAAAACTTCGTTAAGGCTACGAAAAATACCTTTGGTGTCATCATTCTTCACTTCACGGATAATGAGATCCGGAACCGTCATATCAATACGCAATACATGAGTCCAATGCGACTCGCTTTCCAACGTAACCAGATAATGATAAGGCGACATCAAACACAGTTCTTCGATATATTCAATTGAATTTCCGGGCTCAACTGTCAGCATCATCGCATCGATTTCATGAATCATGTCGCTCAAACCCAAGCTATCACGTTCTTCGAGCAGCCTCCCCAAGTATTCATTAAAGAATGATGAATTTTCTTTGTCACCCTGAACAGGAAACGATAAAGAGCGGCTAGTGGTTGGCATAGTGAGTCCTTTACAAGTTTTATCTCTAAAAGCAAAGCAAGTGCCATACCAAGTGGCCAATCGGTCGGCATCATATAAGCGATACTCCTATACGTTGCTTGGCTGAGTCATTTAAAAATTCAAGCCGCACCAAATTGAAGCGGACAAAGCCCAAAATAGGGTTATTTATGCTGCATTACTGTGGCTGACTGTAGTTATCATCCCTAAAACAAACATCGCATTTCATGTTGCTTAGGATAGGCTCGGCAATAATTTCCAGAAACCAGTACTCAACAATACCTTTTACATTTATAAAAATTCAACAGTTGTAGGGCGTACCGTTCGCGCCTTTCCCGATGCTTGAAAAATCTTGCTATCCCTTTGGGGCGCACGGCGCCCCTACTTGAATAACATTTTGTTGGTTAAGTATTTTTCTTAACTTAATAGCGGTGATGCGGAGCTTGAGAAACCATAAGTACACAAAATTGAATTACCGAGGTAGTCCAATCAAAATAAGAATGGCACAAATCATGCTTTTTTTTCACAAAGCCAACTAGCCTTATAAAATGTTATGAAATCAATCTGGGAAAACTACAATACCGAGATCGCTTACGATGAACTGATGAGTTCGGAATTTCAACCTAGGCAAATTAGTTACCGTTTGTGTCAGTATTTGAACTCACTTAATAAGAGCGATATTGATAAGCGTAAAATAGCTGCCGAACTGGCTATTTTGGAAATGGGCATCAGCTTTACCGTCTACAGCGATGAGGGCAACATAGACCGGGCTTGGCCGTTTGACATTATTCCCCGCATCATTAGCTCGACAGAATGGCGGATGGTGGAGAAAGGTTTAAAGCAACGCCTGACTGCTCTAAATTGCTTTATAGCGGATGTTTACGACCAACAAGAATTTATCAAAGCGGGCAAAATGCCTGCCGAAATTATCCATAGCTCAAAAAATTTCCGTAAAGAATGCATCGGCATGAAACCTCGCCACAACGTCTGGGCAAATATTTGCGGCACCGATTTGGTACGCGATAAAGACGGCGTGATGTATGTGTTGGAAGATAACTTACGAGTACCATCAGGCGTTTCTTACATGCTGGAAAACCGTGTTATCACCAAACGCGTGTTCCCCGAGTTATTACAAGACATAGACATTCTACCTATCGACGACTACCCCAGCCGCTTGCAGGATATGTTGGCGTCGCTTGCGCCTGAACACATCAGCAAACCGCAAATCGTAGTATTAACCCCCGGCATTTATAACTCCGCCTATTTTGAACATGCTTATTTAGCCCAGCAAATGGGCGCGCAATTGGTCGAGGGCGGCGATCTGGTGGTCAATGACGATGATTGCGTGTACATGCGCACCATCGAAGGGCTGGAACAAGTCGATGTTATTTACCGGCGTATCGACGATGACTTTCTTGATCCTGAAGTATTCCGCAAAGATTCCGCATTAGGTGTCCCAGGCTTAATGCGCGCCTGGAAAGCAGGTAATGTGTCTCTGGCTAATGCTCCGGGAGCGGGAGTTGCCGACGACAAAGTGGTTTATGCCTACGTTCCGGAAATGATCCGTTATTACCTGAACGAAGAACCCATCTTGCCAAATGTGCAAACTTATCTGTGTGATAACCCTGAACATCTGGAATATGTGTTGGCGCATCTGCCGGAACTGGTGGTCAAACCGGCCAATGAATCAGGTGGGTACGGCATGCTGGTAGGGCCGCATTCAACAAGCAAAGAAATAGCCGAGTTTCGGAAAGTTATCCAAAAAAATCCCCGAAACTACATTGGTCAACCGACATTGTCGATTTCAACCGCGCCTACTTTATGCAAGGGTAAACTGGAACCCAGGCACATCGACTTGCGCCCGTTTATTTTGCAGGGGGAAAACACCTTTGTGACGGCCGGCGGCTTAACCCGGGTAGCGCTAAAAAAAGGTTCGCTCGTAGTTAATTCCTCACAAGGCGGCGGCAGTAAAGACACTTGGATCATCAACATGGAGCACAACTAATGTTATCCCGTTCAGCAGAACGCCTGTATTGGCTGGCACGTTATCTCGAACGCACTGAAAATATCGCCCGATTGGTCAGTGTGCATATGAATTTATTGATGGATTTGCCTAACGGCGTGGAAATGGGCTGGTTACAGCTAGTGCGCATCAATGCCTCAGAGCAGCAATTCTATGAAAAATACAAAATTGCCAACGAGCGCAACATAACTCGATTTCTTCTAATCGATAAGAGCCATGCCGGCTCTTTGTTTTCGTCTTTAAGCGCCGCGAGGGAAAATATCCGCACTTCCAGGGACTTATTGCCTGATGAGGCTTGGGAGCAGGTCAATGAAATGTACCTGTTTGTAAAAAATTACAATCATATAGATTCTGTATACAACCGCAGCAATCGCGTGGTGTTACTCAACGAGATTCTCAAAGGCTGCCAACGATTTACCGGATTATTGTCGGGCTATATGAGCCACAACCACCCCTACCGATTTATTCGCTTGGGCAAAAATATTGAACGCGCTGACATGACCAGCCGGATTCTGGATTTAGCTTCTTTGCTGCTGGCCGAGTCACGTAGCGATGAAATGCGCCAATACGAGACTATTTTGTGGGTGAATATATTAAAGGCGCTCAACGCCCAGTTAATGTACCGCCAACATGTCAGGAGCAGTGTGAATGGCGATGATGTGCTTAATTTTTTATTACTAAACAGCAACCTGCCGCGTTCAGTCAGCTGCTGTATTGCTGAAATTGACGGCTGTATCAATGCCTTGCCCAATAGCGATGCCTTACCGGAAGAACTCGCTAAACTGCAAGCTTATGTGCAGGCCATTGATACTCGGCACACCAGCCAGGCGCAATTACGGGAGATTCTCGACGACCTGCAAAACAAGCTGGGGGAACTGCATGACCGGATATCTAACAATTGGTTTATGCAAGTGGCTGTTGAATAATAGAGTGTGGACGTTGAGCCGTTTAGTTTGTGGATATAAGGCCCAATCATTCTTGACCTGAGACGGACTTATTTCTAGCCGAAGCCCGTTCTTAGATAAGCGTACTCGCTGTTTTCGATTGATCCCGGCAAGCGGAACCCAGCCGTCAAATCCGGGTCAAAAAAAACCAAGCGTTTCGGCTTGGGTTTTTCATTTAAGAGCTTGGCAATTCCCTACTTTCGCATGGCAAACTGCCACACTATCATCGGCTCTAAACGGTTTCACTTCCGAGTTCGGGATGGGATCAAGTGGTTCACGTTCGCTATGGTCACTATAGTGATTAACTTATTCCTTAGAAATACTACGAAACCATTCAACAAAGAGATGGGCAGTAAGAACTACCTCAACTTCATGTGCGAGTTTCGAGATTTCAATCATGATATTAATTCAATATCTTCGCCAAACGTATAAACCCAGTTGAAAATAGAACTGTAAGTGTAACTTCTCATTAGTCACAGGTAGTATATAAATCAAAGACTTACGGAGATCGAAAAACAATTTAAGCTGAGCATAAACGTTATTTTTAGTATCGATGCGTCGTAAGTCATTGATTTGTGGTTATCGAAAAATTAAAAATGCGATTTTTTGTAAATTCTAGTGATTATAAGTTATTGAAAAATAAGCTTACCTGTGACTAATGAGAAGTT
>JAUGSS010000141.1:0-41212 GCA_044426515.1 Methylococcaceae bacterium | reverse complement strand
AGGAGAATCTATGCGAAAAAAAATGAATTCCTTGACCCAAGTTGAACACTTAGAGTAAAAATTCACTTCCACCGATGCGTTAGGTTTTAGGTGTTCAAGTTCGGCCAGAATCACTGTTCAAATTAATCAGAATACGCAGTTCGGACAATGAAATATATTTCTTAATATTTTCATTCCATTTAGAGTCTTCATCTGTAGAGTATTCAACGCTGGTGGATAATCCATACATTGCAGCCGTTAAATTCATTTGAGGATCAGCATCAATGAGCAGAACTTTATACCCTCTATCTGCTAAAATAAACCCCAAATTATGTACTAAAGTTGTTTTGCCGACTCCGCCCTTATGGTTAAAGAACGATATTATTTTTCCCATACTTACACCAAATTGTTGATAGTTTTTATGATATTTTAGCACTACACTTGCTTAGATAATTTTTTAAAAGATATAGACACGTACTGAACGGTATTTTTTTCACCCAGTCTAACCGAATGATCAACCGGACAAGCCGCCCTACCTCATAACAGTGACTCAAGTTTGAAGTTTGGGTTATTCGCAATTGTCAGGATCAATTCTGCATGACAGGGCCGGGGCGCACAATGGCACACTAAATCACGGCCCTTAAGATTCTGTCGAATGTCTGCAACAAGTTCGGGGTTATCGATTAAATATTGAATATATAACATTTTGACTTGTTCGACGTCGCCGTCAATGCCAAGTTTAAATATATTCCCGTATGGACTACGGCGATCAACCCAAACTGCACTGGGCGGAATGTCATCAATATTAGCGTTTAATACTCGCGGGAAATTATCCATTGAAGCTTTCATTCCCAATGATACACGTTTTTATTAGCCGGACTGATCGGCCTTCTGCTTTTGCATCAGAAATACGCCGCTGTTGCGTTGCACTCAGTCCTTCCGATTCGCGATAAAATAAAACAAGCGGCCATAGTGTCTTGCGTACCTTGGCCTCAAGACCGGCAAGCCGATAGGCTAAAGACTTACTCGCCATCGTCGTATTGCTCGGCTGCGTGAATCGCGATAACTAAACCCAAGCCGGGAGCGGCATCATAAACCGCAGTAATTCTTTCGTAGAAGTCGGCTCTTGTTTCCCCATCCGCACGATGTAAGATTTCATCGAACACTTCGCAACTGTCTTGCGTAGCATCAAAAATTAATATGGGTTTTGATATTTTTGGCGATAATTTTGTTTCTAATACTTTAACTCTGGATAATAGATTAGCCATGCTGGGTGTCCTTACGGGTAATGGATGTATAGAAGTCGCTCAAGGTTTGGCCGATTATCAGAGTTTCCGGCTGTGCGTCATATCCGTAAAAATAACTTAATGGATAGCACTTGGCATTAGCATTTTGTTGTGATTGTTCCAGCCTCATGACGCGGTTAACGATAGCATTCTTCATGCAGCTACCTCGGGAACAAAGTTATAAGAAGAATTATCTTCTTCTTCCCAGGGTCGCTGGGCATCATCACCGCTTACCCAAGCCCAAGCATACCGACCGCCGAAAATTATTACTCTGCGGCCCCGGCGTTCGGCATCTTCGATCATTAACATTTGCTGCTCGTCAGGGCGTTCCCAACAATGCAGTACAAGCATTGCTTGCTTTGGTGTTGCCAATAATTCAAGCGATTTGATTCTCTTCGCCAACGTAGAATTAACCATTGCCTGCGCCTCCGGCTTCAAGTTTTTCTATGCGTGCCATTAATTCTGTACTCTCAACTAGACGCGCCTGATTAGCCAAGGCAGTTAATAATACGGCTCCAGCATCCGGCGACACATCACCACGGAACACGTTATCGAGGATAAGATTTCCTCGGTCTGCAAGCGTATCGCCCTCGATAGTATTAACAATAAAGCTTTCTTGCTGTGGACGTAAACTCGGGACTGTTTTATCCAGTATTAATTTTATTGCACTGACATCACCAGATTTAGCCAAGCTTTTGAGCGTGTGGATAATGTCTTCTAAATCTTCTGCTAATAATTCTCTTAGCTTTGCGGCTGTAGTATTGCCTTTTGGCCTGCCCGAAGGATTGGGTGAGGGTAAGCCTTTTTTAAATTTAGGCATAATATCTCCTGTTTTTTTCTGTTCTTATCAGGTATCGATAGCCGCCTATAAAGCCCGTAACGACGCGATAGGCGGCAGTTGATGCTAACGTATTAATTAAGCAACACCGATGCTGTCGTCGAATATTACGAAGCCTGTGCCGTCAAAATAACCTGCCGGTGCAGTATGCTCAGTTTCAAGTTTTGGCTTTATGGTTTGACCGGCTCGCGCCATTGTCAAACGATTGATTGCCGACGTTTCAGCAAGCGCCCGCGCTTTGTCACTGGCACTTTTTGTATTGTGTACGACAGTGAGGCCGTTAAACAGGACAGGTTTGCCCAGGCTGGAGGCGAGTTGTCTAGCTACTGTTAAACGCTCGGTTAATGGTAGCGATTCAATATCAATAGTTTTTGTTTTGTTTGTCATAATCTTTTTAAATCCTCTAAGAGTCGTTTGTTGATTTTGCTAATTTCCAGGAAGGCATTAGCCGCTTGTAGCATCCCTGCCGTTGTCGGATCGGGTGCGACAGGTTCCGGCGCTGGCGTTTCAGGCGGTTTCGCAATGAAGGCAATTCCGTCACGGACTTTTTCAGACTTGTGATATGCGGTTAATATGTCTCTTGCTGTTTGCATTGAAACTCCTTTTAAATCAATTTGTTGTATGAGTTATTATATCACTATTTAACAATTTCGTGTGACCAACATACTATCTATAGTTATGCGAGTCCTAAGTTAAGCCGCTTCAAGGTGGCCTCATAAAGCCTTTGCGGGTTTCTTTCAATGGCGGCGGTTGTACATTTGTCGGGTAGTCGTAAGCACCGCGCTTGGACAACTCGATACTGCACCATTCGGCCAATTCAATATAGTTTTTTACAGCCCCACGGTGCCGTGGATGCAGCGGATCATTGACCGCGTGCATGTGATCCATGTCGATGTCCGAAAGTAGGCGTAAAGCCTCGTAAACGTCGTTACTCATTAGCTTATGCCTTTTCAACGATCAATGAATAAGCGTTATACCCGCGTCCGGCTGGACTGGTTTTCTTACCTAAAAATGTTAGCGCCACCAAGTCCCCAACCTCAGAACCTTGAGCCTTGAGATTCTCTTTTAACCATTGGGTAAGCCATGCTGCTGTTACGGCTCCGCTTTCATCCTGTACTAGGATTTGATAATTTTCTCCATAAACACCGCTCGCTTTTTGATGACCAGCAAGAATGCCAACAAGGCTTTCGCCCGGAACGGGTTGCCAGATTTCAATTGCTTTAACAGTTTTTTGGCGGAAAGCTGCAATTCGGTCTGAATCGCTTTTTATGGTCATGGTGTTGTTGTTTTGTTCTAATAATTCGTTGTTCATATTCTTCTGCCTTCGCCCCGGTATTGGGGGCGGTAATATTCTTTATATTTTTAAAATTAGTTTGAGAATTTGAGAATTTGAGAAATTAACCACTCCAGCCCAGTAATAGCAGGACTTTGCTAAATTCTCATTGTTGAGAATTAGTGAGAATTTAGCTTTTCAATAAATAATTAATAATCTGGTTATCGATAAATTCTCTTAAATTCTCATGCTTGAGAATTTGGTAAACCCGCATATTTACTGGGCTTATGACTCCAAATTCTCAATTTCTCAATTTCTCACGCTGGTTTTAAATTTTCTCCCATATAACCTTACGGCCTATCTCTGGGGTTTGTTTTCTAATTTTATTTAGTGTCTGCAAATCGGTTAATAATGTAGTTAAATCAGCTTTTGACTTATGACCATTAAAAACCTTGCTGATAGCACTTTGCGACAACGGCTTAACATCCAGCGCGGTTAATAACTTCTGTGCATCAGGCGATTCGTCCGACGGTACTGTGAAGATAAATTCGGCACTTGCCGTTGAATAATTGACCACATGAATTGCTGCCCAAATGTGAGCTGTTGTAATAGCGCTTACGCCATCCAATAAACAGAACAATAGTGCAAGGCGTAGTACATGCGCCTCATTACGCGAAGTAATTGCTCCGATAGCACCATGACGATCAGTGCTGATAACATGATATTGCACGTCCCATAAATTAAGAGCTTCATCATCTAAACAGATTTCGTTATTTTCGGATGATTGAGATTTCAATAACGCATCGGCTAACCTGCGCGCTATATTACAAACTGCGTCATCATCCATCTGCTGCGGCCTGGATAACTTCTTCGTTCTGCGGACACACGCCCATAAGTACCGATTGATTAATCCGTTATATATGTCTGACTTGCTTACCACTCCATTCAGCTCGAACTGTGTAATATGGCCCAGCGTATTAATGTGTGGATCAGTCGCACTCAATCTGTTGTTTTTGGTCATTGGTGCGAGTGTGCCACCATCCCAAGCTCTGCGTAGCACTTGAGACAAAGTGTTCCCTTCTCGTTGGGCAATCTTGAACGCATTGGCAAGCTCTTCTTCGACTACTAAAAGGCGCTTGTCATCGACTCCTTCCCATAGTGGCGTGTCATCTTTACCGCTAGTTTGCTCAGATTCATCCCGAACCGCATAAACCAGACCTTCAGCACTTGATAAGCCGCCGTTTGCAATAGCTAATACATTCATCGATCCAATAGATGATTTATTAAAAATTTCCTCTATTTTGCGAATTATGCGCTCGACTGGTTTAAACGAAGTACCCTTTCTGGCACGGCTGGACGCGCCGACAAGTGCGGCAAATAATCGGGCATAGTGCTTGCTGTCACCAACTCGAATGAACTTATGACGGCCCAACATTGCAGCCATAGCAACCAGGAAGGAGAAATAAACTGCAATAGGATCAGCCTCCGATTTCTCGGATGCTAAATGTGCCGCTTCGCCAGCAATACCGTAAAAGCCAACCGGATCAAATGTTGGATAATCGTGGGATAATGTTTCCGAATCTAAGTCCTCGGAATTATTAGATGATCCAGTCTGTGATTGTGAACCTGAGCTTGTTTGGGCTTTTTCTTTTGCCTTTTTCTGCTCATGGACTCGTTGCTTTGCCTTATTGAATGACTCACTACCAATGGTTAACAGATTGTCGCCTGCGTCCTTTAACGCTGCGTCAATATCACCACCATGAAACAATGTGCAGAACGTACTAATTGCATCGTGACCGCTCTTACTTCCGGCAACATATAAAGGATCATTTGTGCTTAACGCATGTATTCGCCAAATACCTTTTTCATCCTGATAAATGCCTGCGGAATATCCGCCTTTTTTCGAATTAGGGTGTCGTGCCTTATTTCCACGGATGTCGTAGCCGGAGGTTGTGATCCAATCAGTTGGATGATATGCAGCATTAAATGCCTTATAAATATCAAAGGCATCATCTTCATTCAGGGCAGAACGTTTAGCCATTGATGCTTGTCTGGCTGTTTCCATAACTAACGTATCGGCTGCTATTCTTTCATGCTTGGTGGTTATATCATCCGCCCACGATTGTGTTGGATTAAAGGCGCTCATGATGACCACCTCTTTTGGATGCCGAGTTATATATTGCTCCGCGATTAGGTAGGTAACATAACTGCCCGGCCCGAAGGTTTGCATCGTCTGGAATGACGTCGAATGACTCTAACTTTTCGTTGAGTATTTCCTGTGTAATAAGCCATTCAGGAAACTTCATTGGCTCATCAAGCCATATTAACAGTCGGGCTTTTTGGTTTTTAGGCGTTGCGCTGGCGGTGTTGTAGAGTTCGTAATCATAATTACCGATGATCTTTTCTACGATGACGGCCAGTTCTGCAATTGGCGGTGGGTTATTGTCCAAATCTGCCCACAGCATTTGAAATGATCCGTGTTGCTCCTGTTCTTTGAATACGCGGCTAGGATAGCTAGATGCCATTATCCATTGGCTGTTGGGCTTACTGACAGTTGGAGGGTTATCAACCAATGCCTGAATATCAGCAATACCAATTGATAAATAAGGTTTAAGTATTTTTTTTGGTTTTTCTGGATCAGGCTCATTGGTGTGGAGCTGACCGACGCCTGAAATGAATTTGACGGCATCCATCATTAAGCACCTGCCTTGATGCTTCGGCCTTTAGCTAATAGCCAGGATTCAAAATCTATGCGTTTGATGCGATAAACATCGCGGTTTTTGACTTTGATAAGCTCGGCGTTGAGCTGTCCAAGGCGAATGGCTGTGCGGATGGTTAGCGGCGCGTAACCGGAAAGGGTAGCGCATTGAATGATGGATAAAAATTCTTGTAATTCTTTTGTCATTGAAAAATCTCCTAAATAAATTTAGGTTTCAATGTTGTGCGGTGTATGCGGGGATTTTATGCAAGTAAAAAAACACGCACCGCCTATTTTAATTAGGACACGATTGTGCTATTATTAATTTGTATCTAATTCCTATGGTACAACCGCAACAACATTTAAACCGACCAAAGTTTTGTTGTTGCAAAAAATGAAAACAAAATTTAGAAAGGCTGCTTTTGATCTCCACAATCAGGCGGCCTTTTTTTATGTCTTTGTATTCGCTTATCATGATAATGTTAATTATCAGTTTTGTCAAGAGCACATAAATAGACACACGTCAACACTTTTTTTTCATTTAGTCGCGTAAAACAAAAGGAAAGTTGCATTTCTCCTGCATTGTCAACTATTTGTTGATAGTGCATCTACAAAATAGAAACAATCAACTTTAGGATGGTATGGCCTTTTCTACCTTACCGCCAAACCTGCTTTTTAATTCCTCAAAGAGTGCATTATTTTATTCAGCGCCCTTTCCCGTCCGATTTTGCCCGCCGAATTGAAGTCTTTTGTTAAAAAACCGGGAAAATTACGCCTATATTTACGCCTAATTGATTACAAGCCTTATTACATAAGGCTTTGCACCGCATTTATTATGCGGTTCAATCAGAAAGCTGTGCGTCGATGCACTCAGCCAGTGCCAGGGTATTTACAAATAGATTCTTGCCGACTTTACGAAAAGCTTTAGCAAGTCCATTGTGTTGACGCTGCTTGACCGCCCATGCCCAGCTTTTGTGGCTGTATAGGTGCGGGAAGCGCTCAGGAATAGCTTGGCAAGGAACCAAGTCAATGAGTGTTACGGTAGGTTGGGATTGCATGATATAGCCTCATGTTGTTAAAAGATTGTGAGGCTATTATTTCAAGATGTTAAAAATAGATCGAGGGATGTAAGTTTTTGATTTTAATGCCGGTATGACTTTGCTTTATTTTCATACCGGAATAATTCTATGCTCTTTTCATTCCAGTTGTATTTTCAAAGACTAGCTGAGCAGATAGTGTTTTATATGTCTCGCTTTTGATTATCATTTCTGCCGTTGGCTTGGTTACTTTGCGTAATCGCTCAACAATATCGACATCAATTTCATCAGGAAAAATCAACTGAGCCAATTTATTTTGGGTAATCTTTTTTCCTTCTATTTTGGCTATAAGTGTTAAATCAAGATAAGGAACGACACCAAACTTAACCCAGTAATCAAAATCTACCTGATTAAATAGTTTTTTTTGCGGCTGAATATCAACGGCTTTTCTATAATGCGTCAACCAGTGGGTAAAGTCATTTTTGATCTGCTCATCAGTCGCGGCTAGATTAATCGCTACATGCGCTAACGAATCAGCAAGAGAAGAAAAATTTTTCTTGATATGAAAATCAATCGGCGTATTAGCTATTTTTGATAACTCATTATTGTGATCACCTTCATAATTATCAGCGACCACACATAAGCAAGCATCCCATACATGACTAAGATCATCGTCTTTTGCTATGCTCCATAAGTCACAAGATGTAAGGCTATCAACCGAAGCTGTAGAAAAAGAGTTCCCATTTACTATTTCATCAGCTCTCCACATGTACCTATCCATCACATCATTTGGATCGAGCGGCACAATTCCCGCCTTTATTGTTGGCGCTATTGATAACCAGGTTTCATGCATCCAATTATGATCATCATCCGATAACTTCGAATAACCGGATGCTATCGTGTGAAAATGATTGCGCGCTTCAAGCTGCCATGCCCAACCCTCAATAGACATTGCTTTTAACGCCTCATAATTCTTTAAATCAAACCACCTTGTATCAAGCTCTTTTGTCATCGATGCAATTCCATTAAAGTGCAGTTCATTATTGGGGAAAGCCAGTCAGGCGGTTAATGACTCCGCTTTTCTCCCCGTCGGGATAGACTGGCTTAAACAGATTATAAGCTAAATGCCTGCGCTAATTCGTCAACGATAAGGCGCTTTTGGTCGCGGCCTTGATGAATGTATCGCATCGTAGTTTGTATGCTCTTATGGCCCGCTAGCTTGGCAATTTGATTAATTTCTTTACCGGAATCGGACAGCGCCGAACAGAAGCCATGCCGTAAACAGTGGAAGGTGAATTTTTCCAGTTTTACAGTACCATCAGCATTAAGTATATCCTTTGCTGATATGCCTGCCACCCTCAGTGCTTTGCTCCAGGCCTTGCGAAAATCCATTGGTTGCCTGGGTTTTTCATCGGAAGGAAATATCAAGCCGGTACCGACTTCTTGAAAACGTTTTAACTCGGTCATTACCACCGGCGCAAAGTGCAACTCTCTACTTGTTCCATTTTTGGTGTCACCTAAATAGCCGGTATTATCTTTAAAGCTCACATCACACCAACGCAAATTCATCAGCTCACCCCTACGCGCTCCGGTGGTCATCGCCATTAGCACCAGCAGATAAAGTTTATTCCAGTGTGACTCTTGGCAGGCTTTAATCAATCTTTGGCGTTCGCTATCACTTAAGACTCTATCCCGGCGCTTAGTGTCATCATCAATGACAACATTACGAACGATATTGACATCAACATAGCCACGGCTCAGGGCGAATTTGTAGACGCTAGATAATACTGCTTTCTTGCGGTTGATGGTGCTGGCACGTTCTCCACTATCAACCATGCTGTCAACGTGTTCGCGAAGATCAAAAATATCAATGTCGGTCATAATCCGATCACCAAATATTTTGCACCAATAATCAACCCGCTGCATTTGCCCTTGATAATCTTTTTTGCTCCACTTGCTTAAATATTCATTACAGACTTCACGAAAGGTTTTATACCTGATCCGCTTTCCGGCCCGTAAAAACAGTTCAGCACCACCCATGCGCTCAATTTCTTGCGGGGATAGTTGCAGTAGCTCTTTTTTGCTTAGTGCATTGATAGCCTCTAATTGAGCTTGATTACGAAGAGAAAACAAATCAACACCCAACTGCTTGAATAATTCCTCACCGCCCATGCTATCAATATCGGCCTCAGATAGTGCCAGCAATTGCGCCTGATCCATGTACGGAATGGTTTTAATGCTATGTTCGATTTTATCCGCCCAGGCTTGGGCAATTGATTCAGAAGAGAAGGTTTTGTTTTTAACAATACCTTTCATGCGGACATCGGCGCGGAAGTTTCCGTTTGCTAAAGGGCGAATATAAGCCATTATGCAGCCCTCCCAAAACGAAGGAATTGGTAACACTTCTCTACAGCATCAGATACCGAATTGGCATCAAATTGAAATATATTTTTATGAGTACAGTTGTCGATTAGTCGGTATTGATTACCGGAAACAACTAAGTGATTGTCAGCCCAGTATTGGACTATTTTGGATTGATCTTGCTGGTTCATTACGCCACCTCATTGAGCAATTAATACAGAAGTGCGCCTAAATTTGCGCCTAACTGTGTTTTACATTGCTTCAACTCGACGGGCAATCTGTTGAATTCCTTTATTATCAAAGGCTTTGTGGTGGGTCGTGCGCGATTCGAACGCGCGACCATCGCATTAAAAGTGCGGTGCTCTACCGGCTGAGCTAACGACCCAACAAAGATTGCCTATTATAATGATTAATTTAATTTTTGCAACATTTTTTAGCCCGCTGTTGAGAAAATCCGTTTACACAAAATTCGGGACACCCTCATCGATTGTTAAAACCCTTACGTGTCACGCATCCTAAAGGACTTTCGTAAGCGCTCAGCCGTACCACCTATGAAAAAAATTTCGGCAGCGGCATCCTGTGATTTTTTGATCAGGAGTGAGTATATCCACAACATCGAAATGGCGTCAGCCTATTGAAGCGTGGCAACGCAGTGGTTTGCCACAAGCCGAGTATTACAGGCAACAGCAAATCAATGTCCGTACGTTCGCGGCGCGATTGAGCGACTATCGCAAATTACCCGCGACAGATTCAGCGGCTTTAATACCGGTGCATATTGAGCCGTCTGCGGCTGCGGCCATTGTTTTCACCCATGTCCAAGGCCATCGCTTGGACTTACCCGCTTCCGTGTCTGCGAGCTGGGTGGCGGAGTTGTTGCGATGTCTGGTTTGATCGCGAGTCCGGCGCAGATTTGGGTCGCGGTGGCCCCGGTTTGCGGCCTGGATGGCTTGTCGGCGATCGTCCAGCAGAGTCTGGGCATTCGCTGTGTGCCGGAGCCGCCTTTATTTTTCGCAACCGAGCCGGCAACCGCCTACGCCTGTTGCTGTGGGATGGGCTATGCCAGCGCCGTTTGCATCAGGGCAGTTTTGTCTGGCCTAAGGTCAACGATGCGGTGTTTGCGATCAGTCAGGCGCAGTGGCAATGGTTAATCGCCGGCGTAAATTGGCAGCGGTTGTCGGCAAAACCCTCAGCGGAATGGCAGTTCTAAAATGAAGCCTAAAACCAATAAGTCCAATTAAAGCCAATGAGTTAATGTGATTTATGGGGGGATAATACAACCCTGGAAACGCTCGCCGAACTCGATCAATTAAATCTGGAGCCTGCCGCTAAAACTCAAGTCGCGACGATGCTTCAGGCGCTTCTCGGTCAGGCGGCGCGGGATGCCAAAATCATCCAAGCCAAAGACGCCAAAATTGCTGCCCTGACGTACGAACTGGCCTATTACAAACGCATCCGTTTCCGCATCAAGAGCGAAGCCCTGGCGCCGCTGCAACAGGACGTGTTCGAGGAAACCTGGAATACCGATAGCTCGGCCATCGAAGCTGAGCAACTTCAGGATGCTCAACCCTGCGACACCGTGGTTCGGCCCAAACGTTCACGCGCAGGCAGAAAAATGCTCCTGCATTTTCTGCATTCACCACATCCCTGTGGCTTGTCGGCAACCGTTACCCGATCATCTGCCGCGTATCGAACATCGCCACGAACCCGACGCCTGTACCTGTGGAAAATGCGGCAAGGATTTGGTCAAGATTGGCGACGACTGCAGGGATGCAGGAGGTAGAGCAACGCAGGAGCAGTTGCCGGAGACATCAGCGAACAATTGGACGTTGAGCCGGCCAAGTTTTTTGTGCATAGCCACATTCGTCCGCAGTACGCCTGCCGTGCTTGCGAAACCATCACGGCGCCGGTTCCGCCGGCGGTAATCGACGGCGGAATAGCGGCCGTGGGTTTATTGACTTGGGTGATGATCGGTAAATATCTGGATCATCTACCGCCGTATCGTCTGGAACAAATCGCCGCCCCGGACGGCGTGATCTTGTCCCGCTCCCTGGCTGATTGGGTCGGACGCCTCGGCGTCGCGACCGATCGTTTAGTCCGGCATCTGCGGCAACGGCATAGCCTGCATGCCGACGAAACGCCGGTACCGCAACCCGATCCCGGCAGCGGTAAAACCAAGAAAGCCTACCTGTGGGCTTATCGCAGCAATGACTTGCAACCGGGCCCAGGATCGTCGTCTTCGACTATCAAGCCGGTCGTAGCGGCCGGCATGCCGGGCAGTTTCGCAAGGACGCCTGTTGGTCGACGACTACGCGGGTTATAAAGCCCTGTTTGCGGCTGCCCGCACGCATCCCGAGCATCAACACCGGATCGAGCCTTGCATCGAACTGGCGTGTTGGGCGCACGCACGGCGGAAATTCTTCGACCTGTTCCAAGCCAGTCAACGTCCGATCGCGCAAGAAGCCTTGAACCGCATCGCGGTGCTGTATGCCATCGAAGCGGAAGGCTGCGGCCTTCGCCCGATGAGCGCGAATGCCTGCGCGCGGAGAAAAGTCTGCCGCCTTGGCGGCTTTGCAGGATTGGCTCCAACAAACCCGTCTGCGTATCGCGCCCAATACCGCAACGGCCAAAGCGATCGATTGCAGCTTGAAATGCTGGGGAGCCCTCATACGTTACGCCGAAATCGGCGATTTGCCCATCGATAACAACCTCCGTTGAAAACAGCATTCGTCCGATTGCCCTAGGCAAAAATTATGCTCAGTTCGCGGACGACGGTTTGGCCGTTTGGCTCAAGAAATTCGGATATGTGGAGTTATTTCGGACGTGGTTGAAAGACCAACCGCGCCATTACATTACGCCGTCTTTTTGCCCGATAATGACCCACTGGCTGCCGTTGACCGGAAAACGTTCATCGAGCAACATGACAGACACTGGCATATTGAACAGTATCACCGTGCCATCAAGCAGGTCTGTAACATCGAGCATTTTCAGGCGCGCAGTAAAACTGCTGTTAAAAATCATCTCTTTGCTGCGATTTGCGGCTATGTTCAGCTACAGAAATTTACGGTCATGTCATTGATAGGCAATTGTTACAGTTTCCAACGCAATTTGTTCAATGAGGTTATATCGCTAAGCTTATGCCGACAATGGCAAACCTTAACCCACAATTTCAGTCTGTCGTCAATGCGTAACTTCTATATAGGTAATGATGGACGGTTGTCCCTAGGGGGCCAACCGCCGTTTTGCTTCAGGCCGGATTGTAGCTGTCTTCAAGCAGCTTGGCATGAGCCGCTGCCAGTCTGGCTATAGGAATGCGCGGTGCCGAGCAAGACACATAATCGAGCTTGATGTGATGACAGAATCGAATCGATTGCGGATGGCCGCCTTGTTCTCCGCAAATGCCGATCTTAATATCGGGGCGCGTTTGCCGGCCTTGTTCCACGGTCATTTTCATTAACTGCCCGACGCCTTTAACGTCCAACACTTCAAACGGATTGTCATGAAGCAGGCCCACTTCGTTATACAGCGGCAAAAATTTATTTTCCGCATCTTCACGCGAGAATGAGAAGGTTGCTTGGGTTAAATCGTTAGTGCCGAATGAGAAAAATTCCGCAACTTCGGCCAGTTGCCCGGCACGGGTACAAGCCCTAACGGTTTCAACCATGGTGCCGAATTTGTAATTAACTCGAATTTGGTACTGGTTTTCCACCAACTCCTGCATTTCCAGCGCATACTCTTTCACCTTTTTCAGTTCCTGCAAGGTAATCACCTGCGGCACCATGATTTCCGGCAATATGGCCAGGCCTTGGCGTTCACAAATGGCTGCCGCTTCCAGAATGGAGCGTATCTGCATTTTGTAAATCTCGGGATAGGTCATGCCCAGACGCACACCCCGGTGCCCAAGCATCGGGTTGACTTCGTATAAGTCGCGCACTTTTTTCAGCATCAGCTGTTTTTTAGCCATCGCTTTGCTGATGACTTCTTCGTTGAGCAGGTTAAACGGCGCCGGTAACGCTAACTCGCCGCCTAGCGTTTCCAGGGTGACGCGCTGGCCTTTGATGATAGTTTCGTAATGTTGCAGCGCACGAATTTCTTCTTCAAGCTGATGTTCGCTAGGCAGGAACTCGTGCATTGGTGGATCGAGCAGGCGCACTGTCACCGCATGAGGCGACATGGCCGTAAACAACTTGACGAAGTCGTCGCGTTGAATCGGGGATAACTTTTCTAACGCGGCTTGGCGGCTGTCTTTATTGTCCGCCAGAATCATGTCAATCACTAACGGCAAACGCTCTTTGGCATTAAACATGCGTTCGGTGCGGCACAGGCCGATACCGGTAGCGCCATAATTGGCAGCCAGGCGGGCGGTTTCCGGGGTATCGACATTGGCATGCACTTTTAGGGTGGCAAATTCATCGGCCCAGCTTAACAGTGTTTGCAACTCTTCAGACACTTTCGGGGTAATCGTGGCGATGGCGCCTAAATAAATTTTGCCGCTGGAACCGTCAATAGTGATGATGTTGCCTTCCTGAATGCGCAGATCGCCGACTTGCGCCGTGCGCGATGCGACATCGACTTTAATGTCTTCAGCACCGGCAACACAGGCTTTACCCATGCCGCGCGCAACTACCGCCGCGTGCGAGGTTTTGCCGCCGCGGCTGGTTAAAATGCCTTGTGCGGCAAAAAAACCGTGAATATCTTCGGGCTTGGTTTCCTCGCGCAACAAAATGACTTTTTCGCCGGCATGGCCCATTAATTCGGCGGTATCGGCATCGAATACGCATTTACCGGATGCAGCGCCCGGCGATGCCGGTAATCCTTGCGCTATGGGCGGTACTTTGTGCTGCGGGTCCAGCTGCGGATGCAGCAGTTGTTCAAGTATTTCCGGATCGATGCGTAATAAGCCGCGCTCTTTGTTGATGAGCCCTTCCTGCACCATTTCTACCGAGGTCCTGACCATGGCGGTGGCATTCATTTTGCCGGAGCGGGTTTGCAAACAGTACAGCACGCCGCGCTCGATGGTGTATTCGTAATCCTGCACTTCGTGATAATGCTCTTCGAGTTTGTTACGCAGTTCAACCAGTTGGCGGTATAAATCGGGCATTTCCGTAGCCAACTCTTGTACGGGCTTGGGCGTGCGGATACCGGCTACGACATCTTCGCCTTGGGCATTGGTCAAATATTCGCCGTACATTTCATTGGCGCCGGTACCGGGATTACGGGTGAAACCGACGCCGGTGGCGCAATCGTTACCCATATTGCCGAACACCATCGTGACCACGTTGACTGCGGTGCCGTTAGCCATTTCGGGGGTGATATGGAATTCGCGGCGATAATCCACCGCTCGTTTACCGGTCCATGAGTTAAATACCGCCTTGATGGATATTTCCAGTTGTTCATAGACATCTTCAGGAAACGGATGACCGGTTTGTTCTCTAACGACCTGCAGGAACAGCTCGCTGATTTGTTTGAGATGATCGGCATCCAACGCCACGTCGGCTTTAATGCCGGCTTGTTTTTTTACTTCTTCAAAATGAACATCGAATTTTTCATCGGCAATGCCCAACGCAACTTTACCGAATAATTGAATAAAACGCCGATAAGCATCGTAGGCAAAGCGCGGGTCTTGAGTTTGTTCAATCAAGCCTTGCAAGGTCAGTTGGTTTAAACCCAAATTTAAAATGGTGTCCATCATGCCGGGCATCGAAATCGCCGAACCGGAGCGTACTGAAACTAATAAAGGATTGCTTGTCCCGCCGAATTGTTTGCCGGTTTCTTTTTCAATAGCATTGATTTGTCGCTTAACATCGTCCATTAAGCTGTCGGGTAATTGTTTGTGCTGTAAGTAATCGAGACAAGCTTCTGTGCTGATTACAAAGCCAGGAGGTACATTTAAACCTATTTGGGTCATCTCACAAAGATTGGCGCCTTTACCGCCCAGCAAAACCTTGTTTTTGCCATCGCCTTCATGAAAAGAATATATATACTGAGATGTCATGTTTGCTCCGTTGCATAGAAAAATGGCGGGTTCAACTCCGACGCGCAATCCTGGTATTCGTACCCGCTTCTTGTAATAACTCAACCCAAAACACGGTATAAAGCGTTTTAAAGATGAGCGTTTTTTGACGACGATGATTAAGTTTCCTCATCACCGTCTCAACTCCGTCTTGGTTATATTCTCAGAACGACTGTCTTTGGTAAAGCATCGCCTATAAAACTCTTGAGATTTGATAGTGTTCCTACATTGGAGCGCATATGTAGAGCGTAGCGTCATTGGCCTGCCTATCAATAAGGCAGGCTTTGACGTCGATATTCACGTCAAGTCGGGTTTGCCCGCTAACCCTGATTTTTCAAGAACTAGCTGACTCGGTATTGAGATTATTTTGCTTAAGGTAAACCGCAAAAAATAAATTACCACATCCGTAAGATGTGCTGAACACAGTGAAGTAATATTGATGCGCTTCCTTGGGTCAACACCTCCTACAATATTTCAACCTGCACGATTAGAGTAAATCAATTAGTCCAGACAAAGCCCAAAAAACATGAAGCTATTCGAAGAGATAAAACACAGGGGCTTCCATTTTTACGTAGGGCAGGGCGTGCCGCGCGCCAAAGGGTTTAAACGCAAAGTAGGAGGTATTTTTAAGCCCCGGAGAAGGCGCGCACGGCACGACCTACAGCCTGTTCAATACAACAGGCTGATTTATTTCGTATCTTTCGTGGGTAAATATCGTAATCGTACAGGTCGCAATATTTGATTTATCAGGTATTTGAAAAAGTCAGGTGATCGGCAGTTCATCAAAGACCTTATCGTCTTCTAATGCAACAGAAACAACAAACTCACCATGCCCCAGGATACTCCTCCGGCTGCCGGAATCGTCAAAATCCATGCCCAAACAATTCGTTCGATGACGGAAAGTTTAAGCGCGTGAGGATTCTTGGCAAAACCTACGCCCATAATCGCCGTTGAGATGCTGTGCGTGGTGGAAACCGGCATGCCGAAATGGGCAGCGGTCAACAGAATGGTCGCTGAGCTGGTTTCCGCCGCGAAGCCGTTAATCGGGTGCAGCTTGACCATTTTGTGACCGAGAGTCCTGATAATACGCCAGCCGCCTATCGAAGTGCCAAGCGCCATAACCAAAGCGCAAGTGCAGGCGATCCAGGTATCGATGTCTTTTTCTCCGCCATCCGGTCGTAAAAATTCAGCCCAGTGCGGCAACTGATCGAGCGTACCGGCGCTGTTGGCGGTAAAAATGGCTAATGCGATGATGCCCATGGTTTTTTGCGCATCGTTGCTGCCATGGGCAAACCCCATATAACCGGCCGACAAAAGCTGAGCCTTCCCGAACACAGCATTAATCCATTTTGGGCGCGCCATTCGCGCCATGACACCACCGGCTGAATTCATGCCGCTAATGATAGCCATCAAGCCGCCCATGATAACGATACCTAAAGTAAAACCGGCAAGCGGCGAACTGATCATCGGAACCACGACCTTCCAAAACAAACCTTTATTTTCTGTCCAGACTAGCGCCGTTTTCGACCATATCAAAACATCGGGATTATTGTTTCCGGCTGCCAGCGCTGCGCCGCATAAGCCGCCGATCAAGGCATGGCTGGAAGAGGACGGCAGCCCCAACGCCCAGGTAATAAGATTCCAGATAATCGCGCCGGTCAGCGCGCAGATCAGGACTTCAGAGGTGATATTCACCATGCCGGTATCCACTAATCCCGACGAAATGGTTTTGGCCACTGCGGTACCCGATAAGGCGCCGACCAGATTGGTGACTGCGGCAAGTATTACCGCTTGCGTTGGTGTTAAAACCTTTGTGGCAACAACCGTGGCAATGGAGTTCGCGGTATCGTGGAACCCGTTGATGAACTCGAATACCAGCGCTACCAGAATGACGAGCAAGAGCAAGGTCAGCATGAAAACCCTTTTATGAATTTTTTAAGACGATATGGTAGATGACATTACCGGCATCGCGGCAGCGGTCAATCGCTTTTTCGAGGATTTCAAACAAATCCATTTTTACCAAGTAACGGATCGGATCGGTTTCATTGGCATAGGCATCTCGATACAATTCAAGGATTAGACGATCAGCTTCGGCTTCAATGGTTTGCAACTGATCGTTTAATTTTTTGGTTTGATCCAAATCCATCCCTTTACGTAACAGTTTAACCATGTGTTCCAAGACTTCGCAGGCTTGTTCCAGCATCGCAGCACGACTGGTGAAATCCACATCGCCAATGCGGCCCAAGGCCAGCGTATACCGCTCCGCAAACTTTTCCACGACTTTAGGGATTTTGTAAAGGGCGCCGTTAAGGGCTTCAATATCTTCGCGATCGAGCACGGTAACAAAAGTATTGACTAATTCCTCGCTGATTTGTGCGAATAAATCCTTTTCCCGGCGGCGCGCCTGTTTAAACTTTTCCAATGATTGTTGCGTTGCGGGCGTACTTAGAAGCTCGATCAATGCCCTGGCTGATGATCGCGCGGATTCGGCGCTGGCTTCAAGCAGGCCATAAAATTTATCGCCTTTGCCGAAGATGGTTTGCAATGAGAACATGGTATTTCCTTAATTTATAAGCCTTAAGGCTTTATTGTTTTTATTCGTTAATTATCGCATAACAACGCTGTTAAAAGTTCTGAGTTGAAGCAATTAGCGTGAATTTAATCAATGACAGCTTTGCTTATGGGCGGAATAACTGACAATACGACAAAAGCTAAGCTGATTAGTAAGATGTTTCAGCCAGAGTATTGTAGGGGTGGGCCTTGTGCCTGCCCACAGGGCAACCACAAGGGGTTGCCCCTACGGTCATAGGTGTTCATGCCGATAGGGCAGTGCTAGCTGAAACATCTTACTAATCAGGAAAGCTAAAGCCGAGACACCTCCAACATAGTTGCAGTGTGATCATGTTCATAACGGCCGCGAACTCATATTCGCCTTGAGCACTATGTCTTAAACCCATCTTCATTACGTGCATATCCATCGGTGCCGTGACAAGCCTGGTTAACTTAAAAAAGACGATTTATTCACGAAAGAGGCTAAATAAGTCAGCAATGTTGCATTGAGCGGGCCGCGTGCTGTGCGCGCCAATTTTAAGCCCGGTAGAAGGCGCGCACGGCACGCCCGGCTGTCCCGCCTAAAGGTTTAAAGTACCGATGTAACGCCCAAGAATCCATAACAGCCTGTTCTTTAACCGCCAAAATCAAGAAAGGTTCCCTATACAAATACTTATCTGTAAAATTAGCCTATTTATCTTAAATTAATGGAGCAGTAAGCAAATGGGTAGAGCCTATCAAAACCGTAAAGTGTCTATGGCCAAAACATCCGATGCCAAGGCAAAGGTTTACAGCAAATACGGCCGCGAAATATATGTCAGCGCCAAATCGGGAGGCGTTGATCCGTCTGGAAATTTAGCATTGCGCGGGTTGATTGAACGCGCCAAGAAAGACCAAGTCCCTACCCATGTTATTGAGAAAGCAATCGACAAAGCTAAAGGCGGAGGCGGCGAGGATTTCGCTCCGGCGCGATATGAAGGTTTTGGCCCCGGTGGCTGCATGGTGATTGTCGATTGCCTGACCGACAACCCTAACCGTACTTTTGGCGATGTGCGCCAGTGTTTTACCAAAACAAAATGTAAAATCGGTACCCAAGGCACGGTCAGCCACATGTTTGACCATGCCGCTATCTTGGGCTTTAAAAATGATGACGAGGATGCTGTTCTTGAAGCATTGCTCACGGCCGATGTGGATGTCACCGATATTGAAAGCGATGATGGAAAAATCACTGTTTTCACGCCCCACGCCGACTACTTTAAGGCAAAGCAAGCCTTAACGGATTTGTTGGGTGAGATTGATTTTGATGTGGATGAAATTCAGTTTGTGCCAAGAAGCGTTACCGCTATTAGCGGGGATGATATGGCGATGTTTGAAAAATTCTTAGATTTGCTGAATGATCTCGATGATGTGCAGAATGTTTATCATGATGCCGAGTTTTGAAGATGAGCTTATCTCATTGTCTTGATTGATGGAAAACCTGAAGGCATCGTTCCATTGTTATGCGGTACATCGCAGCCGTATTGATCAGGGAGTCAGGGTTTTAAGCGCTTGTGTGTCGGAATCAAGTTACGGGATCTTCCTCCTCCCTGAAAAATGAAAGAATTGGCTGCGTTGGTCTTATAGAAAATCACGATTATCGTAATCCCGTTGAGCAATACGGCCCGGATTGCCGAGTACCAGACAGTGTTGAGGGACATCCTGAGTTACTACGGCGCCGGCGCCAATAGTGGCGCCATCCCCGACACTGACATCATCGTATATCCGTGAATGGGCGCCGATCCACACGCCTGCACCGATCGCCGGACCTCTATCCTTGGTCTCAACCGGTCCCAACTTGACCTGCTGTTGAATGTTGCAGCGCGGCCCAATACGGCAATTTCTTACTTCAATCCCCCCGAAGTGATTAATGTGGAAACCGGGTGCAATATCCGCACTTTGAGCGAGGTCGATACCATAAGCCTTACGTACACAAACCGATAACATCCAGTAAATAGGGTAAAGAAGCGTCGCAATGACCCAGCCGAAATAATGTTTGCGTATGTTACTCAACCAGCGTCCAAAACGGTATATCACCAGCGCACGCAATCCATAATTCATCCACAGCGAATACAGGACGTCAGTCGGGCGGAGCTTTTTTACGCAAGGATGCATGCGCCTCATGTCGGCACGAATGTTCTCGAACATTTATCCTCCCACGTTTGTTTTCAGGTAGTGCACGGCATCCGCATCCCGGAGCGTTCGCAACTCGGAATTATCAAAATTCCGCAACACCAACTGTGCCGGATTGCCCCGCATGACAACGCCGCCGGGGATGCTTTTGGTAAGTACGGTGCCCGGCATTAACGTGGCGCCGTCGCCAATACTGATGGCGCCGTAAACCACACAATCCGAACCAATCCACACATTGCGCCCAATCTCCGGGCGTCCTCTGTGATGACTCATGCCGACGGTAACGCGCGTACCAATCACCGTTCCGGCACCGGTTTTCCTGGCTCCGAAAATGATGTTTCCCTGATCGGAAAATAAAACGCCACCTTCAATCTCACAGTCGTTGGCAATATCGCTCTTGGTATTGATCTTGATTAGGGTCAATTTCAGCACTCCCAGAGGAATCAACAAGGAGCGCCAGAGCCATTTACGTCCATCGTTATCCTGCTGACGCTTTAAATACAGCCAGCGAGCGATACGATGTACCAGCATCAATCGCAAACCGGGAGAGCTTGCCAGCAGCCATGAGCGTGAAGCCAGGCTCATGGGGCGATCCGGCCGATGCCGCAGATGAGCAAAGCTGATATCTTTGGCTAGCCGGCCCGATTTATCATTTGTTTGGTCGAAAATTGCCGACAACAATGAGCGGGGCCGGCCCAGGGGACGGCCTGATCCCTGTTCCGGCAGGGCAATACCGATGTCCTTGGCTAGCCTGCTCATCTTGCCGCCTGCCGGGCATCGAGAGAGCTGATAAAACTGACAAAGGCGCCGGCTGCCAACTCCTGCCCCCGTTCGTTGAGATGGCCGCCATCATGGGTCAGTTCAGGACACAGCGCCTCGACCGCTTGTCCATTCACACTGGCCATGCAGTATTTGCCGGAAGACTCCGTCTCGGCTCGGGCAAGGTCAAACAAGCTGCCCGCCATAAGATAACGCTCACGAAGCAGTGTATTGAATTCCGCACGTTTGACATTATCCAGATAGCCGCTTGGCAGCTTGCCCATGAGCCTTTTAATCCAGGCTTTAGGTCCGGTCTGCACCGCCCTCAACGGTACGGTAACCGCCACGAAGCTGATGTCGGGATGCCGTTGCGCCAAAGATTCCAGGTTGGCAATGTAATTATGCGCCAGCTGTCCTGCATCGGTAGCGGCATCGAAGTCGGCATAGCATAATTTCATCAGGGCTACGTCCGCTCCCTGGGCGGCACCGGCATCAATGGCGGCGGCAAAATCCTCAATCTTGGATATTGGGTCGCCGTTCCTGCCGATAAAAAAATGACTGATACCCTTTACCGTCGGCGCCGTTTGCTGCTCGTGGATGTCAATCTTGACATCGTCCCGGGCGGCTAATCGGGCTATGCCGTTGAGGAGATTCTCTCCGACCGACTGGTGGCCGAAAACCACTCGTTTTTGCTCCAATGCTTGCCATTCCGGCATGCTGATTGGCGTTGCTATCTCCATTGATGTTTCCTCATGTTTGGTTTGATCGCATCCCGGCAGTACCAGCATCGTTACCGTAGCCAGTAACCATACTCTATGTTTATTTGTTATCGTCATATACCTCTGCCTCCGTTGAACATCATCCAATAATCGACTTTCAGCCAAGCATCGGCGGTTTAGTATGCGGACCGGCCACCGTCTCCATTGCAATCCCCGGCCAGTGCAATACGGCAGTGGTCTTGCGTTTGGCTTCGATATCGCGGTAAATGAATTCGGCTTGACCAAGCCCGATGCTCAATTCCGCCGCCAACTTAGCGGGTGGTTCGCCGCTATTGTGAGCCAGTAAGGCAACATCCATCTGGTCGTAAGGCAGTGCGAAATAGAATTCGTCTTGTCCTTGGGCCATGCTGTAGGTGTCGGTGGTGGGCCGAGCGTTACATATATCTTCGGGAAGCTTCAGGTAACGCGCCAGCGCGTAGACTTGAGTCTTATATAAGTGTGCGATGGGTTTTACGTCGGCCGAGCCATCGCCGTTTTTGACAAAAAAGCCTTGATCGTATTCCAACCGGTTGGGCGTACCGATTACCGCGTAATGCAGGCGATCCGCATGAAAATACTCAAGAGTTTTACGCACCCGCTGCTTGAAGTTAGTGGCTGCGACGATTTGTAGGTAATTCTTCGAGCTTAACCTTTGCTCAAATAACTGCCCATCCGGCGATTGCACCACGAGTTTGAAATAATTGAAATGCCCTTTTTGTCCTCCGGAGATAACGATTTTGTTTTTCCAAGCATCGGTATAGCTCGGAAAAACGGCACGAATGGCCTCATCGCGCCATTGGTAGCAGCCCAAAGCGTCCAATGCCGGTGCTATATCGAATTCCTCATAGGCGATACCGAGTTGCTTTGCCACCATACGGCCGCGGATAGCGCTTTCGGATGAGGAATCGCGCTCAGGCAACAGCAAGCCGAACACGCGCTCGCAGCCGACCGCACGCACGGCCAATGCGGCACAGACCGCGCTGTCTATGCCGCCCGAAATAGCGATGATGAGCCCGCGGCGGTGGAGATGGTTGCGCAGCAACTCACGTAGGCGCTCGGTAATTTTAGCGGTTTCAGCAGCCTCGTCGAGCTTGAGTGCGGCAGTAAGATTTTCAGTAATTTGATCGATTTTGAACGCGGCGGCAAAATTGATAGGCATGGGTAAACTCCTCAATAAATTAATTAATCCAATTCGGTAAGTAATGAAACACAGTGTTCCATGATCAGCTTGCGGGATAATTTGCCGTTAACTGTGCGCGGCAGTTCGGGTAACAGCAGGACGTGTTTGGGCACCATGTAGTTTTCCAGGCGCTCTCTGCAAATGCGCTTGATCTGTTGTACGTTCAGCTTTTCGCCTTCGCGCGCGGCAACAAACGCGCATACCGCTTCACCCAGCAAGGGATCGGGGATGCCCGCTACGACCACATCCTGTACGGCCGGAAGGCTGTAGATTGCGTTTTCGACTTCGGCGGGACTCACTTTTTCGCCACGGCTTTTGATGATTTCGTCGCTACGTGCCACGAAATAGTAATAATCATCTGCGTCCTGACGAAATAGATCGCCGCTTTTCAACATCAACTCGCCGGGCAGTAAACCGGGTACCAGCACTTCAGCCGTTTTTTCCGGCTGGTTCCAGTAGCCCCGCATCAGGTGCGGGCCTCGCACGTACAGATTGCCGACCTCGCCCCGTGCCACGGCCTGTCCGTCTTCACCGAGCAACAGCAGTTCGGTGCCGGGTATGGCGCAGCCCACCGAGTCCGGTTTGATCTCGGCCAAGGCGGGATCCAAATAAGCGCTGCGGATGCATTCGGTTTGTCCATACATCTTATAGAGACTGGCCTGTGGGAAGAGCCGCCGTAGCGAGGGAATGAACTCCGTAGGCAGCGCCGCTGCGGCGTTGGTAAGTAGCCTGACATCAGGAAAGCGTAGCGGTTGCTGAGCGTGCTGGGCAAGCATCATGGCGAATACCGTGGGTACGCCGGCGAAGCTGGTTACAGCTTCGTCATGCATGCGTTTGAACACCTGTCCAGGATAGGTAAACGAACGTTCCAGCACCAGAGCCGCCCCGGCATGCACCGCAGAAAACCACTGGAAAAGGCCATAGCCGAAATTGAGCGGTAAAGCCGAAAACAGGCGGTCGTCTTCGGAAAAACCCAGGTATTCATTGATGCTGTTTAGCGCAAATAACAACGATTGGTGCGTGTGCATCACCCCCTTGGGATCACCTGTGGTGCCGGACGTGTAGATCAAGGCGGCCAAATCCAAAGCAATAGACTGTTGTGGCGGCGGTGTGGCCGGCATATCGGCCAATGCATCGTACAGGTTTTCAATACCCGGCGGCAATGCTTTGGCTTCAGCGGTGCATAACACCCGCAACATCGGCAACTGCTTCATCACCGGACCGAGCACACGTGCGAGATGCGATTCGCTGAGCAATACGCAGGCGCCCGCATCGCGCAGGATAAACGCCAGCTTATCATGCTTGGTTTGAACGCTAACGCTAACGAATACGCCACCGGCCAACAATACGCCGTAGATTGACGAGGCGCATTGCCAAGTGTTGTCCATGAAAATCGCCACACGGTCGCCGCGGCGCACGCCATGAGCGCGCAGAGCATGGGCAAGGCGACAGGCATAATGCGCCACTTCTCGGTAGCTCATTCGCACATCGCCTGTAACCAAAGCGGTACGGTCAGGATAGCGCGCGACAGTAGCGAGTAAGGTATCTTGCAAGAGTCTGGACATGACCTTTACCCGGCTTCGTCAGGCCGCAACGACTTGTTTGCGCTCGACAAAAGCGACCATATTGTTTACGGAATCGAGATTGGCCGGAAGCATTTCATCATCGGTTACTTTAATGCGAAAGGTTTCTTCGATGAAAAGTATGATTTCCATAACGCCGGTTGAATCTATAAAACCGCTGTCAAGAAAGGAATCGCTATCCTCTAAAGCCAGCTCATCTTCGCTGAACAGAAGGTTTTCTAAAATGTAATGTCGAATAATGTTTTTCATGTTTATATTCATAGCCATAGGTTAGTGTCAGGTTAAAGAAGGATTAGTGATGCTCGTTGGAAGAGTCTTAGAAAATTGTTCAATGAAAAAATAATGGCATAGCTGGGTCGAAAGAATGCCGACCAGCGCCATATTATCTTTGTAGGCAATCGAACTGCCGCGCCTGGCCTTGGTAAGTAGAAAGCCGACTTTTCGGGCATCGAAATAGCCGTAGCGCTTGAGTTTTTCTTCACTCAGCAGGTCATTCACATAAGCAGGCGGATGTGCGGAGAAAAAGGCGGGTATGTCCGGGGCGCGATACGGTTGCTTATGGCGCTCAAGAATTTGTCGAGGCAGTTGCTTTGCCATGGCTTGTTTAAAGAGGTACTTCTCGTTCAGCGCGCGCATTTTCAGACGCGGATTCAAACGGTTGGCAAACTCGATAACGCGGTGATCCAGAAAGGGGAAACGCCCCTCCACTGAATTGGCCATCAGCATACGGTCTCCCTGAGAACATAATAAATAGTTACCCATCAGTGTTTTGGCTTCCAGGTACTGCGCTCGATTGAATGAATCCCAGCGGCCGAAAGCGGCGGGCAACTGATCGGTCAGGCGGGCGGCGGCATTTTCGCGCAGCGCGGCGTTAAGCTCTTGCGAGAAAAAGATCTTGCACTGAGCAGTGGTAAACCATCGGGTAAGATGGCTGAAGCCCGGCTGATTAGGATTGTCCAGACCGATGCCGTAATAATTGTTCAAGTAGGTTTTAGCCTGAACGCCGGAAGTTTCCATATAGGGATACAGCGCTTTCAGCAACAGAGGGCGCCATTCGGATTGAGGACGGCGAGCCCAGAATTGGCGGATCTTGGCTTCCTTGAATAGATCGTAGCCGCCCAAGGCTTCATCGGCGCCTTCGCCGGTGAGAACGACTTTGTAACCGGAGGCGCGCACCAAGCCGGACAGCTGCCGCATAGGCGTCGGAGCGGTGCGTAGAATGGCTGTTTCGGTATGAAAAACGGTGGCCGGAAAGTTTTCGGCAATGTCGCGGTTTCGGCAAAATATCCGGCTGTTTTCGACGCCAAGATGTTCGATCATTTGTTTTTGGAAAACCGATTCGTCAAGCGATTGTTCTTCGAAGCCGATGGAGAAGGTCTTTAGCGGTGCATCCGAGTGGCGCCGGATCAGCGCCACCAATGCAGAGGAATCGAGTCCTCCCGAGAGATAAGCGCCAACCGGCACATCTGCGCGCAGGCGAATGGACGTAGCATCGGCCAGCAGGTCGTACAACTGCTCGGCGAGTTCGGCGTCCGAACCCTTGAGATAATCGCCTTGCTCGGGAAAGTGCCAATCCCAGTAGGTTGACTCGCGCAAACGGCCGTTTTCCAGTATCAGCATATGTCCGGGAGCTACCTCAAAGATGTTTTCAAACAGGGTGCCGGGGCTGTGCGGCGCCCAGAAAGTAAAGATTTGATCCAGTGCGGCCGGGGAGATGCGCGGCGCTTCCGATAACTGCGGCAGCAGGCCCTTGATTTCAGAAGCGAATAACAGCCGTTCGCCTTGACGTGTATAGAAAAGCGGTAAAATACCGACTCGGTCTCGCACTAACAGCAAACGTTGGTGCTTCCCGTCCCAAAGAGCCAGCGCAAATTGGCCGTTCAGGTATTGTACAAAGTCGTCGCCATATTGTTCGTAGGCGTGGACTATGACCTCGGTATCGCTCTGGCTATGGAAGCAATGTCCCTGTTTGAGCAAAGTTTTGCGTAATTCAAGGTAATTGAATATCTCGCCGTTGAACGTAAGCCATACGGTCCGATCCTCATTGTGCATTGGCTGAGCGCCGCCGGCCAAGTCGATGATACTAAGGCGAGTGTGGCCCAAACCGATGCGTTGGTTGGGATCAAGGTAGACGCCGCTCTCATCCGGACCGCGATGGTGCAGGGAGGGCAACATGCTGCGCACATCCTTCTCGCTAATTCTGGTCTGCGTGGTGAGAGCAGCGATACCGTTAATTCCACACATGTGCATCCCTCATGGCTACTACCTCATTATTATTAAATATTCCTTAACAGCTTGGCCGTTATTCTAAATAGAAAAAATGAACAGGAGTATTAGTGGAAATACCTAAATTCTATTGATATTTCAGCAAAATTTGATTATTTTTTCAGTGCGGGATTAAAGCCGCAGGCATCCGGCCGGTTAGTATCCATTGATACAATGATACGGTTTGTCCGGCTGTGCCTAGTTACGATCTTGTCGCTTTGGCCGCGACGCGCGACGCTCGGCGATTTAGAAATTGATCAATATAAACGGCGCCAACGAGAAGATAAAACGGTTCGCAGGGCAATTTATAGCGTGCAAGACCCATTGGGCCGCCGGGGATGGTAAAAAACACAATACTTCCAACGAATAAAGCAAAAATAGCCAACTGGTGGCGTCTCATCAAGACATAAGCACCTAATAAGAACGTTGAATAATTCATCAAGAGCAAAGCCAATACGATTAAACCCGACGCGATCTCAGCCAAGCTCTTCGTTCGAAAAAAAAGCGAGACCAGTTTGAGTCCTTTTTCATTAACGAAAACGTCCCCCGGCAGCTGCGTAGGCGTCAACCCTAACTTATTGACCATATCGGCAGTACCCAGATTGGTATATGTGTTAATCATGCCTTTGACCCAGCGCGATGCGAAAACGACCGGGTGCGTTTTGATATACTGAAGCGCAAGCTCCTGGGCAATGGATTCGTTCGCAAAAGGATTGCTGCTTTCCGAGTAGCCCAAAGCCTTGGCTTGCGACTTGAATTCGGCGGCAACTGTCTCACGGGGTTGATGCGTCTCCCAGCCTCGGGTATATCCAACCTGCCAGAACAGGAGCGTTTCCCCCTGAACCGAAGAGAGCTTTACTGTATGGTAGAGTGTGTAATTTCGGTATAACCATGGGCTGATGGTGATGGTAAAGGCAAGCGCATATAGAAGCCCCCATTTTAGCTTGGTCGCCAAGTTTCTTGCCGGCCACAAGAGGGCAAAAAAAAGTAAAACCAAAAAATAATACTGAGCAACCGGCCTGACCAGGACGGCCAGCCCCAGCAGTCCCCCTGCTATCAGAAAACTCCGGCTTTCGCCTAACTTCAGGCCACGCAAGTAGAAATACAGGAAAGCCGAAAGAAACGTAACAAAGAGACTGTCGCTATAAAGACTTGCGGTCGCAAATATCGAATTTGGATTGATGGCAAGGAATGTCGCGGCAATCATGCCGACTCGCTTAGAGAAGATCATTTCGCCGATTCTCAAAACGTAAAATATCGTTACCAGATCGACAAGAATTTGCGCGAACAAAACCACCCAGGGCTTAGCGCCGAAGAACGCGTAAAAAACAGCAATGAAGAATGGATAACCCGGCGTTCTGAAAGTGTCGCCGCAGAAGGTGAAATGATTGGCAATGCACTCCGCCAGCCTGTGATATTCAGGAGCATCTCCGTCCAAGATGCTTTCTGTCTGCACTTGGACGTCCCACGGCCGAAAGAGCAGGAACACAGTCAAGCGGAGGACAAAAGCGACAATAAATATTAGAAGTATCTTTTCTTTTTTGATGACATTCACGATTGCCCCCTCATGCTCAAGCATGACTGAATGGATGGATATACTTTGAACGCTTAAACTTTCGGTCTTGCAATTCACCGCAGGTTATGCGGCGCCTGGTTTTTTTTAGGGTTATAGTCGCCGAAGCAAGCCCTAAAAAGCACCTGCAACACCGATAAATTGCCCTTAATGCTGCTGATTTTTGTCGGCACTTCCCCTTTTGGATATTGCCGAGTAGTCGGTAATTCAAGACAGCGATAACCCAGCTTAGGCGCACGGTAAGAAAGATAGGCAAGCAACTCGTAGCTCATGAATACAGTGCGGAACGGAGCGATCCTGGGATCAAGCAGCATCTTCCTGCTGTAGGCTCGGAAACCTTGTGTGGTGTCGGTCCATTTAAAGCCGGAAAACAGGCTCAGCATGGGGGCATGTATGAAACGGATGGCGAAGTCTCTTGACTTAGGTGTGTTTTTCGCCATCCCTCCGGCGATGAAACGGGAGGCCTGCACAAAATCCGCACCCTGTTTTAAAGCCTCAATGAAGCGTGGTATCGCTTCAGGATCATCCTTGTCGTTACCGTCAATGGTAACGATGCCTTCATAGCCTTGATCAAGCGCAAAAGCGTAGGCGCAACGAAGCTGGGCGCTCAATTTGCCCGGCCCGGTCTTAACCAGCAGTCCGCGTACGTCGTTCTGTTTTAGCGATTCCGGCGCCGGCGATCCATCGGTACTGCCGCCATCGACGATAATGATGTCGCCGATGCCGCCGATTTTGAGAGCCGCCATTCTGCAAAGCAGACTCTTAATTCTTTCGCCTTCATTAATAACCGGAATGACGATGCACCATGGCTGCTGCCGTCCAAGCCATAGAGCGGTGTCAAAGGTAGGTACTTGCCAACTGGCCCGAACTTCCGGAGCAATATCAGTGCGATTCATTTTCTATTTTCTCCGTTGTCAGGCTACTCGAACCGTGATCAGTGCCACGCCGACCACTACCAGCAGAATGCCCGCGATGGTTGTCCAGTGGAAGGATTCGCGAAAAATCAGTAAGGAACATAATGCGACGGCGGCTACAGCCCCGGATGTAAGCACCGGGTGCGCCACATTCAGCGGCAAGCGGGCCAAGGCGGCGGCGTAAAGCAGGAATGCCGTGCCGTAAAGCCCCAGGCCCAGCCACAAGGGCCAGTTGCTGATAACTGACCTGATTGAATCGTCTAAAGCAGGGAATTTACGCGGAGGAAGCATAGCCATCTTAACCAGGACGCTGGCTGAGGCATTGGAGGTAATACCGAGAATCAGGATCAGCCACTTCATGTTCCAGCCTCAACGCTATTATTGCGGTAGTGCCGAACCGCCACAGTCAGTGCGCGCTCTATCGACGTTTCATGCGCTTCATTATTGGTCGTCAGCATCTCAATGGAAACCACATGATTAGGCAGGTGCCGCTCCAGGGCTGCAACTATCTTGCCGTGGTCGGTCCCGCCATCTCCCAGGGGAAGCAGATTCGGTTCGCTGGCATGAATATGGCCGATGAGGCGCGCATAGCCTTGAGCCACGGTAGCAGGGTCTTCGCCATTGAGGGTGACCGCACCCGTGTCCAATTGCATCCAGACGGCCGGGTGGGCAATCTGATTCACCACCAGTGCCGTTTCAGCGCTGGTGGTCATGAAGTTGGCGCCATAACAGCTTGGGTTGGGCTCAAGGCAGATCAGCACGTCATAGTTTTGGGCGATGTTCCCAAGGCGGGTAAAAAATGAGAGGGCCATATCCATCGCTGCCTGATCGCTCAACCCGGTACGATCCCGGTTTTTCGGCGAGCCGAACACCAGCCGCTTGGCCCCCAGACCTCCTCCGATACGGCACACTGCGGTAAGATGCAGCAGCAGCGCATCCTGAACCTCCGGCGGGCCAAAAACATTCAAGCCGCTTGTGCCAAACAACAGCGCCTGCATACCGGTAATTTCAATACCGCGTTCCGACCACCGGTTCTTGGTACGGGCGATATCCTCGTCTGTTGCCTTGGCCGGCTCGGGAAAATATTTACTTGGCGCGACATCAATTGCATCAACATTAAAACGATGAAGCAGCCTGGCTATTGCTTCATCTTCAGCGGTATCCCAGGCAATGTTCGAAATGGCCAGCCTCATGCTTTCGCCTCCATGCCGGCTTGGGCCGTGCGCGGCTCGGACTGCGCATAAGCCCTAACAGCTTGAATGGTTTCACGCGCGCTGTATGGGTAATATCCAGGGCTGCCGAAAAGTTGAGCATAGCGGGTGCGCATGTCATAGACAGCCGGGCTGCCGGACAAAGCTTGATCGAACGATTTGCCGAAACATTGTTTTGCAACATCCGCGACACTAACCGGCTCCGCGGTCAGGTGTACCAACTGCAGACCGGCGTTGAGCGCGGTTTGAATGTCATACCAGAGGTTGACCATCGGGTAGAACTGGAAAATACTTCGGCTGTCAATGGCTTGAAGATTATTGCCGTTCAGGAAGTCGAAAATGACGTTCTTGCGCAGTCCGGGGCCGACCAATCCTGGGAGGCGAACGATCAGATAGTTGTCGAACCGGTTTTCGGCAAATTGTTCCAGCAGGCGGCGGTGCAGACCGTAGGCATGAAGTCCCGATTCATCGACCGGCGTAGCTTCATCAACCCTCAACGGGCATTTGAACACATCGACAGTACTGATCAGAATAAAGGTTTTGCAGTGGATAGTTTTCAAGTGCGCAATCAGGTCATCAATTTTCCGCCGATCCGATTCCGGCTCCCGAATAGCCATCCATTTTTGCGCCGGCGCGCCGGCGCATACCACCGTATCGAAAGATTGGCCGTCGATATCGCCGATATTTGTTGAGCGAAACAGAGATTCGAAGGAGGCCTGCTTAAGCAGCGTAGTTCCTACGAATCCTGAAAATCCAATTAACGCATTCATGTTATATCCTCACTCTAGTGATAACAGCCGTAGAATCATCATTTTGTATATTTCGGTAGGTCAGGAAGCGCCGATGTCACCAATAAACACAAGCAGGATGAATACAGTCAAGAAAAATGAATGACAGCAGGTGTTGTTAAAATTTCTCGTCATTCAGCTTTTCCAGAACATCATAAATATTGTCAATCTTTCCACCCAATACGGAGTAGCAACCCGGCAACTCCGGGTGCTTCTCAAACAGAATGGGCCTTCCGTCGTCGCTCTCGTTCTTTACCAGAACAGTTTTGACCTCAAAGAGCGAGTCGACGTATCGCGCATCCAGCACGGCGGGCAGGTACCGGCTGACGTCCCTGATCATGCGATCGACACGGCTTGTGTTTTCGTACTGCATGAGTTTTTGGTAAGGGTCGATGCCTTGTTCATCGTCCCAGTGCTGGTGCGGAGTGTAGCGGACATGAGAAAGCGTGTGCAGCCCGCGGGCAGGAAACGGCATCATGGAAAAAAAGGGACCGTCCATCACGGTGATTCCCAAACCATGAAGTGCAGGTGGCGCCTGCATCAGCGCCATTTCAGTGATTTCTTGTTTGAGGCCGGTTCGGGTGCCGGTGAAATCCCCCTTGAACTGATTGAGCCCGCTATAGCTACAGTTGAATACGTAGCGGCAGGAAATCAGCTTCTCGGCACTGTGATCCGGTTGCGCGGCAACGCACAACATGCCGTTCGGCTTGTTTGAAATGGCAGTAACTTGCGTTTCAAAGCAGATTTGCACGCCACATTCTTGTAGTTCACGTTCAGCCCAGCTTGCCAGCTTTGTGGCATCGAAAACATATTCCTCGGCCAAAAACACGTCCTCGATCAGGCGCGGTTCAAATAATGTTTTCAGCGCCTGATCCGCAGGTTCAATCTTGGCGCCAATGTCCCGGCAAAAGCGTACAAACTGTTTGGCCGTGACCTTGGAATTACGGCGTGCAATGGCGTATAGCTTGGTAAAATCCTGCTTTACCGCATCGGGCCAGTCGCGCACGAAATTAGGTAGATTGACCCGGCTTCGATACGCCGTTGTAAAGCTGCGTGGATAGTGATAACCATTGTGGACGCGGGCCTGATTATTATAGGAAGCACGCGAGAGTAACGCCCGTTCGCGCTCTACAAGGATGATGCGTTTGAGGCCGCGCTGCTTGGCCAGGTAAATGGCAATAGCCGCGCCGTAAAATCCCCCGCCGATAATGATTGCATCTTGATTTATATCATCTGTGGTTGGCATCAGGCAGCTCGTTTAGGGTAAGCGATTGGCTCATGCGCCTCCTTTGCTGCCGCTTCCTCGATATTGAGCTTCTCGCGTCTTGTCATTCGGGAGCTGGTGAACTCTTGCCCTACGTGATAAAGCGGGCCTTCATTTTGAAGATAGACCATGTTTAGGATGTATTCGGCCAGTACCAGCAACACCAACGAGATCAAGAAAAACATTCCGGATTGCTGTAGCGATAAGCTGATCCAGCCGGGCGCAACATCTGTTTTCAGCAAACCGATGACAACAACGTAGAAGGAATACACAAGGTTGGAGAAAGCTCCAAACAAAGAGAGCGAGGTGACGAGACGCATCGGCGCGCGGGTTGTTGAAACCAGCAGCCGTATGCCGCGGTCGATGCAGCCCTTTAAGTGCTTGGTGTATGAAACCTTTGGCGTTGCACTGTAGCTGAGATTGGCGCGCGCAAATCCTCCCGTCGCCGGCAGATGGCGATAGGCTATGGCAGGCTGGGGATGCTGAAGAATGAAGTTGACCACTTGTTTGCTAAGAACGCGAAACTGCGGCGCCTCTTTGGTCAGATTGATGCCGTTGGACCTCTTGTAGAGTCCATTAAAAGCAGCATAGGCAAACCGATAGGCAAGGCTCTGGGCAGGTTTTTTCCGGTTATTGGCGAAAACCACATCGGCGCCGCTGACCGCCTTGTCAAGCATTTCCGGTAAAAAGCCGATGTCGTCTATCAAAGGATTAACAACAGCGACAAAGTCACCCAATGCGTTTTCCAAGCCAACCCATGATGCGGTGTCGGTATCCACTTCCTTGGTCAGTGCGTAGACCTGTAAATTGGGATGCCCATTTTCTCCCGTTAAATTTTTGAGCACAGAAACGCTGTCGTCATTCGATGCGTTGTCTACGATGATGAGTTCATAATCGCTGACCAAAGAAGAAATGTTGATAGCAGCGTCTAACAGCATTGCTTCAATATGGTCTGACTGGTTGCGTACGACGAATACAACAGACAGAAAAACAGGAAAAAACGTCATTACAAGCCTCCCAAACGCTAACGGCGGAGTTAGCACTTTTTTATTAAAAAATATTCATAGTAATTTAGTAATTACTCAGGCCTCTGCTTTATAAAAAGTTATATAAACCAATGTATTGGAAATAATAAACCGGCAACAGCTTAATCGTACTTCTTAAGGTGGGATTAAAAATCAAATGGTTATAAAAACGGATACTGCTAAGTCATTGGTTTAAAATAATTTTGCGCTCATGAATCGTTGTAGTAAGGAGGCGATTGCAAAAAAACGCCAACGTACCGACACAGCATGCTAAAAACGCTTTGATTACCTTTGTGCTTATTTTTCCTTGTTGAGCTTATCTTTACAATTAGCATAAATACTTAGGGGCGTTACAGGGCAAGCGCATATAAACTTCAGGCGAAAAACTGGAAAGCCGCTCTATAAGTCACTGGTCAAGTGGGGAGTACCAAGAAAACAGGCGGCTAATGCCGTCTTCTTGGGCGCTCTCAGCCGTGCGAGCGGTGACGAGGGCATACCCCACAGCTGGTTTATAAACCTGAAAGGGCAGGAAGTGCGATCTGACCGGAAAATGGCACATTGGTTTGATATTTCTCAATGGGTTCATCTTGCGTGACGGATCCGTACGCACGGTTCTGTGGGCAGACGGAGGCTTCGGCCTCCTCTGACCCGATAGAACTGGCGATTCCGGTAAACATCACCCTGATTCGCCGGAAACGCCACCTCGCGCTACGCGCTTGATGGTCTTATTACGGCCTACTATTCGTCAATTCATAGCTTGTACTACGCCCTCCACCCTCCGCTTTTACCAGTGTCCCCAGCTCGATAAGAATGAGAATGTCGCGGTAGGCGGTGTCCTGAGAGCACTTCGCCAGCTTGGCCCATTTGGATGTGGTCAACTTACCTTCGAAGCCGTCCAGCAGCCGGTTGAGCACTTTGATCTGACGCTCGTTCATTGGCGCACTGGCAAAGCGTTCCCAGAATTTGGCTTTTGCCAGCACGGCTGACAGTGTTTCGTCCGCTCGGGCGATGGAGCGTTGCAGACACGCTAGAAACCACAGTAGCCACTCGGTCACGTCCAGACCGCCTTTTTGGCTGCGTTCCAGCACGTTGTAGTAGTCTGTCCGCTCCTGCTGAATTTGCGCCGAGAGGCTGTAGAAGCGCTGCCGGCTCTGCTCCGAGCGCGCCAGCATCATGTCGCCGGTGGCGCGGGCGATGCGGCCATTGCCGTCGTCGAATGGGTGCAGGGTGACAAACCATAGATGCGCCAGTCCCGCCTTGAGCACCGGATCGAGTTCATCCGTCTGTTCGAACCACTCTAAAAATATCCCCATTTCCGCTGCCAGCCGATTGGCCGGTGGCGCAGTGTAATGCACTTTTTCGCGTCCAATAGGGCCGGAGATGACTTGCATTGGTCCGCCCGCATCATCGCGCCATGCGGCCACCCGGATCTGCGCCAAACCGCTACGCCCAGTCGGAAACAAGGCCCCGTGCCAGGAAAACAAACGCTCGGCAGTCTGTGGATAGGCATAGTGCTGAGTGGCATCAAGCATCACCTCGACAATGCCTTCGACGTGGCGATCCACCGGGGCCAAAGCGCCGATATCCAAGCCCAGACGTCGGGCAATCGATGAGCGCACTTGTTCGGAGTCCAGGCGTTCGCCTTCGATCTCGTTGGTTTTGACAACATCTTGAGTCAGCGTTTGCAGCCAAGCTTCATCCCGTAGCGTAAAGCCTAGAGATTCCATGCGACCCAGCAGACGTCCTTGGACATGCCGAACCATCACCAGCGGCGTAGCTAATCGCGTCATGTCGTAGCGCCAGTTGGGCCAGTCGGGGTGCTGCCAGATGTAGGTTGTCATACCGGTTACTCCGCATTAAGTGCGGATATTGTGGAGTGTTATCTCCGCAAAGGCAAGTCTATTCTCCGCATTTAGTGCGGTGTAAAAAATGTCCAATCTCCGCAACCGCTCGAATATAAAACAAAGACTTTTCTCCAACTCCATCCCTTGCTGCTACAATGCGCCCATCTTAAACTGCACAAGAAATCAAAAAATGGATGTAATCCAACGCATTGCCAAAGAATTAGCTGTTAACGTCAAACAAGTCAGCGCCGCTGTCAACTTACTGGATGAAGGCGCTACCGTTCCGTTTATTTCCCGCTACCGCAAGGAAGTGACCGGCGGTCTGGACGATACTCAATTAAGGCTGCTGGAAGAGCGATTGGGCTATTTGCGCGAACTTAACGCGCGGCGCAAGACCATTCTGGACAGCATCGCCTCTCAAGGCAAGCTGACGCCGGAATTGGAAAGAGCCATTATCGATGCCGACACCAAAACGTTGCTCGAAGATTTGTATTTGCCCTATAAGCCCAAGCGTCGCACTAAAGCGCAGATCGCCCGCGAAGCAGGGCTTGAGCCGCTGGCCGATGCGTTGTTGGATGACCGCAGCCTGATTCCCGAGCAAGTAGCCGCCGCTTATATCGATGCGGAAAAAGGCGTGCCGGATGTTGCCGCGGCTCTGGATGGCGCACGGCAAATTATTATGGAACGGATTTCCGAAGACGCCGAATTGTTGACCGAACTGCGCGAGCGCATCTGGCAAAAAGGCATTGTCCACGCCACGGTTGCAACCGGCAAGGAACAGGCGGCTGAAAAATTCAAAGATTATTTCGATTACGAAGAAGCCATCAACAAAATCCCTTCGCACCGGGCTTTGGCGTTGTTTCGCGGACGCAATGAGGATTTGCTGAATCTGACGCTTAAACCCGGCGCTGAAGACAAAGAAGAACATGGTCTTTGCGTCCAGTTTGTCTCCCGCCATCTTAAGATCACCGATAGCTCAAAACCGGCCGATGCCTGGCTGGCGGAAACCGCCCGTTTCGCCTGGAAAATCAAGCTGTACACCCGTATCGACCTGGACTTGAAACTCAGGTTGCGCGAAGCCGCCGAATTGGAAGCCATCCGGGTGTTCGCCAGCAATTTAAGAGACTTGTTGTTGGCCGCACCGGCCGGACCTAAAGCGACGATGGGCCTGGACCCCGGTATACGCACTGGCGTTAAGCTTGCGATTGTCGATCCTACTGGAAAACTGCTGGCTACGGACACCATTTACCCGCACCCGCCGCGCAAGGATTGGGATGGATCGATAGATACGCTGGCAAAGCTGATCCAAAAGTATAAGGTGGATTTGGTCAGCATAGGCAACGGCACCGGTTCCAGGGAAACCGACCAGCTGGTGGCCGATGTGATGAAACGGCACAGCGAACTTAAGTTTACCAAGATCACTGTGTCGGAGGCGGGCGCGTCGGTGTATTCGGCGTCGGAACTGGCGGCCAAGGAGTTTCCCGAGCTGGATGTGTCCTTGCGCGGCGCGGTTTCTATCGCCAGACGCTTGCAGGACCCGTTGGCGGAATTAGTTAAGATCGATCCCAAATCTATCGGCGTGGGTCAGTACCAGCACGATGTGAATCAGGTGCAGCTAGCCAAAGGACTGGATACCGTGGTTGAGGATTGTGTAAACGCGGTCGGCGTTGACGTGAACACCGCATCGGTAGCCCTGCTTAAACAGGTATCCGGCTTGTCCTCCAGCATCAGTGAAAATATCGTCGCGTTCCGCAATGAAAACGGCCCGTTTACCAACCGCAAACAATTGAAAAAAGTGCCGCGCTTGGGCGACAAGGCTTATGAGCAGGCGGCGGGATTCCTGCGCATTATGAATGGCGACAACCCGCTGGATGCGTCCTCGGTTCATCCGGAAGCCTATCCGGTGGTTGAAGCCATCATAGGCAGTACCGGAAAACCGATCCGCGACCTGATCGGTCAAAGCCGGTTTTTGCGCAATCTGAATCCAGCCAATTACACCAATGAGCATTTCGGTTTACCGACGGTGACCGACATCTTGCAGGAACTGGAAAAACCCGGCCGCGATCCGAGACCGGAATTCAAAAGCGTCGAGTTCAAGGCGGGTATCGAGAAAATCACCGATCTTGAAGTCGGCATGAGGCTGGACGGCGTCGTCACTAATGTCGCTAATTTCGGCGCGTTTGTCGACATCGGCGTGCACCAGGATGGACTGGTGCATATTTCCCATTTGTCGGATACCTTTGTCAAAGATCCCAGGGATGCGGTTAAAACCGGCGATATGGTCAAGGTGAAAGTATTGGAAGTCGATGTCGAACGCAAGCGCATTTCCTTGTCGATGAAAACAAATCCTGAGGCGAGCGAGGCCAGACCCGAACGGAATAATCAAAAGCAGGCGGCACCCAAACCTAAACAGCAGGTTCCGGTGCAAGGCTCAATGGCTAACGCTTTTGCCAAGGCACGGATCGGTAAATAGTTGCAGCTTTGCTATACTGATTTTTACTATTAACACACCAACAGGATTTGATATGCGTAAATTCAGTCGTTTTTTTGTTTCTTTGCTTTTCCTCGGCCTGGTGGCTGCCTATGCGCCGATGACTCAGGCCGAAATGCAGCAACAGGGTTATGGCAATCAGGCCTCTGCACCCGTGAATAGCACACAGCATCGGAGTTATGGCAGCAAAGTCGGCAACAAGGCGCTGAATGCCTTTGCCAATCTGACTACCAGCGTGCTGGAAATTCCTAAAAACATCATTAACACGACCAATAAAAGCAACATTATTTACGGTGCTGTGGGTGGATTATTTAAAGGTCTGGTTAACACCGCCGGACGCATAGGCGTGGGTGTTGCCGATTTGGTTACCCTACCGCTTCCTACCAAGCCTATCGCTTATCCTGTGTATATTTGGGATGATTTTGATGTCGACACCACCTACGGGCCGGTATTTCGCTTGGACGAAAGCCGGGAAACAGAGTCTTCCGCCGTTCAAGTGCCTAGTACAGAGCCGGTTGTTGCCGCTCCTGCTGTAGTAACGCCAAAAGCGGCAGTGGTTGACCGTTCGGAACAGTACGGCCAGGAAACCAACAGAAAACTGGATACAATATTCAAAAAAGAAATGATGAAATAACGCGTCGCTGCTTAAAGTAAAAAAGCCCGGAACTGAAAACCTGCCGGGCTTTTTTTTTTGATTTTATTTCGTGTATGCGGCTACAAGGTTTTTGTGTCGATATTACTTCAAAAGATCGGGCAATGGCTGAGGAACAAATTCCGGGTGGGCAACGCTAAGCTTGGCACCGACTTCCCCCATGTAAAATACCAGAATCTTGACCGGTTCTTTGCCTACGTTGCGACCATTGTGCAGTGCGTCTACCGATTCAGGTAAGACGTCGCCTGGATGGAGGAACTTAGTCTCGCCGGTGGCGAGCTTTAATTCCAGCTCGCCTTCCATAATATAGGCGAACGAAGGCACCGGATGTTCGTGCCATCCGGTTTCGGCCTTCGGCGCGATCTCAACGATCAGGGCCGTGACCTCGCCTTGTCCTTTGGGATAGAGGATCTGTTTGCCGTCCCAGCTGGTCGTCGTTTTGAGCAGCCGGGTAACTTTCAGCGCAGTATTTTCATCAAGGGCAGATGCTGCAAAGGGACAGCATAATGCGATGAACAATATTAACCGAGGTTTGCAGTTCATTTTTAGATTCGGGCGAGCAATATCGCCGGTTACTTAACCCGGCGGCCAAATCATTTGCCTGCCGCCCAGTAGATGCAAGTGCAGGTGATATACGTCCTGGCCGCCTTTTTTGTTGCAGTTGAATACGGTTCTGTATCCGGCTTCCGATATGCCTTCCTGTTTAGCCAGTGTTGCCGCAGTCTGTAATATTCGGCCTGCCAGCAAGGTATCGTCCAGATCGTTCAAGGTTGCAAGGTGGCGTTTGGGGATAATCAGGATATGTACCGGAGCCTGGGGATTAATGTCCCTGAAAGCCAGAATATTTTCATCTTCAAAAACCACATTCGGTTTAATAACACCGGCAACCATTTTGCAAAATAAACAATCAGTCATCGTTTTCACCTTTTGGTGGGGTTGGTGGGGGGGGCGGTTGGCCGCTCTTATATCGACCTGTACGATTTAGAATGAATCGATTAGTCCGCGAAAGGCACAGAAAGCACGCTTATATTCGAAGTATAAAACAGGGCTTTCATTTTTAGGCGGGAACAGCCGTAGGTCGTGCCGTGCGCGCTTTCTCCAGGGTTTAAAATACAGCTACTTTGTTGTTTTAAACCCTTCGATTTATGCCGTGTCTTCGTGGTGAATTAATCGTTCACATTTCTATGCGGCCATTAAATGCATGCGATAAGGTGCCGCTGTCAGTAAATTCCAATTCACCGCCCATCGGTACGCCGTGGGCAATTCTGCTGGCCGGTACTCGGTGTTTCCGGGCCAGTTCGCCGATAAAATAGGCGGTCGCTTCGCCTTCAACTGTGGAGTTGGTTGCCAGAATCAGCTCCTTAATATGGCCTGTTGCCAGTTGTTGTTCAAGCCGATCCAGGTCGAGTTCATCGGGTCCTATGCCGTCCAGCGGCGATAATCGTCCATGCAATACAAAATAGCGGCCCTTGAATACTGTTGCCTGCTCAACGATCCAGACGTCGGAAGGGCTTTCCACGATGCAGATGACGCTGTCGTCTCTTGAATTGTCGGCGCAAATGTCGCATAACTCACCTTCGGTCAAAGTGCGGCATTGTTTGCAATGGCCTATTTCTTCAAGCGCGCGCAGCAGTGTTTGAGCCAGCATTGTTGCACCGTTGCGGTCGCGTTGGAGCAGGTGAAAGGCCATGCGCTGGGCGGATTTGGGACCGACGCCGGGCAAGCAGCATAAATTCCGGATCAGCAGCCCTAATAAGCCTGCTTTGGCGTGCATATTAAAAAGGCAGTTGGAATCCGGGAGGCAACGGCAGCCCGGCTGTTACATCGGCCATTTTTTCTTTTTTCATTTGGGCGACTTTATTGACGGCATCGTTGATGGCCGCCGCGACTAAGTCTTCCAGCATGTCTTTATCTTCGCCGAGCAGTGACGGATCGATGGTTACCTTTCTGGCTTCGCGTTTGCCCGTCATCAGGATGGTCACCAGACCGCCGCCGGACTCGCCCATGACCTGCATGGAGTTAAGTTCTTCCTGCGCTTTCTTGAAATCGTCCTGCATTTTTTGGGCTTGCTGCATGATGTTGCCGAGTGCGTTTTTCATTGGCTTTTCTCCATTCTCGTTAGATCGGTGCTTGTTAGATCGGTTCTATGGTACCGGGCATGACCCTGGCGCCCAAGTGTTCTTTTAACGCCTGAATATTTTCGTCTGAATTAATCGCGTCAACTGCAGCCTGTTGCTTGTCTTCGCGCTGTTTGGTCAATTGTACGGCAGGTGTGGCAACCGAGGTTTTTTCGGTACTGATGACCAGCTTCAAAGGTGTTTTGCGATAATCCTGCAACGCTTTTTGTAAATTTGCTTCGGTGCGGCTGCTGCGCAGTTGTTTATGCCCTGGATCCAGTATCAAGGTACAGGCGGTATCGTCAATATTTTCCAATACGCAATTATGGGCAAGCTCCCGGGTTAAGCCGTTGATTTTCATTGCAGCAACCATGTCCGCCCAAGTGGTGTCGTGCTGTTGAATCACTGTTTCCTGAATGCTTTTTTTTGCGACGGCAGCGGGTTGCAGCGTTACCGCCGGTTTAGCAGCAGGCTGCGCCTGGGTATTATTAACGGTCTGGCGAACCTGGGCCGGTTTAACCGGCGTTGATACGGTGCCGACCGGTCTGAAGGTCAGCATACGCAACATGACCATTTCAAAACCGCTA
>JAUGSS010000150.1:0-5405 GCA_044426515.1 Methylococcaceae bacterium | reverse complement strand
AAAATTTATGGGGTATCCGCCGTTGAGTATGTTTATGGTGCAGTCGTCGTGGAGATTGACGGTAACGGTATCAAATGGAGATGCATTTGCTGATGAGAGACGAAGCAATGATGAGAATTCTACGTCGGCTGAGGATGCACTTATGAGAGTTTTTGTCCCGTGGATACGTTCAAATGCAATTCCTTTTAGTGCGTCTGTTCCGGTATTGCTGATAATGATATCGCAATCGTTGACGAGCGTATCTAATGAGCTTTTCGTTGAAACGTCTTTACGACCAGCATCATATGTCTCGATGGTATAGCCGGAAGATGTCAGGGCGGTAAAAATCGCATGACCAATACTTCCCAATCCAATAATGCCGATGCGCTGTGTTTTTTTGATGGCGTCTGCCTTTATGAGTTGATCAACAACGGAGAGGCCGATAAAAACCGGTTCGACGATTTTTTTGATTCCACTGGATGCGACACTGACGATTGGGGGAAGCTTTGCGGTGGTGTTCGTGATCCGTGTGATACCTCGTTGTGTCTGCTCTGCGCCGGCGATGCTAATTCCCTGAAGCTCGTTCCATGGAATGGAAAGCCAGATGTCTCCACCATCATCAAGAATGAGAATTTTTTCTATCGCTTCTTTTTTGAGTGTTTCGAGGACTTTTTGCCAAAGGATAGCAATGCTTTTTTGTGCCGCGAATTCATAAGGAAATCCTGGGCTGATTTGTACGGGAATGACTTCGATCCCAGATTGGATACATTCTCGGAGTGTGGATTGAACGGTAGAGTACGGTTTTTCAATAACGAACATGTGGCCAAAATCCACCAAGTGAGAAAGGTGTCTGAAAAGCGGAAAGTTGTTTGGTAAAAGGTGAGTATGTGCGATGATAATGCATTTGGAAAGTCGATTTTTTGTTGTATGACTTGCAACCCAATCTAAGAGACGGAGATCGGTAATTGGTTGTGAGACAGCGTCGTGCTGCGCAAGGTTGATGAGATAATCGCGAAATGTTTGTGCCGGTTCACTCGTTTTGGATAATAGAGATCTTGAGAAGAAAAGAACTTCTGTATTGTCATCTGCGACGAGCGTCCATTGTCCAATCTCGCGATTCTTTTGTGTCAAAAGCCAATCGCTGGTTTCAAAGAGTCCAATGAAATCTCCTGCATGAAGTTGTTTGGTGGCCTTGGATCCTTTTATGACATTTACATTTCCACGAAGGATAATCCCTAGTGGAACGTGCGCGTATGTAAATGATTCTGGGAGATTTTCTAGGCTGATTTTTCCCTTGTAAACTATCTCTGTTTTTTCTTGATATTGGACCAACAGAAGGTTCTGTACTGTGTTTTCCTGAATATTTTTTAAGAACTCAAGAGCCTTTGGAAAATGTTGCGATTGAAAATCGTTTTGATACGCAGGCAAAATGGTATTGGTAAATTCGTGAACAGAATGTGTATGCATAGAGAAAATCAAAGGTGGAGAAGTATTCCTAGTAATGATACGTCACTCCATGATTGATGGTGCAGATGCGGTAGAGCTGTTCGAGGAAGAAGAGGTGGGCGAGGTCGTGGGTGGTGGTGAGGGGGGAGAGGGAGAGGCGGAGGTGGGCTGTTGATTTGAGACTTTCGGGGAGGCCGTGGGGGCCGCCGAGGATGATTGTTATGTGGATTCCTTGGTCTTCGTAGGTTTTGAAGGTTGCGGCGAGAGATTCGGAGGTAAATTTGGGGCCGATGGCGTCGAGAACTATTATTGTGTCGCCTTTGGGGATAGATTTTAGGATGTCGTCGGGGGATTTGAGAATTTTGGTGGTCAAAATGACGAATTTTTTGAGTCGGGTGTGGAAAACTTCCCCAATGCTGTGGAAAGGTCCCTTGGGGAGGGTGCCGATGGTGATGAGAGTGAGTTTGATCATAAGGGGTAAGGTTAGCAGAGAAATAGCTGTGGAGCAACGGTGGATAGAATGCACAGGTGGTTTCTTGACAGTGACCTCAGAGTCGTATACCATTTCGCCCACGTTACGACTGCGCGGAAACGTCCGCTTCGGAGAGTGAGTGCTGAAGAATGTCTTAAGCTCTTTACTCCGAACTTTCACAACTGAAGATTGCAAATAGAGAAAAACGTACTGATGTCATGATGACGCAAGAAGCGTCGTCAGCAATCAGTGAATGGAGAGCATTAAGGGTATATGGTGGATGGCTCGAGAAAATATGCCGATGAAGGACGTAATAGCCTGCGATAAGCTCCGGTGAGGTGGCAAATAACCGTTGACCCGGAGATGTCCGAATGGGGAAACCCACTTAGGGTAATGCCTAAGTATTCGACCAGTGAATTCATAGCTGGCGAATGGGAACCTAGGGAAGTGAAACATCTCAGTACCTAGAGGAAAAGAAAAGAACGGGTAAGATCTTCATCTCGACACTCGATGCTTCGAGGGGCGAGATGATAGATCGTGCTCATATTCCCAAAGTAGTGGCGAGCGAAATGGGAACAGTCCAAACTTCAATTGTGAAACCTTTTCGTAACATTCCTTCGGGAATGCCAAGATGTGGTGAAAAGTGCCAGCTGTTGCAATTGAAGTGTTATAAGCGGAACGCGATGTCAATCTGGTGATTGGCGGTGCGCATGTGTGCTGTCTAATGAAATATGCTGGAAAGCATAACCAAAGAGGGTGATAGTCCCGTACATGAAAGACGGTTACGCACGCACGGTGTTCGAGCTTGAGTACGGCGAGACACGAGAAATCTTGTCGGAATTAGCCACGACTATGTGGTAAGACTAAATACATATTTTCATCGATAGTGAACTAGTACCGTGAGGGAAAGCTGAAAAGAACCCCGGAAGGGGAGTGAAATAGAATCTGAAACCATATACTTACAAGGAGTTGGAGCCCGCAAGGGTGACAGCGTTCCTATTGAAGAATGAACCAACGAGTTTTTGTCTGCGGCTCGGTTAAGTCCTTTGGGACGGAGCCACAGTGAAAGCGAGCCTTAACCGGCGCTTGTCGCAGACAAAAGACCCGAAACCGGGTGACCTAACCATGACCAGGGTGAAGTATGGGTAAAACCATATGGAGGCCCGAACCCACTAGCTGTGCAAAACTAGGGGATGAGTTGTGGTTCGAAGAGAAATTCTAATCGAACTCGGTAATAGCTGGTTCTCCGCGAGATAGCTTTTGGGCTAGCGTCGGTAAAGAACATACTGGAGGTAGAGCACTGATTGGGTACGCCGCCGCAAGGTAGGCGACCCGGCCAAACTCCGAATGCCAGTATGTGTTCCCGGCAGTCAGACCATGGGGGCGAAGCTCCATCGGTCGAAAGGGCAACAGCCCAGATCTCAAGCTAAGGTCCCTAAATCATGATTAAGTGTAAAAGGTGGTGAGGAGACTTATACAACCAGGAGGTTGGCTTAGAAGCAGCCATCCTTTAAAGATAGCGTAACAGCTCACTGGTCAAGTTTCCTTGCGCCGAAAATATACCGGGGCTAAATCATGTACCGAAGCTGAGGGTTTCATCCTTTTAGGGTGAAGCGGTAGCGGAGCATTTCCAACTGCACAGAAGGTGTACCGTGAGGTGCGCTGGAGCGTTGGGAAGAGAGAATGTTGGTATGAGTAGCATAAAGACACGTGAGAACCGTGTCCACCGAAAATCCCAGGTTTCCACAGCAACGAAAATCGACTGTGGGTTAGTCAGGAGCTAAGGCGAGGCAGAAATGCGTAGTCGATGCACAGCTGGTTAATATTCCAGCACCACGTAACGGTTTCAATGGAGTGACGTTTGTGTCAGACTCCCGCGTCCTATGACTATGACGTTGGGGGTACGAAGATGATGGGTAGGCAAATCCGCCCGTCGCAAGTCTTTGTACCATCGCAACCTGTTCGCAAGAACGGGGAGGGGAGAGTAGCGCGAACCTAGAAAAGCTTCTAGAGCTAACCGTTAGGTGCCTGTACCGTAAACCGACACAGGTAGATACGTGCGAAATGCACGAAGGTGTACGAGAGAAACCTCTTTCAGGAACTAGGCAAATCAGTGGCCGTAACTTCGGGATAAGGCCTGGTTGCTCCCGGGAGGGAGCGACCCACAGCGAAAGACAACAACCGACTGTTTATCAAAAACACAGGTCCCTGCTAAATCATAAGATGATGTATAGGGGCTGATGCCTGGCCAGTGTCCGAACGTTAAAGAAGGGAGTCATGGTCGCAAGACTGGCAGCTCTTGACTGAAGCGCGGATGAACGCCGGCCGTAACTATAACGGTCCTAAGGTAGCGAAATTCCTTGTCGGGTGAGTTCCGACCTGCACGAATGGCATAACGAGTTGTTGACTGTCTTGAAGAGGTACTCGGCGAAATTGCGAGGGGAGTGAAGATGCTCTCTATGTGTAGTTAGACGAAAAGACCCCGTGAAGCTTTACTGCTGCTTGCCATTGGGTTCATGTTCCGTATGTTCAGTAATAGGTGGGAGTCGCAAGACGCCAATGAGAGACCACCCTTATGTTGTGTGAATTCTTACCGGTCGCCCTGAATCGGGTGATTGAGACAGTGGCTGGTAGGTAGTTTGACTGGGGCGGTCGCCTCCCAAAAAGTAACGGAGGCGTTCACAAAGGTATGCTTAGCCCGGATGGAAATCGGGCTGGACGTGCAAGCGCAAAAGCATGCTTAACTGCAAGGCCGACACGCCGCGCAGATACGAAAGTAGGAGCTAGTGATCCGACCGTGCGACATAGGACGGCGGAAGCTCATCGGATAAAAGCTACTCCGGGGATAACAGGCTAGTCTGGTCCAAGCGTCCATAGCGACGACCAGGTTCGGCACCTCGATGTCGGCTCATCGCATCCTGGAGCTGGAGAAGGTTCCAAGGGTTTGGCTGTTCGCCAATTAAAGCGGTACGCGAGCTGGGTTCAGAACGTCGTGAGACAGTTCGGTCTCCTATCTACTACACACGTCGAATATTGCGAGGACTCATCCCTAGTACGAGAGGACCGGGATGGACGAACCTCTTGTGTACCGGTTGTCCTGTCAAGGGCATCGCCGGGTAGCGAAGTTCGGTTCGGATAAGCGCTGAAAGCATCTAAGTGCGAAGTCGACCTCAAGATGAATATTCACTAAGACCCCTAGGAGACTACTAGGTTGATAGGCCGTAGGTGTAAGCGCGGTAACGCGTTCAGCCGAGCGGTACTAATAGGTCGAGCTCTCCATTCACTGATTGCTATTCATTAACTTGAATAGTCAATACGTTTGAACTATTTGCAGAAAAGATCCTTTGTCTTGGTGGCACTTCCGGCAGGGCAACACCCGTTCCCATCCCGAACACGGTCGTTAAGCTTGCACGGGCCGATGGTAGTCAAGGTTGGCGAGAGTAGGTGGCCGCCAGGACAAAGCATCTTTTCACAAACAATCCGAGCCTTCATGGCTCGTTTTTGTTTT
>JAUGSS010000220.1:0-33679 GCA_044426515.1 Methylococcaceae bacterium | reverse complement strand
CGGCCGCAAAGCCGGATTGGTCGTGGATCGGCTGATGGGCGAATTCCAGACCGTGATCAAACCGCTGGGCAACTTGTTTAAAGGCGAAAAGAGCCTCGGCGGCTTTACCATTTTGGGCAGCGGCGAGGTTGCGTTGATCGTTGATGTCCCCGGATTGATGAATCAGATAGAACATGAAAGAGAGGACAGGGAGATAACAGTCGCTACGTCATCAAAATAGTGGGCAGATACGCAGGGAAAAGAATAACCACAAAGAAAGGTACCGCAGCGTACTCTTCTACGGGGCTGGGTAACAGTGAGGTTTCGCGTTGATTACGCTGGTGAAATTAATCCATAAGGGGAATGAAAATGTTTAAAAATATGAAAGTCGGGATGCGTCTCGGATTAGGTTTTTGTATGGTGCTGCTGCTAATGATCGGCATAATTTATGGCGCCATTAGCGGCATGTCGGCTCAAAATGATAAGCTCGATGAAGTCGTTAATCAGAACGTCTATAAAACCGCGTTAAGCAGCACGATGTCCGAGAATGTCCACATTGTTTCGCGCATTTTACGCAACATAATTTTGATAACAGACGATGCCGGCATGCAGGCGGAAATGGAAAAGCTGGATAAGGCGCGAGCCGCCTATAACAAAGCCCGGGAAGATCTGGACAAGACTACGGCCAGTGAAAAAGGCAAGACACTCCGTAAAGCTATCGACGAAGCCGCCTCAGCAGCCCGTGATATAAACAACAAGGTTATCGAACTGGCAAGGGCAAACAAAAATGCTGACGCCACTGATTTACTGCTTACTAAGGCGGCGCCGCTGGTGAATAAATGGCAGGAAGCTCTTGATGACAATCAGGAACTCCAGGCAGAGAATAACCGCGATGATGCTAAGGCGGCATCGGAGGCTTATAGCGCATCACGTAACCTGATGTTCACTTTGGGCGGAATAGCACTCGTCATGGGGGTAGGTATTGCCTTCTGGGTGACGCGCTCCATTACGCTACCGCTGAGCATTGCTATGGAGGTCGCCCAAAAAATTGCCGCAGGCGACCTGACGGCGAAGATCGAAGCGACTTCCAGCGATGAGACGGGGCAATTACTGGCTGCCATGAAAGTGATGCAGGACAACCTCACCAAGATTGTCGCGGAAATCAAAGGTATCGTCGCAGCCGCCAACAAAGGTGATTTCAACACCAAAATGAACCTGAACGGCAAGGCGGGTTACACCAAGGAACTGTCCGAACTGCTTAACCAACTGTCCGACACCGTCGATACCGTCTTCGAGGACACTATTCAAGTGGCTCAGGCTCTGGAGCAAGGCGACTTGACCCGGACAGTCACCCGCGACTATCAGGGGGCATTCGACCAAGTCAAGCAAAGCCTCAATAACACCGTCGCCAAGCTGTCGCAAGTCATCAGCGAAGTGAATGGTGCGGCTACCAATATCGCATCGGCCAGTGAGGAGGTTTCCGCTACTGCGCAGAGCATGAGTCAGGCAACCAGCGAGCAGGTAGCCAGCGTTGAAGAAACCAGCGCCTCCGTCGAACAGATGTCGGCTTCGATCAACCAAAACACTGAAAACGCCAAAGTCACCGACGGCATGGCTGCCCAGGCCAGTACCGAGGCGGTACAAGGCGGCGAAGCCGTTAAAGAGACGGTGAATGCGATGAAGAGTATTGCCGGTAAAATCGGCATCATCGACGATATTGCTTACCAAACCAATTTACTGGCCTTGAATGCGGCGATTGAAGCCGCTCGAGCCGGCGAACACGGTAGGGGCTTTGCGGTTGTTGCGGCCGAAGTGCGCAAACTGGCCGAACGCAGCCAGATCGCCGCACAGGAAATCGGCGAACTTGCTTCCAGCAGTGTTGAAATGGCTGAAAGCGCCGGCAAACTGCTTGATACCATCGTGCCTTCGATCAAGAAGACTTCCGACTTGGTGCAGGAAATCACGGCGGCCTCTGAAGAGCAATCGGCAGGTGTAAGCCAAATTAATACCGCTATGGATCAACTCAACCAGATCACCCAACAGAATGCCAGTTCATCGGAAGAGTTGGCTGCCACTTCGGAGGAAATGAGCGGACAGGCAGCGCAACTGCAGGATCTTATGGCGTTTTTTACCGTGACTGACAGCTTGGGTGCAGTATCGGTAGCGCTCAAGGCCAAGCCTGTCAAGCCGGCGGTTAGAAAAACAGTGGCGGTAAAACAGGCACATCACGAAGCCGAATTCGTGAGGTTTTAGGAGGAAGTATGAATGCAATCACGCGAGACACACAGCCGCCGGCCACGACAATTAATCAAGAATTTGAGGAGCAACAGCAATATCTCACTTTTATGTTGAGCGGTGAAACCTATGCCGTAAGCATACTTTGCATCAAGGAGATCATTCAATACGGTCAACTGACCGAAGTGCCGCGAATGCCGGCTTTTATTCGCGGCGTCATTAACCTGAGGGGAGCGGTGGTGCCGGTAATTGATTTGAGCGCACGTTTCGGCAAGCCGCCCACTGCGGTGGGGAGACGCAACTGCATTATTATCATTGAAGTGACGATGGGTGAGGAAACCCAGAATGTCGGCGTGATGGTGGATGCGGTGAACGCAGTGTTGGAGATTCCGGGTAACGAGATCGAACCGGCTCCTACATTCGGTGCCAACATCCGAGCTGATTTTATTGCCGGCATGGGTAAAATCAATGGCAAGTTTGTAATCATCCTGAATATTCAACAGGTGCTGTCGATGGATGATATGGCTACGTTGGCTGCTGTGGGTCACGGTTCGACTACCGAGTTAACAAAGGCGAGCTGACAGGACAATATGCTATCTTCAAAATGTAGAAGGATAAAATTATCTCTATAGCAAAAATGCAGTGGTGATTTTTACAATATCAATAATTATGGGATAAAAAAATGACTGCATCTGCGAGTCACAAAGCTAACTTCGTCGACGTGATGTTGCATGAGAAGGAATTTGCACAGTTTCGTGATCTCATCTACCGCATTGCCGGCATTAATATGTCGCCTGCCAAAAAGCCGCTGGTGACCAGTCGTTTGGCGAAACGGCTCAGGCACTATGGTTTGAAGAGCTACGGCGAGTATTTTCAGATGATTACTGCGGCTAGCGGCAAAGCGGAATTGCAAATGACGGTGGATTTACTGACCACCAATGAAACGCACTTCTTCCGCGAACCCAAGCATTTCGATTTTCTGCGCCGGCGTATTTTGCCGGAGAGGAAACCCGGTAAAACCTTGCGTATCTGGAGCGCCGCCTGTTCCAGCGGCGAGGAACCTTACAGTATTGCGATGCTGCTGGATGAGGTATTGGGTAATGCACCATGGGAAATTGTTGCCTCCGATCTGAGTACTCGGGTATTGGAAAAGGCGCGCGCCGGTCTTTATCCGATAGATCGCATGCCGGAAATCCCCCGGCACTATCTGTCAAACTACTGTCTTAAAGGTACCGGCTCTCAGCAGGGAACCTTGCTGATCGAGCGCAAATTGCGCGAGCGGGTGCAGTTCCTGCAGCATAACCTCACCGAAGCGCCGCCGAAATTGGGTGAATTCGATGTGATATTCCTGCGCAACGTTATGATCTATTTCGATCAGGAGACTAAACGTCAGGTTGTATCGCGGTTACTGTCGCTGTTACGCCCCGGCGGACATTTTCTGGTCGGCCATTCCGAGACGCTGAACGGCATCAACGAAGAGGTTTGTCTGGTGCAACCGGCGGTTTACCTGAAGCCGCTGCCATGATAAGGCCTTTGCATCCAATAGAGATATTTCTCCAACCCGGAGATCATTATTTTGCCGACAGGGACAGTCGCATCCGCACCGTGTTAGGTTCATGTGGTCTCAATGACCTTTTGGCATCCTCAATTGCTGGTAGGGGGCATGTGTCACTACATGTTGCCGGAGTGTGGCAGTGATTTCAGGAGGCGGGATTGGCCCGCGCCGGATGGCCGCTATGCCGATGAGGCGATTGCCCTGTTGCTGAAGAAAATGGATATTGTTGGTGCTCCCTATAAGGAATATCAGGTCAAATTATTGGGTGGCGGCAATATGTTTCCCAATATGCATCAAAATAACGTGTCCAGAATCGGCGACCTCAATGTGCAAGCCGCGCGACGGCTGGGAAAACAACACGGTTTTACCTGCGTGGCCGAGCATCTGGGCGGCATCGGTTATCGTAGCGTATGTTTTGAAGTATGGAGTGGAGAAGTTTGGGTTAAGCACAGTCGTGTATTGTCCTTGGCCGCGTATGAATTAATAAACAGGAGACTGGGATGACTCAAATTAGGGTACTGATAGTGGATGATTCCGCTGTAGTACGGCAGGTATTGACCGCAAATTTGTCGCAGGATCCTGCTATTAACGTGATCGGCGCCGTTGCCGACCCAGTGTTCGCTATGGTGCGGATGCAGATGCAATGGCCGGATGTGATTGTGCTGGATGTGGAAATGCCGCGTATGGACGGCATCACTTTCTTGAAAAAGCTGATGGCGGAACGGCCTACGCCGGTGGTCATTTGTTCCACGCTCACCGAGAAAGGCGCGGAAACCACTATGCAGGCGCTGGCGGCGGGGGCAGTGAGTATCGTCACCAAACCTAAAGTAGGACTTAAGCAATTTTTGCAGGATGATTCGGAAAGCCTGGTTGTTGCCGTCAAAGCCGCGGCTCGAGCTAACCTGCGCCGATTGGCCGCAGCGCCCGCCGCAGTGCCGGTGCAGGCTAAATTAAGCGCAGACGCCATTCTCCCTGCTAACTTTCATGCCATGGCCGAAACCACCGACCGTGTCGTCGCGATCGGCACCTCCACCGGCGGCACTCAGGCGCTGGAAGTCATACTGACCGCTTTGCCGCGTGTCTGTCCCGGCATCGTTATCGTGCAGCATATGCCGGAAAAATTTACCGGCGCTTTCGCTGCCCGCCTGAACAATCTCTGCCGGGTTGAAGTGCGCGAAGCCGTCAACGGCGACCGGGTGTTGCCGGGACGCGCGCTGATAGCCCCCGGAGGACGGCACATGCTGCTTAAGCGTAGCGGCGCGCAATACTATGTTGAGATTGTGGACGGGCCGCCGGTCAGCCGTCATCGTCCTTCGGTCGATGTGTTGTTCCGCTCGGTCGCCAAGTGTGCGGGCAAGAATGCACTGGGTATCATCATGACCGGCATGGGCGATGACGGTGCCAAAGGCTTGAAAGAAATGCATGACATGGGGGCGCGTACCGTGGGGCAGGATGAAGACAGTTGTGTGGTGTATGGAATGCCGAAAGAGGCGGTAAAGCTGGGTGCGGTAGACAAGGAATTGCCGTTAGGGCGAATTGCCGGTGAGATTGTCGCGTAGATATGGCGGTCATCACCGCTGCTGCCGATGGATTAAGTAATCCCGCTAAGGGCGAGGCAGTGACATTGGACAAGCTTATAATTTACCTCATGAGGGGGCAGAAAAACCGGCTGCGAATAAAGGCTACGACAGTGATGCGTTTTCGAAACCTAAGAGCCAAACTATTGAAACGGTCATCCCCGTTCGCCTCGTAGCCATTGTAAACAATGCCGAATTTGTGACAGGTTTATTTATAAGAAACGCTGTTCGATGATAGTTTTTCAATAAAACGACTGCTGTCGAATTTTCTCTAGGCCCGAAAAAGATTCCCCGTAATGGGGATCTTGCATTTTGTCTCGGCTTTGATTGGGTGATGGCGAAATGTCCACAGAACTTAGGTTCTGTTGATATTTCGCCGCAAACAAATGGGTCGGAAACAAAACGAATAAACCCCATGTAATTTCCGGCAAGTTTTTTATTTTTACCATGAAGGACTTGAAGATATTACTGTATTGACTTCATGCATGATATTGAGACGATTCATAAAACAACTTTTTAAGCAACTGGGTCGTTTTTTGGTATAGGGTCTGCATAATTATAATTGCGTTAGAAGTTGAGGTTTCCTTGTAGCCAGATTTTTCGAGTATCGGTAGCGTATCTATCTGCATCGTAATTGGCATATTTAGCCAGCAACGAATAATGTTTGCCGAATTTTTTGACCGCCTGAAAATCCCACTCTTTGCCGTAATGAGCACGTCCGGTATCGTCGGTAAAATCATGATAAATGCCTGATACTACAAGGCTATCGTTGTCCATGAGTTTTGCGCTGACGGTGCCGAACACATCACGGATACCGTCATTAGGCGTGATCAGGAATAAATCCGCCCAGCCCTGGAAGGCGTGGTTGGTACCCAGCGGTGTATTAAAAGTTCTGTTCAGGCCGGAACCGTTAAGCTGCTCCATAGCGCCTTGGAAGCTGAAGTTATAGGCGGTAAATCCGCCCATTACATTAAAGCGATTGGCTTCGTATTGAACCGGGCTATGTTGGTAATCTTTTTGAATGCTCCATTCGGCCGTGTACAGCATGAGCTTGCGATAAGGGCTATTGCCATCTTGCTGTTGGCTACCGTTGAAACTTATACCTTATTTTTAGTAGCGGCGCTCGGGGCCGGTGTTGCCAGCGGTTCGTTTTGCGATAGTTCAACAAGTGCCGTGTCTAACAATACATCTGCCAGCGTCGCTGCATCCAGCACTTGTAAATAGGCATTTCCCGCCCGCGCCAATAAGTACTTTAAGCCGCAACCGGGCAGCAACCGGCAGCGCTGCTGCGCCGGATCGAAGCATTCAACCCAGTTAAAATGTTTTTCCATGCTGCGCACCACTGCACCGATGCGTATCATTTCCGGAGGCTGCTGCAATGATAAGCCTCCACCTTTACCACGCGTTGTTTTAACAAAGCCTTTGCTACCCAGTTGGTGGACAACCTTCACCAAATGATTGCGGGAAATATTAAAAAAATCAGCTATTTCCGTAATATTTGCCTGCTGGTTCGGTGACATTGCCAGATAAAGCAATACCCTGAGTGCGTAATCCGTGTAACTGGTAACTTGCATGTTGCTTGCTGTTGGGAAAAGAATTATATTGTAAGTTGTATTTAGAATATACCTTTTAAGCAAATGGTATATTCTTAATAACTATTTTTCCTGAAATTATACCGCAAGCCTGCATTTCGTGGGGGCGATATGCGGTTTTCCGGGGAATCGCTGTGAAAACTCAAATCATTTAATGCACAAGCGAGGGTTATTATGTCTATTGCCGATAACGTCACACCCGGCCAGCAGTCGCGGGCACTCTGGTTAAGCACTGTTGCTTTCACCACCTGTTTTGCAGTGTGGACTATCTTTTCCATTATCGGTTTGCAAATTCAAAAAGACTTAGGTTTAAGCGAAACCGAATTCGGTTTGCTGGTGGGCACGCCTATTCTTTCCGGTTCGTTAATTCGGCTGATATTGGGCATCTGGACTGACCAGTACGGCGGCCGTATTGTTTATACTGTAGTTATGGTGACTGCGGCTATTGCAACGTTCCTGCTGACTACGGTCGACACTTACCTGATGTACTTGGTCGCGGCATTGGGTATCGGTGTTGCCGGCGGCTCGTTTGCGGTGGGTATCGCCTATACTTCGCGCTGGTTCCCTACAGAAAAACAAGGCACAGCGTTAGGTATTTTCGGCCTGGGCAATGTAGGCGCGGCAGTCACTAAATTTATAGCGCCTTTTGTGATGGTTGCTTTGGGCTGGCATGCCGTAGCGCAAATTTGGGCGTTAGTTCTTGTGCTGATGGCGGCAATCTTTTGGTTTGTCTCTGACGATGAGCCAATGCTTAAGGCTAGACGCATATCCGGCGCCAAGCCGGATTCGTTTATGAAGCAGTTGGAACCGCTTAAAAATATGCAGGTTTGGCGGTTTTCGCTGTACTACTTTTGCGTATTCGGCGCTTTTGTCGCGTTGGCTCTTTGGCTGCCCCGTTATCTGGTCGGCGCTTACGGCTTTGATATTAAGACTGCGGGGATGTTGGCCGCATCGTATTCCATTTTTGCCAGCTTGTTTCGTGCGCTGGGCGGTTGGTTGTCTGACCGTTATGGGGCGCGGTTATTGATGTATTGGACGTTTATTGTCGGCGCTCTATGCACTTTTTTTCTGTCCTATCCGCCTACCGACTACGTGGTGCACGGCATTAAAGGTGATATTGGTTTTAGCCTGGCGATTGGTCCTGTGGGATTTGTCATGTTGATGTCTGTGCTGGGTTTGTTTATGTCTTTCGGCAAGGCCGCAGTGTACAAGCATATCCCGGTTTATTATCCCGATAACGTCGGTGCTGTCGGTGGCGCGGTGGGCATGATCGGCGGTTTGGGCGGGTTCTTGTTGCCGCTGACCTTCGGCATGTTGAACGATTTGACCGGCATCTGGAGCAGCTGCTTCATGTTGCTGTTCGTATTAATGACGATTGCTTTGACCTGGATGCATTTTTCCATTGTGCGAATGGAACGCCGCGTCGTGCCTGAATTGGCGAAAATATCCAAAGATCTGCATGAACTGAGTCATCCGTCGCCGCTGGTGCTCACCGACTGGAATCCTGAAGACCAGGGTTTTTGGGGAAAAACCGGCAAGCGTATCGCCACCCGTAACCTGTGGATCAGTATCCCCGCCTTGCTGTTGGCTTTTGCGGTGTGGATGGTGTGGAGCGTCGTGGTCATTAACCTGCCCAGCATCGGCTTTAAATACACCACTAACGAGTTGTTCTGGTTGGCGGCATTGCCGGGGCTTTCGGGAGCTACTTTACGGATTTTCTACTCATTCATGGTGCCTATTTTCGGCGGCCGTCGCTGGACTACGATCAGCACCGCCTCGTTGCTGTTACCCTCTTTATGGATAGGTTTTGCGGTGCAAAATCCCGAAACGCCTTATGTGTTGATGGTGGTGTTGGCCTTGTTATGCGGTTTCGGCGGCGGTAATTTCGCTTCCAGCATGGCGAATATCAGCTTCTTTTATCCGCAATCCCAAAAAGGAACTGCGTTGGGCTTGAACGCCGGTTTGGGCAATTTGGGTGTCAGTACCGTGCAGTTTGTGGTGCCGCTGGTTATAGCGGCGGGTGTATTCGGTTCATTGGGCGGCGATCCGCAAGTTTGGGTTAAGGGCGCGGTGACTAAGTCCATCTGGCTGCAAAACGCCGGTTTTATTTGGGTGCCGTTTATCATCGCCACCAGTATCGCGGCATGGTTCGGCATGAACGATATTGCTTCCGCCAAAGCCTCATTCAAAGAGCAGTCGGTCATTTTTAAACGTAAACATAACTGGCTGATGTGCTGGCTTTATACCGGAACCTTCGGCTCGTTTATCGGCTATGCGGCCGGTTTCCCGATGTTGATTAAAATCCTGTTTCCCGAGGTTAATCCGACTGAATACGCCTTTTTGGGGCCGCTGGTCGGCGCGTTAATCAGGCCGGTCGGCGGTTGGCTGGCTGACAAGCTGGGCGGTGCCAGAGTGACGCTGTGGAATTTCGTTATCATGATTTGCGCGGTGTTCGGCGTGTTGCATTTTATGCCTTCGGCCGGCAATGCGGGCGATTTCTGGGGCTTTCTGGCGATGTTCATGCTGTTATTTATCACTACCGGCATAGGTAATGGTTCCACCTTCCGCATGATTCCGGTTATTTTTATGACTGAGCGGTTGTGTGCGGTGAAAGGGCAGGGCATCGATGCTGAAGCTAAAGCTAAGAAAGATGCGGCAAAAGAAGCGGCAGCGGTGTTGGGTTTCAGTTCGGCGATTGCGGCTTACGGCGCGTTTTTTATTCCCAAGAGTTACGGTACGGCGATCAGCATGACCGGCACTCCCGATGCTGCGTTGTATTGTTTTATATCTTTTTATCTGGTGTGTATTGGCATCACCTGGTGGTTTTATGCGCGTAAAACGGCGGCCATGCCTTGTTGAGAAACGGAACAGGCGGGATTAAGGCATGATAATTTTTAAAATTATGTTAGATACTTATCCGAGATAAACAATGGCTGATTGTTGCAATGACAAAGCTTGCGAGATTGAGGCGCTTCGTAACCGCCAAAGCTCGACGCTTAAAATAGTACTGGGTATTAATGCTGCCATGTTCATAGTAGAACTCATAGCGGGATTAATCGGTGGTTCTGTCTCGCTGGTGGCGGATTCCTTGGATATGCTTGGCGATGCGTTGGTATACGGTTTCAGCATTTACGTTGTCGCACGCGGCGCAAGAATGAAAGCTAAAGCAGCCCTGTTCAAAGGCGGAATTATGGCGGCCTTTGGTTTTTTTGTTCTTGGACAGGCGGTTTATAAAGTCGTTTTTCCGCAGGTGCCTGTGTTTGAGGCTATCGGTGCAATTGGTTTGTTGGCGCTTGCTGCGAATAGCATTTGTTTCGCCTTGCTCTGGCGGCATCGAGTCGATGATATAAACATGAGTTCAGTTTGGCTGTGCTCTCGTAACGACATTATTGCGAATGTCTCGGTGTTGTCTGCCGCCGTGGGTGTATGGTTTACCCAATCCGGCTGGCCCGACATTTTGGTTGGTTTGGCACTTGCCGCTCTTTTTCTACGCTCAGCATTATTCGTATTGCGTGCTGCTATTACAGAACTTCGAGCAATCAATGCTTAACGTTTTCATCACCCTAAAACATAGGTAAATCTTATGAGTCATTTCCTGGACCGCTTGCTCTTCTTCAAGAAAAAGGTAGATACCTTCTCCGGTAATCACGGCGTGGTGACCAATGAAGACCGAAGCTGGGAGAACAGCTATCGATCGCGCTGGCAACACGATAAAATCGTGCGTTCCACGCATGGCGTCAATTGCACGGGTTCCTGCAGCTGGAAGATCTATGTCAAAAACGGCCTGGTGACCTGGGAAACCCAGCAAACCGACTACCCCCGAACCCGTCCTGACTTGCCCAATCACGAACCGCGCGGCTGTCCGCGCGGCGCGAGTTATTCCTGGTATTTGTACAGCGCCAACCGGCTTAAATATCCGCTGATACGCGGCCGCTTGGTCAGGTTGTGGCGTGAGGCCAGAAAGACTTTGGCTCCGGTTGATGCTTGGGCATCCATCGTCGAAGACCCTGCTAAAAGCGCGGAATACAAGTCGGTACGCGGCTTGGGCGGATTGGTTCGAGCCGATTGGGAAGAGGTCAACGAAATCATCGCGGCAGCTAATATTTACACAGCCAAAACCTTCGGGCCCGACCGGGTTATCGGTTTTTCGCCGATCCCGGCCATGTCGATGGTGTCTTATGCGGCCGGCAGCCGTTATCTGTCGCTGATCGGCGGCGTCAGCATGAGTTTTTACGACTGGTATTGCGATTTGCCGCCGGCATCGCCGCAAACCTGGGGCGAGCAAACCGACGTACCCGAATCTGCGGACTGGTATAACGCCGGATTTTTGATGTTGTGGGGATCGAACGTGCCGCAAACTCGCACTCCCGACGCCCATTTTATGACCGAAGCACGTTATAAGGGCGCGAAAGTCGTGGTGGTGAGTCCCGATTATTCGGAGGCCAGTAAATTTGCCGACTTGTGGCTGCATCCGAAGCAAGGCACCGATGCCGCACTGGCGATGGCGATAGGCCACGTGATACTCAAGGAGTTTCATGTTGAGCGCCAAAGCCCTTATTTCAACCAGTATGTGCGCGAAAATACCGATTTACCTTTTCTGGTAATGCTCAAGGAACAGGACGGCTGCTATGTGCAGGATCGTTTCCTCCGGGCTTCGGATTTTTCAGGTCAGTTGGGTCAAGACAATAATCCCGACTGGAAAACGGTTGCTTACGATGAAATCAACGGCCAGATAGTCCCGCCTTGCGGCTCTATCGGCTTTCGTTGGGGTGAAAGCGGGAATTGGAACCTTGAACAAAAAACCGTAGACAATCAGGAAGTAAAGTTACGCTTGAGCTTGATCGATATAAAAGACGATGTCGCCAGTGTAGGCTTTCCTTATTTCGGCGGCTCCGAACATCCGCATTTTACCCATTCGGCCCATGACGCTATCCAAAAGCGCAATGTGCCGGTCAAAAAAATCGCCTTGGCCGATGGTACCGAAGTGTTGGCGACTACGGTATTCGATTTGCTGGTCGCCAACTACGGCATCGATCGTGGCCTAGGCGATGTCGCCGGTAAAAATGGGCGCGGCGGTAACGTCGCTGCATCTTATGATGAAGATTTTCCGTACACTCCCGCATGGCAGGAAAAAATCACCGGCGTTAGCCGGAAAAATGTGATTGCAGTGGCGCGAGAGTTCGCGACCAATGCCGAAAAGACCCAGGGCCGTTCGATGGTCATTCTGGGCGCAGGCATCAATCACTGGTACCACATGGATATGAATTATCGAGGCATCATGAATATGCTGATGCTGTGCGGTTGCGTCGGACAATCCGGCGGCGGTTGGGCGCATTATGTCGGACAGGAAAAATTGCGCCCGCAAACCGGTTGGTTGCCGTTGGCGTTCGGCCTGGATTGGAAACGTCCGCCACGGCAGATGAACAGCACCTCGTTTTTCTACAATCACACCAGCCAATGGCGTTACGAAAAACTTAAAGTGAGCGAGATTTTGTCGCCGTTGGCAAAACCGAAAGATTGGCAAGGCAGCCTGATCGATTTTAACGTCAGATCCGAACGCATGGGCTGGCTGCCGTCTGCGCCTCAGCTGCAAACCAACCCGTTGCAAGTGGTCAGGGATGCGGAAAAAGCCAAACAAGACCCGATTGACTATGTCGTCAAATCGCTGAAAAACGGCAAATTAAAGATGTCCTGCGAAGACCCGGATAATCCGCAAAACTTTCCGCGCAATATGTTTGTCTGGCGTTCCAATTTGCTGGGATCGTCCGGCAAAGGCCATGAATACTTCCTGAAGTATTTGTTAGGTACGCAGCATGGCGTACAAGGCAAAGACTTGGGGGATACCGGTGATAAGCCCTCGGAAGTCGAATGGCATGAAACCGCTGCGGAAGGCAAACTCGATTTGCTGGTCACGCTGGATTTTCGGATGTCCACAACTTGCCTGTATTCGGACATTATTCTGCCGACCGCAACCTGGTACGAGAAAAACGACCTGAACACCTCGGATATGCATCCGTTTATCCATCCCTTGTCCAAGGCGGTGGACCCCGCTTGGGAGTCGCGTTCCGACTGGGACATTTACAAAGGTATAGCGCGTAAATTTTCGGAATTAACCGTAGGCCATTTAGGCCTGGAAAAAGATATAGTCGCCGTGCCGATCCTGCATGACACACCGGCAGAACTGGCTCAGCCGCTGGAGGTCAAGGATTGGAAGAAAAAGCAATGCGACCCGGTTCCGGGCAAAACCATGCCGTCGCTGGTGGTGGTCGAGCGCGATTATCCGAACACCTACAAGATGTTTACTTCGCTGGGGCCGTTGATGAGCAAAATCGGCAACGGCGGTAAAGGTATAGCCTGGAACACCGAGACCGAAGTCAAGCAGCTGGGTGAATTGAATCGGCTGGTGACCGATGAAGGCATCAGTAAAGGCTTGCCGCGCATCGAAACCGATATTGATGCGACCGAAGTGATCCTGATGCTGGCCCCGGAAACCAACGGCCATGTCGCGGTTAAAGCCTGGGCAGCCTTGAGCAAAATTACCGGGCGGGATCATACCCATCTGGCGTTGCCGCGCGAAGACGACAAAATCCGTTTCCGCGACGTACAGGCGCAGCCGCGCAAGATTATTTCGTCACCGACTTGGAGCGGCCTTGAATCCGAACAAGTCTGTTACAACGCTTGTTACACCAATGTCCACGAGCGGATTCCTTGGCGCACCTTAACCGGCCGCCAGCAGTTTTATCAGGACCATAGCTGGATGCGGGCGTTTGGCGAGACCTTGTGCGTCTACAAACCGCCGGTCGATACCCGTTCCATTGCGCCGATTTTGGGCCAAAAGCCCAACGGCAATGACGAGCTGGTATTGAATTTCATCACACCGCATCAGAAATGGGGTATACACAGCACTTATACCGATAATCTGTTGATGCTGACCTTGTCGCGCGGCGGGCCGATTGTGTGGATGGGTGAAGTCGATGCGGCGAAAGTCGGTATTAAAGATAACGACTGGATAGAGGCTTATAACGTCAACGGAGCGCTGGTCGCCAGGGCGGTTGTCAGTCAGCGTGTCCCCGAAGGCATGTGCATGATGTACCACGCTCAAGAAAAGACCGTCAACGTGCCGGGATCGGAAACGACCGGTGGACGCGGCGGTATCCATAACTCCGTGACCCGGGCGACGCTTAAACCGACGCACATGATCGGCGGTTACGCCCAGCTAAGTTACGGTTTTAACTATTACGGCACGGTCGGTTCCAATCGGGATGAGTTTGTGATTATCCGCAAAATGAGCAAAGTCGATTGGCTGGAAGAACCCAATCAAGCTGCCAGTCAGCAACAGGGGGCAGTAATATGAAAATTCGCGCACAAATAGGTATGGTGCTAAACCTGGACAAGTGTATTGGTTGTCACACTTGTTCGATTACCTGCAAAAACGTCTGGACCTCGCGTAAAGGGGTTGAATATGCGTGGTTCAATAATGTCGAAACCAAGCCAGGGGTAGGTTTTCCGCAACAGTGGGAAAATCAGCACAAATGGAACGGCGGCTGGATACGTAAAGACGACGGCAAGATAGAACCGCGTCAAGGCGGTAAACGCCAAATATTGCGTAATATTTTCGGCAATCCCGATTTGCCTGAAATCGACGATTATTACGAACCGTTCGATTTCGATTACCAACATTTACATAACGCCAAAGAATCGAAAGCTGCACCTACGGCGCGTCCGTATTCGGTGATTACCGGCGAGCGCATGGAGAAAATCGAAGGCGGGCCGAACTGGGAGGAAATTCTGGGTACCGAATTTTCGTCACGTTCGCGCGATACCAACTTCGATAACATTCAGAAAGACATGTACGGTGAATTTGAAAACACCTTTATGATGTATCTGCCGCGTTTGTGTGAACACTGCCTGAATCCGACCTGCGTTGCGGCTTGCCCCAGCGGCTCGATCTACAAGCGCGAAGAGGACGGCATTGTGTTGATCGACCAGGACAAATGCAGAGGTTGGCGGATGTGCGTTTCCGCCTGTCCGTACAAAAAAATCTACTACAACTGGGAAAGCGGAAAGTCGGAAAAATGCACCTTTTGTTATCCGCGCATCGAGGCCGGTGAGCCTACGGTTTGTTCGGAAACCTGCGTCGGGCGGATTCGTTATTTGGGCGTGTTGCTGTATGACGCCGACCGTATCGAAGCCGCGGCGAGCTGCGAGAATGAGCAGGACTTGTACCAGCAGCAGTTGGATGTTTTCCTCGACCCATTCGATGAAGCCGTGATAGCGGAGGCGCGGGCAGCCGGTATCCCCGAATCCTGGCTGACTGCGGCTAAGGAATCGCCGGTTTATAAAATGGCGATAGACTGGAAAGTGGCGTTTCCGCTACATCCTGAATTTCGCACCCTGCCGATGGTTTGGTATGTGCCGCCGTTATCGCCGATTCAATCGGCTGCGGAAAACGACCAAATCGGCATGGATGGCGACATTCCCGATGTGCGTTCGTTGCGCATTCCGGTGCAATATCTGGCTAATTTATTAACTGCCGGTAAAGAACAACCTGTTGTGTTGGGTTTGGAGCGGATGTTGGCGATGCGGGCTTATATGCGCAGTCTTACTGTTGATGGCACAGTCAATACCGAAGTATTGGAGCGCGTCGGTTTGACCCGGTTGCAGGTTGAAGAAATGTACCGCTACATGGCGATTGCCAATTACGAAGACCGCTTTGTGATTCCAAGCAGTCATCGCGAATATGCCGGCTCCACCTTTGACGCTTACGGCGAGCAAGGCGGCTGTGGGTTCAGTTTCGGCAGCGGATGTTCCACCGGCAATAATGACACTAATTTGTTCGGCGGTAACAAGAAGCCGCAACGTAGCGGCGGCATTCCGATCAAGATTCCTATTAAAGTGGAACAGGTAAAATAAGGAATCATGATGCAAACATTAAAAATTCTATGCCCGCGTTCCCACTCGCTGCGTGGGAACGCGGTTAAAGGCGCGCTGCGCCGCGGGTCACAGTCAGCATATAAAAATGCACGTCGCACAAATACGGGACGCAGCGCGTGGGAACGAGAGTATCAAGGTATTCCCACGGAGACAGTGGGAACGGTAATCCGCTGGCGTGTGGAAGCGATAAAGCAGGAGCTAGAATGAGTCTGCAAACCCTAAAAGTTCTATCGCTACTGCTAAGCTATCCCGAAGCCGAGATGCTTGAGGCATTGGATGAAATGGCCGCAGTCGTCGAACAGGAAAGTCTGCTGCTGGACGACCATAAAAAATCCGTACTGGCGCTGATCGATTCATATCGCGGCGCAGACCTGCTGGATAGCCAAGAGCAGTATGTGGCGTTATTCGACCGGGGACGGTTTTTATCGCTGCATATTTTCGAGCATGTACACGGCGAATCCCGCGACCGGGGGCAGGCGATGGTTAACCTGCTGCAAATGTACGAAGCGCATGGCTTTGAAATGTCCACGCATGAATTGCCGGATTACATCCCATTATTTCTGGAATTTCTGTCGCGGCAAGAACAGGCCGAGGCGGTGCAGTTACTGCACGACGCGATGCCGGTATTAAGTTTGCTGGGTGCGCGTTTAACCGAACGCGGCAGTGAGTTTCGCGCAATTTTCGACGCTTTGGCGGGTTTCGCAGGCGAACCCGAAGCGCTGGAAGAAATCCGTCAGCAAGCCGCGACCGAAGGCGAGGATTCTACCCTGGCCAACATGGATGAAATCTGGGAAGAAGAAGCCGTCAGTTTTATGGGAGCAGGAGATACGTGTACAAGCCAAACAAGTGCTGTCAGCCCAATCGCTATCATGCCACGCGATCAGTTCATAAAATCGCAAAATCGTTCTCTTTAGAAGGAGTCAATTGTGGATTATCTTAATACCTTACTATTCGGTTATTACCCCTATATTGCCATCAGCGTGTTTTTCATCGGCAGCTTGGCGCGTTACGATCGAGATCAATACACCTGGCGCACCGGTTCCAGCCAATTCCTGCGCGCCAAAGAATTAAGGCTGGGCAGCAACTTATTCCATATCGGTATCTTGTTGCTGTTCATCGGGCATTTCGTCGGCCTGTTGACGCCGCCTGCGGTTTATCACGCCTTGGGCCTGTCAACGTCGGCCAAACAAATTCTGGCCGTTGTTGCGGGCGGTGTTTTCGGCGGCGTATGTTTAAAAGGCATCATCATCCTGATACGCCGTCGCCTGACCGATGCCCGCATCCGCGCTACCAGCAGCCGCATGGATATTTTCATCCTGCTGCTGATCGGCGTACAGCTGGTGCTGGGCCTGCTGACGTTGCCTATTTCGCTTTATCACTATGACGGCGCCAATATGCTGCTGTTGGCTGAATGGGCGCAACGCATCGTGACTTTCCGTAGCGGCGCGGCGGATCAAATCAGCGAGATCGGTTTTATCTTCAAATTGCATTTATTTTTAGGGCAAACCTTGTTCCTGGTTTTTCCGTTTAGTCGATTGGTGCATGTTTGGAGCGTCCCGCTGGGCTATGTCACGCGTCCTTATCAAGTCGTTCGCAGGCGTTAATGGGCGTGCCGTGCGCGCCTTTTTCGCGACTCTTTGGCGCGCACGGCACGCTACGCTAAGTCACGTGATACCATTCAAAAGGTAAAATCATGAACAAATCATCCAGTTTGCTATTGCTGTCAATAGCACTGGGCAGCTTGACCACCGGCTGCTCCGACGAAACACAAAACAAAGCAGAGCTCGAAAAATATGCCGCTGTTCAGGCCGAGAAGGCGAAACATCAAATGATGCCGGCAGGAAACATGGCGGAACATTCAGGCGGAGGATCTCAGCACTCCATGTCGATGTTAGCCGAACTGGCGCCCCCCCATCAAAGCGATATGGACGAAATCGGTCGCCGCGCCGATGATTTACCGGCGCCTTTAAACAGAACGCAACCTCAACTGGTCAGCGTCGATCTTTATACCGGCGAACGGGTTGCCGAAATGATGCCCGGTGTGAGCTATGAATATTGGACTTATAACGGCAAAGTGCCGGGGCCGTTTATCCGCGCCAGAGCGGGAGACCAAGTGGAAATACACTTGAATCACGGCAAGCCCGGAGCAGCGGGCGAGGCCCATAGCGAACATACCTCAGATCAACATGCCGCTGCCGGTCATTCGGCGCATTCTATCGATTTGCATGCAGTGGTCGGCCCCGGCGGCGGCGCGCCGTTAATGCAAGTCGGGCAGGGCGAACAAAAAAGTTTCCGTTTTAAAGCCACGCATCCGGGCATTTATGTTTACCATTGCGCCAGTCCGCATGTGCCGACCCATATCGCCAACGGCATGTACGGCATGATATTGGTTGAACCTGAACAGGGTCTGGCCAAAGTCGACCGCGAGTTTTACCTGATGCAGGGCGATTTTTACACCGGCGGCAAGTACGGCGATAAAGGTTTGCAAGCGTTCAGCAAAGAAAAGATGCTGGCCGAAAAACCGGAGTATTTCCTGTTCAACGGCAGAGTCAACTCGCTCAGCGGCGATCGGGCTTTAAAAGCTAAAGTGGGGGAGAAAATCCGTTTGTTTGTCGGCGTCGGCTCGCATATCGCAGCTAATTTCCATATCATCGGCGGCATTTTCGACAGCTTGTATCCGGAAGGCGCAATCATGAACCCGCCGCTGAAAAACGTTCAGACGACAGTCATCGCTCCAGGTTCTGCGGTGATGATTGAATTTACCGCCGAAGTGCCCGGCAAATACCTGCTGGTCGATCACAGCCTGACACGCGCGATTGATAAGGGGGCGCTTGCTGAATTGATTGTAGAAGGGCCTGCCCAGGCGGAGCTTTATCAGCAGGTTGGGCATTAATGTTGTGGGCTGGGCGCAAATAGTAGGCGCTTTAGGCGACAGCTTTTCGTTGCCCAACATTTAACTATTCGAAAAGAGATATAACAGGGCTTCCCTTTTTAGACGAGGCAAGGGCGTGCCGTGCGCGCCTTCTCCGGGGCTTAAAATACACCTACTTCGTGTTTAAAACCTTTGGCGTATGGCACCACTGCTTAATACAACATGCTGCTTTATTTCGGGGCTTTCGTGGGTAATCGTCTTTTTTAAGCTAATCGTACACAGGGCTCACGTTTGATCATTCCAATCCTCCGGTAGCACCGGATATTTTCAGCGGTAATACTGCCAACACTGATTTTCCAAATACTTAAGTTGGCGCTGTAGCTGAGTCTGAGTACTTCTCTTAATTTTCGCATGGCTGTTCTTTTCGTTGTCATTATCTTTCCCACAAAGGTGGAGCCGAGCCAGAATAGGCATTATTGAGTGTAATGCCTGATGCGTAACGAATTAATCTTATCAGTCAGTATCTTTTGCGTAGCTTTATCCTCCGGCCAACTGCCAATGACCTGCGTATCGTCGCCATCCAGTTTAATTTGAGCGTCTTCGTTTTCGGTAAAGACACTGACAATATCGCGATTATCGCCACGGCGATAGACCACATATTTCGGCGGTATTTTCTGGTTGCCGAGTAAAACTCCGTTCCAATCCGAGTAACATTGCTTACCGGAAACGAGCCCACGCAAACTGTTAAATACATCGATCTGCTGGAATTGATGGTTTTCAATCGCCGCTTCATTACCATCGGCAATAACCAGGGGGATTTTTGCGGCAGCTCTAAATTGACCGAATAAATCAAATTCAGCTTTTTTTAAAGGCGTCATGGAATGGTGATCGCCGACGATAACCAATAAACCGTTATTGAAAAAGCCGTCGGCTTGCAGCTGCCGATAAAACCGGCCTATCTGTTTGTCAGTATACATAATAGCTTCTGACTCGGATTTATGTTTATTTTCCGGATTAATGTAGGGATGGTGGCTGCTGACGGTTTTTATAAAAATAAAAAACTTTTGGCTGCTATTTTGTTTAACTCTGTCCAGTACTCTTAGGTAAAGGGCTTCATCCGGCGCGGCCTGAAAATGAAACCGCTCCCATCTGTCATATTCAGGCTGATCGTGTCCTTCAATATAATCGAAACCAATGCTTTGAGCCCAGTTTCCAGTGTTGCCGAATTCAAGATCGGCGGTTGTTAAAAACTCGGTTTGATAACCTTGTTTTTTAAGAATATTGGGCAATGAATTTTGAATATTAAAAAAGCTATGGAACGAGACACCGCCGTCGTCTGCGTAACTGGATGGAGGATAGATAGGTTGCAAGCCAGTCAATAATGCAATTTCGCCATCCTCAGTAATGAAGCCATTGGCGTAAAAGTTCTTGAAGGCTTGGTTATGATTGGCGATTAAGTCGAGATTTGGCGTCCAGTTATTGATTCCGGAAAAATAGTGGCTGTGATAGGCGGAAAGCGACTCCACCATTAAAACGATAATATTTTTGTTTTGCGCATTTTCGGCCTGACAATGCGCTTCTTCATTGAAGCTAAAAGACTTTAAGAAATTGTCGCTGTAGGCGGATGACTCCGATAGGATAATTAAATTGTAATCGATGATATTTTTGTAAATCCATGAATGCGCATATTTATGATCATCTGAAAAGCTTGATGCTAATGGCAAACCGGCAATGATAAATACCGGTAACTTTGGATAACGCTGTTCGGTTATTTTGTATTTGCTAACAGCGAATGCAACAGATGGCGCAAGGATGAAGGCAATAATGATAAAAATACTAATGTCATTTAATCGGTATATTTGTTGAATATACCGGTAGGAATAATCCGCATACTTGACGGCGTCCCCCAGAGTCAGATGCGTATTGAAATTAACGATGATGACATAATCAATAATATAAACGGCAAACAGTATAAAGGCTGATAATCTTAACAACGCCGTAAGTAGTCGATTGATCTGCGGCAAAAATGACCAATAAAGCAATAATAGTAGCCCGCAATAGAATTTAGCATCATTGGCTAAAACCTGGCTGAAACCCAATAGCCGCGTTGCCGTGTAATGATAAATAAAGCTGTCGACATACAGACATTTTAATAACAGCGGAGCGGCGAGCAGCAGAGCTAATTTAATCATGTTTGGGAAATGGTTTAGCTTAATCGTTAAATGTAAGTACAAGCTATAAAAAAAGCTGGAGACTTTGAGAAATTGACTTAAACTGCTTTCGCGCAAAAGTCAGCTATCCTGTTCTGATACCTAATCATAAGCTGATCAACAGCCACACAGTCATAACTATCAGCCCTGAGTCATTGGTAGTAGAAACATCAAACCATCATAAAAAAATGCCTCGTTTGTTAAGTAATTGAGCAATTAATTCATAATTCGGTAATTGTCTTGCACCGCTTTTGCTCGATCTCTAATTTTTTTGCCGGGTTTAAAATGAACAGCCGGTTTTGCTGGTAAATTAATGATGGCTTTTAGTGGATTCCGGGGAGCTTCCATGTGTTTTAGGCACTGTTGAATTTGAAACCTACAATCCCCGGATAGAGCGGACGGTTACAATACATCAGCTGTTGGATAATGCCAAATGCTTTGAAACTATTCGTAGAGGCCTAGCCTGATTAAGCGACATAACAAATGCATGAGCTAAGCGTTGGTCTTGGGTGCAAGACATACTTATGTGGCTTAATTACCGAAGGATTCTATAATTGCTGTCCCTCGAATTACTCACCTTATAGGTAAAACATGGATATTCTATTGACGCTTAAAACCATTATTCTGGGCATTGTTGAAGGCCTAACCGAATTTTTACCGATTTCCAGCACCGGGCACTTAATTCTGGTGGGCGATTTACTGAATTTTAATGATGACAAGGGCAAGTTATTTGAAATTGTTATTCAGGTTGGCGCCATTCTGGCCGTGTGCTGGGAATATCGCGCCAAAATCGCTACCGTTATTATCGGCTTGCCCAATTCAAGGCGGGCGCAAAAATTCGCCTTTAACCTGATGATTGCCTTCGTACCATTAGCGAGTCTGGGCCTATTGTTCGGTAAATACATCAAGGCTGTGTTATTCAAACCGATTCCGGTAGCTCTGGCTTTTATTGTCGGCGCGTTTGTGATTATCTGGGCGGAAAAGCGGGAGCATAAAATCCGTATCCATGAAGTCGAAGATTTGACTCCGTTAGATGCGTTAAAACTCGGGATCGCGCAGGCCTTTGCGTTGATTCCTGGAACTTCGCGTTCCGGCGCAACCATCATCGGCGGTTTGTTGTTCGGACTATCACGCAAAGCCGCAACTGAATTCTCGTTTTTTTTGGCGATTCCCACACTGATTGTCGCCAGCATTTATGATTTGTATAAACACCGCGATTTATTAGACCTCGCAACCGACGCCCCCTATTTTGCCGCAGGACTGATTGCCGCCTTCCTTAGTGCGCTGTTGGCGATCAAGGCGTTATTGCGTTATATCAGCCATCATGATTTCATTGTTTTTGCTTGGTACCGCATAGTCTTTGGTCTGATTGTTATTGCCACGTCATACGGCGGCTGGGTGCATTGGACTGTTGATGGCTAATACCTGTCTACGAAATCAGATTGTTTAGGATGCGCAAAAAATAGCAGGACCAAGAACCCTTTGAAAAAAGGGTTATCTGATTAGAGGATAAGACTTGTTTGGCAAAGAACTATAGAAGCGAGTTAAACAAGTTTGCCGTCATTAAACTTAACCTGATTACGTCCGTGAGCTTTGGCATAATATAAGGCTTCATCGGCGCATTTTATTAAATCCGCACTTGATTCCGATTTAGTTAAGGTGGAAACGCCAATTGAAACGGTAACAGTCAACGTTCTGTCTTGTTCATATTCAATAACTTTTTTTTCTATGGCTTGCCTAACTCGTTCAGCAATTTGAAGTGCATCCGCAACGTTGGTATTTGGTAAAAGCATAGCTATCTCTTCACCTCCATAGCGAACAACATAATCTCCTGCCCTGGACATAACATTTAAGGTTTTTGCTGTTAGTTGTAAAACAAAATCACCTACTTGATGTCCATGGGTATCATTAATTTTTTTAAAATGGTCAATATCGATCATAAGATAGGAAAAAGGATGCAGGTCTTTTTTGCAACGTTCCAATAAGGGTACAAAATTGTCGTTCAGCCATCCTCGGTTGTACAATTTTGTCAAATCATCAACAATGGCTTTATGCTCAAATAACCGTTGTTTCTTCATTGAAGAAATAACCTGTGAATTAGCACCTCGAAAACGATTAGTAACAAGACGAAGCAAATTGATAGTAAACGAGTGACTTTGTTCGACAAGCTCCCAAATTAGCCCCTCATTTATTACAATCACTTTACACTCGCAAAGCGAAATAGCTGAAGCGGTCGCAGTCTTTTTATCTATCAGGGATATTTCACCGATAACGTCTCCACCGAGAATTATTTTTAAGGGCTTATCTTCTTCTAAATAAATTTGAACTTCACCTTCCAGAAGTAGATAAAGTGCCGAATTTTTAAAATCCTTTTTTATTAAATGCTGTCCTGCCGGAATGGTATAAACAGAGTAATCCGGAAGTACTTTATTTATCAATTCAAAGGGTACGTTTTTAAATAAATCAAAAGAAGTTAAATCGATGGTTTTCATTATTACTTTTTCCATCTTGCTATGAAGTTTAATTATTAAATAACTACCGGAAATAAGCAGCCATTATAAAAATACAAGTAACGCTATCAGCTACTTCGGGAAATATCAATTCGCATTGTTAAAACAATGTGTCGGGAATAATATAGATCGGAAACGTCTTTGGCGGTATTAAATATCAAGAAACCCGAAAGACTGATGTCATATATATAAGCCAAGCTTAGCCGATTCTCTATCCTCTTGTATTAATTTACAATATATAGGTTTTTGAAGAGATATATTTATCCTATGGCACTCTTTACACTCTATTCAAAAGAGTATCTTAAAATATGCCGGCCCTTTATTATTATAGGTGTTTTTCATTTAGACAACTTACTTCAAAATTTATCTATGGAAGCAATGACTGGTGTCTTGCGTAACCATTAAAAACGGCCGCTCACAGCAGATCAATCCGCAACACCATCAATGCTAATATGGTAAGGCTGTTTGTGGTTTAGTTGTAAACCTGCCGCCGAACAGTCCCAATAGCTTGCAGTTTGAACCGGCAAGGTAATGGTTTGGTTGGTAACCGTATTGGTGCAAGTTACAGTGTAGTTGCCGGAGCCTTTCAAATTACCTGTTAAAGGCGAATCTTTGATATAAAGCTGATTAATTTCTGTAGACGATAATGCTCGATCCCAAATACTAACTTCATCCAATAAACCATGAAATTGCTCATTCCAATTGTTGTTACCGAGAAAATTGCTCGAACGGAGTATATTAGGTATTTGGTGATTTGTATTTGAGCCTACGAGTTTACCGTTTGCATACAGTTTAGCTGTATGTGAGGCATTATTAACAGTGACACAAAAAAGCTGCCACTGATTATTAGTGATTTTGCCACCGGAAATAGTGGAGTTAAGGTCTTGATAAAGATAAAGCAGTTTATTAGATGTTTGGTCTCGTATTAGAGCGATATTATCGGCATAAGCACCATTACCGAAATCAAAAAGGGAGCCCCAATTATTGTTATCTTTATAAGATGCCCAAGCGCAACCTGAAAATCCGTTATTTACAATGGCAGGTAATGCGGGAACATGCACTGCGCCGGTGCTGACAAAGCTTAATGCTTTGCCATTTATACCGTTAACACACTGTACCGGGCCATCAATAGTTCCATCATATCCCGATCCTGTAATGTCTTTTGCAGTGCAATCGTTAAAATCCCAGTGAGCTATTATTCCTGTATTCAAGTCTGCCAATGTCGCCTTACTTATTGATGAAATTATTATCAAAGTGCTTGCCAAAATCGCTAGTTTACTTTTGCTAAACATGATTTTTCTCCAATTTGTATTTGTTAGGCGGTCCGGATGCTGAGAAAGTCATCATAAAATACTCGCAATTTCATTTATAAGCATTTATTTGCATCATAATGTCAGTCACTGGCAACCGGACGGGCATTTTTTCTGAGCGTATTTATATGAAATTCAGTAATTGCCTTGCTGAATTTGAAACTGAAATGATTCGACGTTTGGATAATTAAAATTTCATTCAACAGCAATAATACAAAATAGTTTAGCAGGGCTTACATTTTAATCATGTGATGAAAGACCCCATCTGCAAGCACATGATCTCTATCCTGTATCTGTATCAATGTGTAATTAGTTGTTGTATTGATGCCTGGAATTATGACGCATCCGCAATCGGACGAAAACACAGCATGCGATCAACATCAAATTTTTTCTACTTTCAGCGCCCGTTTCTGCAGCCAAGTAAGATGGGCGCTAGCTTTTTTATACAGCCCTATCAATCTTGACGTTTTTTTCGGCAAAATCGGTAATTTTTTTAAACTGCTTGGCTATGGGGCTATTAGGCAGTACCTTGTTCTGCTGCTTTGCGATACCAATAAGCTGCTTGGATATGGTCCTGTGTTACACCTTGACCGGCTTGATACCTAAGAGCCAAATTGTATTGCGCATTTGCATTACCTTGTTCTGCGGCTTTGCGATACCAATAAACCGCTTGGGTATAGTCCTGTGTTACATATTGACCTAGCTCGTACATAATACCCAATTTGAACTGGGCTTTTGCATCGCCTTGCTCTGCCAACTGCTGATAAAGTGACAAAGCTTCTGCATAGCGGCCCTGGTCGTGCAAATCATGTGCATGCTGAAATATATCTTTTGCGCTATGAGTACCTGATGGCTGCTGCGTGTATTCCTGCTGCGTATCTTGTTTTTCTTCCGTTGCCTTGTTAGTTTCATCAAACTGTGTCTTTTCCTGCTGTTTAGCTTTAGCTTCTTGCTCTCGAATCCATGCGTTATGTTCTGCGCGTTTAACCGGATCGATTAATACTGCATAGGAAGCATTCACAAGTTTTATGACTCTTTCGGCTTCCTCATTGCTACCTTGGAATTTATCGGGGTGAAAAGTTTGGCAAAGGGCTTTATAGGCCGCTCTGATGACGCTAGCAGGAGCGTCTCTTGTAACCTTCAGATTATCGTAATGGGTGCGAGTATTAGCCATGCAAATTATTATTTTAATGTGAACAAAAATCGTCAAATTATAACCAATTCTATTGAATTATCCACACGACTACAGCTATGACCACAACCTACCCGATTTCAGGCTTTGGGGACGGCTTTTCCGGTGTATAAATCAGACTTCGAGCATAAAATCCAGCAGGTATTCCCAATGATCAAAGCGGAAGTAGGCCGTAAGCGCCTTCATATGATCGAGCAAACGCCTGCGCGAAGGTAGTTTTTAGCAAAGCGGACAAAACTTGCGGCTGTTGTTCAATTAAGGCATTCACAATGCAGGTCTAATTATCTATTACTGCTCTATGAATTAAAGAGCAGATATTTTAACAGACGGCAAAGCCACTGATTTTAAATGTGCTAAGAGACCGCCTTAAGGACTACCCCAAAAATAGGGCAAAACGCCTTCCCTGAATTACTTTACTTTAGCAGCTTAGCAGTCTATAACTAATCCTCCTCTTACTTGTTGATTTTTATAGGGAGTCTAGCGATGCCTAGTTTTTTACTTGATATAAGTTACAACTTAGAAACCACTCTATTAGCCGTAGCGGTAAGTTTTGTACTGGCTGCCGGTTTAATCTGGTTAATTATGGCGGCAGTATGCCGATCGCGATTAACTCAATTACGCATGACCTTAGAAAAAGAAATTACCACTTCTGAACAACAGCGAACCCAGTTAAGTACTGATTTAAACAATTTGCAGCAAAAAGCACAGCAAACAGAACTTAATATCATCGGCCAAGCCGCGCAGATTGCACAACTAGAAAAAGATAAGCAAACCGCGGAAATCGAAGTAAAACGGGCCTTAGCGTTAAAATCGTCTATTAGTCAGCACAATCAGAAGCTTATAGAATTAAACAGGTGTCTGGAAGAAGATTTTCAGCTTGAATCGATTGACATACAGCCTGTCGCTAATTCAACGCAAAGCGAGTTATTCTGGCAAAAGCACTATCAAGTTATCAGCCAATTAAGTCAGCGATTACACGAAGCCGAAAAAGCTCGAACAGAATTACAACAGGAGCAACAAAGCCGGCAAGGCAATTTGGCTGAAAAAGACGCTGCTGTAAGCGCATTAACCGCCGCCGCAAATGAACAAACAGAGCGGGCCGGACAATTAGAACAAGCCTTGCAAGAGCAACAAATACAATTTACTCAACAGCAGCAACATTGGCAAAGCAGTTTGACTGAAAAAGACGCCGCTTTAAGTACATTAACCGTCATCGCAAACGAACGAGCAGAGCGAGTCGGACAATTAGAACAAAGCCTGCAAGAGCAACAAATACAACTTACTCAAGAGCAACAAAATTGGCAGAGCAGTTTGACCGAACAAAATGCTGTTGTAAGTTCATTAACCGCCACCGCAAACGAACAAGCGGAGCGTGTCAGACAATTAGAACAAACCTTGCAAGAGCAACAAATACAACTTACTCAAGAGCAGCAATTTAAAGTCGAACAGCAACAACAACTAGATCATGCTGCTTTGCAATTGCAACAATTAAAACATCAATTGGCTGAGCAAGCGGCCCAACCTATAGACATATTGGAGCAGCAACACCCCGGAATGGAATTTCAGGAAAATTATCAGGCCTTAGAGAAAAAACTAGCGGACAGCGAATCCGTTATTAAGGAATTGCAAGCCGAATTGATAGCTACCCAAACAGGACCAGTGACAGTAGATCCGGATTTGATAAAAAAGCTTGCCAACCAAGAAGCGGCTATTGCTGAGTTAAATGAGACTTTGGCAGGGCAAGCTAATCATCTTTTCCGTTTGGAGTATGATTTAGAAGTAAAAAACTCCATTATCCGAGATCACGATAGTCCACTACAAGGAATACCGGCAACTATTGTAGCTAAACAGGAACAGGCTCAAGCACGAATTGCGGAGTTAGAGCGAATGCTTAATCCTCAACAAAAAGTTGCGGAAAATACATTAGGAAAAACTCAGTCAAAGCCTTTAGAGTTGTTCAACCCCGCAAAACAAAAAATAGAGGAAATTACTGATGCAGCCAAACATTTTCCAGGGCAGTTTAAAGGTTTTTATCAAAAAATGCTGTCTAAAAGTCAATAACCTATATTCCTCGCCTTTAAAAAAAACAACTGCTTAGAATCAATTGATTGCAAATAATGTTGCTATTTAGCAAAAAATAATATTATTTAATATCAATAGGATGCTAAGGGAGCGGAATGTTGGCAATAATGAAGGTTTGCTTAATATTATGCAGTTTCTAAGTGAAGGTTTTTAGAATCTGTAATTATGAAGTGGAGCTTTTATCCGGCGATGTCCAACGTGCTGTTATTAAATCACAATGCTAACTGGGACTAGAATTAAAATAAACGGCCCTTACAGGGTGATGGGCAATAAAAAAGACCTTAGATTTCATCTAAGGTCTTGCTTGATTTAACTCCCCAGAACTGTTGTTATGCGCCACTCGTATTTCACATAGAACCTCTAATAACTAATTAAATTATTTTTTTGAGATACATAAAATACCGAACTTTCCGCGCTTGATTGCGTCCAAGACGATTATTCTGAGGAGTTCAGGATAATGGCTTTGGAGCTATCGGCGATGACCCTCGCAGGCCTCGGCTAGCCATTATATCAAAATAAACAAAATTTACAGTTGACGGACGGGTAAGTAAAAGGCATAATAAGCGTCTTAGTACGGCGCCTGTAGCTCAGCTGGATAGAGTACTCGGCTACGAACCGAGCGGTCGGGAGTTCGAATCTCTCCAGGCGCGCCATACTGAAAAAAGATTATTCCCCTGTAGCTCAGTCGGTAGAGCGGATGACTGTTAATCATTAGGTCGGCGGTTCGAGCCCGTCCGGGGGAGCCAGATAAATCAAGGAGTTACCGTTTTCGGTGGCTCCTTTTTTTTGTCTAAAATTTAAGAAGTGGTCATTTGGTCGTGGCAATGGTCTGGGCAACGGTCATTACTGTAAGTTAATTTTGACCGCAACGATTGCCGAATTTTAGATATAAAAAAGTTAAGAGCGAAAGCGAGCAGTAGAACTTAGTATCCATTCTTACGATTATTGCAATAAAAAAACAACGGAGAGAAAAATGGCGAAAATAAAAGTAAGCAAAGAAAAAGGCCTCGAAATTCTCAATGAAAAACTTCAGAATCATCCTGATTTTAAATCGGAATCGAGTTTAAAATTCTTAAAGATAGAAGAATATGGAATAACTTCTACATTAGACCGAGGACATAGCGCAGATGAAAGCGAATTGATGCAACGCATACAGCGCGAATTCGAATTATCCTATGAATTTGACAAAGACCAAGATTAGCACTTACAAAAAAACCGCCGAAGCGGTTTAGGTTGCATTTGGAATATAACTAACTCACTACGATTTTGTACTGAATTAACATATCAAAACACACTTTCTTAAATTAAAAATTCCTTTGGGGGAAGTGTGAATGGAGGGTGGCTGTCAAGGTCTAGGATAGTAACGACATTATCCAGATATTTATAATGAAGAATATATTCAGAAGTCCAGTCGCCAACTTGATTATCTTTTTTATAATCAGGAATGCCGATATGGTAGTGATAAAGGCTGTGTTCCCTTGCGTATCTAACTTTCTCTATAAAAAGATGGTCTTCTTTGTCTACATCGATTGATGCTTTGTTTCTACCCGGCAACCCACTAAAGCCGTTAATTTGTATGTGCTGAGTAAAATCAAATATCTTTTGTTGGTCTTTTACTGGGAAATTGTTAAATCTATTAATGAATATGGTGCCAAAGTTTACGCTTAAACCTTTTTCATTTTCTGCTTCATCCATTCTTGAAATTCCTTAAAACTAAGATTAGCAGGAACCATATAAGCAGGTGCTTCAACAGCTTGCTGCATTTTTTTTAAGTCAAAATTAAATGGCTTGCTGTCAGTTTTTTTAGGATTAAGCGTAGTTGCCATAGTATTCACCGTCAATGATGGTAAAAAAACATCAATGCATTTAAGTTAGGGGGATTATAAGCCGTTGGATATTTAGTTGTCGCTTTCTTTTTCAACTTTATCAATAATTGATAAAGTTCTAAGTAAGTAACCTCGATCTCAAGCAACAAAAGTTTTAATCAGCTTTACATCTCGGCCCGACTGCTTCGCCGTATTTATTTTTTGCTTCTGTTCAATAGAAAGGCCATCTGCGGCGCGAAAAAACAGAACCAAGGCTGGTAATGACACTCGCCGCTTGCCTTCAATTAAAGCTAATCGTTTATTCAAGCTATTCATCGAAAAATTTATTTTCAGCACTTGAAATACAGATTAATAAAACCGGCTGTTTTTCAGAATCGGCCTTATCGAGTTGAGCTTGTTGTTCAGTCGTCAATCCTTCTTCCTCATCGTAAATAAGACACAATGGCGTAACCTTAATGTTTTTTGTTTCAAGCGTGACAAGCCTTTTAAGCAGGTTAGCATTAGCCATTTGACACCTCATTAAGTTGATTGTTTTTGTAAAAATCATTCAGGCTTTGATGTAACAGCCCGGTTCCGTCATCTTCTTGTCCGTAAAAAAAGCTCAAGGATTTGGGAGTATGATTTTCCTGTTTGTTCGCCGATTCCAATTTAACCAGCCTAATTGATAGTGAAGCCATTATTTACCCTCTAACATAGTTGTAATCTGTATTGTTTTCGAGCCAAGGCTTTGTTTCAGCTCCGCTAATCCAACACCAAGCATATCGACTGCCGAACACAATAACGCGCCTCCCTGAGCGTTCAGCGTCTTCTATTTGCGCCAATTGTTCATCGTCTGGACGCTCATAACAACTCATCACAAGCATTGGCTGTTTTGGGTTCGCGAGTCGTTCGAGATTTAATAATCTTTTAGTTAAAGCATTTGCCATATTCATCTCTATATTATTTAGTTAAAACAACGGGCTAGTTTTCTAGCCCGTGTTATCTGATAAATCGTATTAATTAAGCGATTTCGCCGCCTCCATCTGGGCAACCGCCGCTTTAATTCTTTCGGTTCTTTCATCAACTGGCGGCCACCATGATTTTGCAGCTTTAACAGGTGCAATCGGCGCAACGCCATCGGACAGTTGGCGCTTTGCGGCCAATTTTCGCCCAAGAGTTAAACGCTCGGTCAGCGGTAAATGTGACAGGTCTGGTTGTGGTGCAGCCTTTACGGTGACAGGTGCAGGCTTTTTAATTTCAACCAATTTGCCATCGACCCATTCTTTTTTGGATGGTCTTGAGTCAGCAAGTTGTTGAGCTAGTTCGCCTTGTGATTTATTTATCATGATGTTTATCTCTATAAATTAAGGGGTTGCACTTTCACAGCAAGTGCATGGCTGTATTACTTTTGTTGTTCAAGCTGTTCGATTCTCAAAGTTAGCTCTTGCAGCTCCACCAGCTTGCCTTGATTAGCAAGAGCGGTTATCAACATCGAGCCAATATCAGGCGGTATCTGTCCGGTCATGGTCGCCTTTATGACCTCTTCGCCTTGTCCTGAAAGCGAATCTGAGGCCGGTAGATGTATCGCCACGGCTTGCGGCTTAAGGGTTGGAGTTATCCGGTCAAGTAGTATCTTGCAGGCTTGCATATCGCCATTTACGGCGGCATCAATAACCGATTGCAAAATGCTATCTGATTCTTTCTCTATCGCTTGTCGAATCTTTGCGCCAGGTGTTTGTCCTGGCTTTCTACCGTGTATATTTCCAGACTCGCCTTTTTTAAATGCCATTGTTATTCCTCTGCTTTATCAAGTTAAAAATGCTGTCCATGTCGTTAATATCGAATGATTCATCATTGCTCAAAATTAATAACAAATCGCCGTGACATAAGCCCGGATTACAGAAACAAGCAAGGTCTTTGCCTTTTAATTCCTGTTTTGCATCTGCAATCAGTTGATGGTTCTTTTTGATATAGTCGATGTATTTGATAATCACATCATCCAATGTTCCATCTTTGCCAATCTTGAAGGGGTTGCCCCATTTACTCGGTCGTCCAATAAATACGGCATCCTCTGGAGCTGGTTCTAAATCTAAATTTATTACTCTTGGTTTATTCAATTGCTTATTTCCTTACCGGTAGGTAATCCGGCATTATTAATTTAATTTTTAAATCCAGTTATTTATCGAACAAAGACCGAACAACCGAACACACCTAAAGGTGTGTGTTCTGTTCGTTCGCTTAGGTCTCGCGAACAAGTTCGAACATGTTCGGGTTTTGTTCGGTGTTCGTTCACTAATCACAAAGCCAAATCAGGCCATCACGCTCGACAATAACATCCTGTTTGAGTAACTTTTCTTTGCAGCGATTAAATGCCATACGCTTTGCATCAGCCTCGCCGTCGATAGCCTGCATAACCTCATCACGCCATGATTCAATCGTTGCAAAGTCATTGCTGTCATCATGTGCCAACACCTGCTTAAGGCTGGTTAAAATAACCTCCTCGCGTGGTGTTAGTTTTGATTTGTTGTCGCTTGATATAACAACGCCTTGATGTTCTAAATAGACGCTTGTCAGCGGTTCGTCGTCCTCGTCCAGCCATCCATCAAGCTCAGTCACTTGCAACTTGAATTGCATTGAATTAAGGCTTTCAAAGTCTTTTGACTTATGACAGGCCAAGGCAACACCGCCACCGCTCTTAGTGGTTGAGAACTCGCCATCCATTGAGCCACGAATCGAACTAGAACCCCGGCTACGGTCTTTCTGCCCGTGGCCGGAATGATGGCAGACTAAAGTTGCAGCACCCAATGGCTTAAAGTACATGTCGATATTGTTGATAAATGTACCGATGTCTTGGGAGCTGTTCTCGTCTCCAGACATATTCCTATGTAATGTATCAATGGCGATTAACTGAACATTTGGGCAGTTTTCTTTAATGCTTTCGGCAATCCATTCAACATTTTTAGCATCGAGCATTTGCGCTGGTATCTCGCTAATGAAAAGCCCGGCAGGTGCTTTCATTCCATACTTAATTTCTAATGCCCTTAACCGTCGTTGTTGGCCTGAAAAGCCCTCGCCGCATAAGATAACAACGTCAGTTTGTTTGGTGCGTAAACCGCACCAACTCAAGCCTGCTGCCATGCAAAACGCCCAATCCAGAACAAACAGCGATTTAAATGTTCCGGGTTCACCGAACAGCAGGTTCAGTGTGCCTTGTTCGATAAATCCCTTTAGCAACCAAACGGGCGGCTTTAACTCGTCCGTCATGGTTGAGGCAGATTTCAAAGGAAACGGCAGTTTTTCTGCAACGACATTTACACCATTAATAGGCTTAACATTCGATGTTTTGGTTTTGGTCTGCTCCTGCATAAAAAGACGCTGGTTATGTTTATTGATTTCCTCCGACCACGCTAATGCTCCTGCCATTAGTATTGACCTTTACATTCAAGCAATCGAAAGACATCGAAAGCGTCCGAAGCAAAACCAGTGTTCAATACATCACCACCGAACGACCAAGCTCTTTCTTTGCCATCCCTGCAATTTGTAAGAATCTTGATTCCTGGCGCGTGGGATGAACTGTTCGGCCTGATATATCGATCTGTTCCAATAGGGCGATAACCGTTTCTTTCAAGCACTTCTCGTACTGTGTGCTTAGCGTTATACTCAACAATAGGATTACGGTAGCCTTTTGCGTATTCTGATTAATTTGAACAGTGATTCTGGCCGAACTTGAACACCTAAAACCTAACGCATCGGTGGAAGTGAATTTTTACTCTAAGTGTTCAACTTGGGTCAAGGAATTCATTTTTTTTCGCATAGATTCTCCTTG
>JAUGSS010000164.1:0-3963 GCA_044426515.1 Methylococcaceae bacterium | reverse complement strand
GGCGGGCAGCCTGACTTCGGTATCCGGGGACGGCCTGACCGTGCCGTTCGGCCAAGGCTCGGGCGGACTGAACTGGCTGTATCCGCTGGACAGCACCGGCAACACCAATATTGTGATCGACAGCCCGCCGGAAAAACGCCTTAGTTTGACTGGCAAAGACGTGGCTTTGAATGACGGTGCCAAGGTTGATCTGTCCGGCGGCGATCTTTATGCTTATGAATTTATTACCGGACCCGGCGGTTCGGCCGATGTACTGGATGCCGACTCGGCGGGATACAGGCAAAAATTCGCGGTGTTGCCGAATCTGGGCAATGCGCTGACGCCTTACGATCCACAGGAGTTTTCCGCATCAGGCCTTAGCGTCGGCGACAGCGTTTATCTGAGCGCCGGTTCAGGTTTGGCGGCGGGCTGGTATACGCTGCTACCGGCGCATTATGCGCTATTGCCCGGCGCTTATCTGGTCACGCCAAAATCAGGCACAGAGGATATGCTGCCCGGCCAAACTGTCATTGATCTGGCGGGAACCGCTATCGTCGCCGGTCGTTACGGCGCAGCCGGTACCCAGGATGCCCGCTGGCAGGGTTTTGCGGTGGAATCCGGCGCTATTGCGCGTACCTTTCTCGAATCAAGACAGCATTCAAAAAGAGGTACGCGCAACATATCCTACCTGACTACCCTTGTTCCTTGATAAAGCGCACCAATGCCATAGCATCCAACGGACGGCTGAAATAATAGCCTTGGATTTCATCACAGCCCCCTGCTCGAAGAAAGTCCAGTTGCTCCAAAGTTTCCACGCCTTCGGCGATGACAATGCGGTGCATACTGTGGGTCAAGGCAATGATTGCGCTGGCAATGGCAGAGGAGTCCGCATCGGTACTCACGTCAATGACAAAAGATTGGTCAATCTTGATTTTGTTAAAAGGCAGGCGCTTTAAATAAGCCAAACTTGAATACCCGGTACCGAAATCATCCATTGCCAGTTTGATGCCCATGACCTTCAATGCTTCCAATATGGAGATGGCCTGCTCCGGGTTTTGCATAACGCAACTCTCGGTGAGTTCGATTTCCAGCAGATGTGGCGGCAATCCTGTCTCTTCCAAAACCTTGGCCACCGTGTCGAGAAAGTCCTTTTGTCGCAACTGCTTGGCGGAAACATTAACCGCTACCAGCATTTCCGGCAATCCTGCGTCTAACCAGGTTTTGTTGGTGACGCAGGCTTCACGTAATACCCATTCGCCAATAGGCACAATCAGGCCGCTATCCTCGGCGATGGGGATAAATGTTCCGGGAGACACCATCCCGCGTTCCGGATGCCGCCAGCGCACTAGAGCTTCGACGCCGCAGACCGCGCCGTCATTCAGATTAATCTGCGGCTGGTAATGCAGCACCAGTTCTTGACGTTCGAGGGCATGCTGGAGCTGGTTTTCGATGACCAGATGCTCCAAGGCCATGGTATTCATATCGGAGGTAAAAAATTGGCAGTTGTTGCGACCTAGTTCTTTAGCTCGATACAGGGCAACGTCGGCCGCCTTGATCAGCAAGTCGATATCGATAGCATCCTGAGGGTAAATGCTGATACCGATACTGAAGGAGGTGAACAGCTCATGTTCTCCAATGAAAAAAGGCACCGCAAGGGTTTGCCGCAGATGCTCCGCCAGCCGCATGGCATCCTCTGAGACGGACATGTCCTGGACAATAACAGCGAACTCATCACCGCCTAAACGCGCAACGGTATCTGAATCACGCACCCCGTGGCACATACGCTTTGCCACAGCTTTGAGCAGGCTATCCCCCATAGGATGCCCCAACGTATCGTTAACATTTTTGAAGCGATCTAAGTCCAGATACATGAGTGCGAAACTGTGACCATTACGCTCGGCGAGGATGGTAGCTTGTTCGAGCCGGTCACGAAATAGGGTGCGATTAGGCAAGTCGGTCAGTGGGTCGTAAAAAGCCAAATGTCGTATCACCGACTCGGAATGCTTGCGCTCGCTGATGTCCTCGGTCACGGAAACAAAATGGGTGATTTCCCCCCCGCTCATTCTTGACCGGTGAGATAGACTGCAAACACCAATAAATCTGGCCATTCTTCTTGCGGTCATGGAATTCGCCGTGCCACTCTTGACCGGATAGAATGGTTTCCCACAAGGTTTCATAGGTCTCCACTGGCGTCAGGCCTGATTGCAATATTCTGGGGGTACGGCCTAAAACTTCTTCCTGCGTGTAGCCGGTCAATTGATAAAATTTCGGATTGACATATTCGATAGTGGCATTGACATCAGTAATCACGATGGCGGTTGGGCTATGCTCGACGGCCAGGATCAGCTTGCGTAATTGGGCTTCGGCGAATTTACGGGCGGTGATGTCCATGGTAAAGAAGACGCCGTTATTATGGCTGTTCTCGAAGCTGGCTGCACCGATAAGTATGTGTACCCTGTGCCCATCCTTATGGATATATTCTTTTTCGAAAGGATCGCACACACCGGTCTCCAGGATAGCCTCAAGTGCTTTTTGGTCGGCTTGGCGATATTCCGGCGGTGTTATTCCAATCCAGTCCAGTTTGCCGGTCAGTACGTCTTCGCGGGTATAACCGATGATTTCCAATAGTTTGTCATTGGCGTTCAAGATGCCGCCGTTCACATCCCAATAACCTATGCCCAGCATATTGGATTCGAATATCCGCCGATAGCGGGCTTCACTGGCGTATAGGGATTGCTCCGCCAAATGGCGGGCAGTCACATCACGGGTGATAACCAGCAAAGTTTGCGCTTGCGTTTCGTCTAAAGGTAGCGCCACGGCTACCGCATCGAGCCAACGGTGGGTACCTTTGAAACCTGTCATTTCAAGCTGTAGGGATGCCGTATTGCCTTGCAACGCGGATAGAAGAAATGCACGAAAAGCTTCGCGATAGCAGGGTGCGATCAATGCGTCGCAACTGCGGTCGATTACCTGTGCCAGGCTGTCGGCTTCGAGTATCGCCAATCCGGCGGGATTGATGTCCAGCAGCGAACCGTCAGCGTTTACAATTTTTAGGCATTCCGGCTCGGCATCGAAAATCGCCCGCATCCGCTTTTCGCTGGCATGCAATTGCTCTAAAGTAAGTTTACGTTGCGTTATGTCATGCACTAAAGCGACAAAATACTGCTTTTCGGCTAAGAATATCTCGCTGAGGGCTAGTTCTATCGAAAATACACTCCCATCGCATCGTTGGGCAGGCAGCTCACTGCGCTGCCCTTGTCTGATTATTCTTCCGGCACCGGTTCGCAGATAATCCCTGATGTAACCATCATGTTCGCTCCGGTAAGGTTCCGGCATCAGTATGGAGATATTTTTGCCGATAACGTCTTGGGGTGCGTAGCCGAACATTCTGCTGGCGGCGGTATTGAAATTCTCGATAATGCCTTGGTTGTTCGCCGTAATAATGCCCTCCATGACATTGTTCACGATTTTGCTTGAGAGCCGTTCAGTTTCAAGTAGGATCAAATCCTGACGGTTCAGCAATTGTGCGTTACGGTAAAGGAGAATAACCAAAAGCGTGATATTGCTCAGGGCGAACAACGCAAGACCGGCGTTCGTGCCATACCAACCGGCATACTCGCCACGCAGTCGCAACCAACCGATCACTAAGGGTATCGCAATGACATAAGGCAGCATTCGCCTTAGCAGCTGTCCTCCCAACAGTTCACTTAAAATGGCGGCGGCGAATCCGCGACCCGATTCGACAAAAAGCAGTCCTATCCCCAAAGCAATGGCGGCGAATACCGAATGCACGGCCATGATCCAGACCGAGAGCGGGGTATAGAACGAAGGTACATCATAAGCATAACCTGAGTTCGGGATAAGTATCGTTTAAAGTAAAGGGAGAAGAAGATTAAGATCACTTTCCCTAATGTTAATAGAAGGTCGTTTTTCTTGATAGGAATAAGCGAGCAGACCAGCCACAACATTGATCATGCAATTGGT
>JAUGSS010000185.1:0-43170 GCA_044426515.1 Methylococcaceae bacterium | reverse complement strand
TCTATTGCCGCTATAGATGGGCTTCATGCCAAAGTGATGTGGGCTTTTCTTGAGAAGCGGCGTTTTTGGCAAGGGGCTACGCTATTTCTTCATGCCGATAATGTCAGTAGTTCTTATTGGAAGAAACGGAATGATTTTCCCTCGGTGCCTCCTGATGTTGAAGACGGCGCTATTCAAGCTTTAGCTAATTCAATTAGTGCATTTTTCCACAAAACTGAAGGTCGTGGCAGAAATTGCAAGGTAGAGCCTTATCGCCGCCACAATAAAGAGTATTTTTTTGCTTACCCTGAAGATTTCGGTTTGTCTGCTGTTGAATGGGTCAGTAATGCGTTAAAAAACCGCGCCCGCCACCCCGCCTTTGAGATTATTTTTGTTTATTGCGAGTCGGAAGGTTCGCTAGACATTTACGCGCCCAAAAACACCAAGGCAGTACCCGAATTACAAAAGATATTTGCTCGAACTATCCTTAACTTAGATTCACTGAAAGACGGGACGATTGATAAGCGGGTTTATGATTTAGACCCTTTGGGTGATGCTGAGTTTAAGTTTCAATAACATCGGCATCAAAACCTTGTCCATTGAGGACGGTACTGACTAAAGACCTTAAGCCAAATGCAATTGGATTAATTTTCGGCAGAGGTTGCTGGTGTTTTGAAGTGCGTGAAAATTGGCAAGCGTTATAAATTGTTGTACCGAAACCGCCATTTTTGCCTTTTACTAAATGCTGTTCTTTGTAACTCATTGACTCAATTGGTCGGGACGACAGGATTTGAACCTGCGACCCCTTGTCCCCCAGACAAGTGCGCTACCAAGCTGCGCTACGCCCCGACAGATTGAGAAAGAATTTAAAGCTGAAAGGATTATGAATACAATCCCTAATAATTCAATGCCGTAGATTGTACTACATTTACAGCATTGAATGGGAAAAATCTACTTTAGTAGCTCCAGAATTTCTTCCAGTTCGCTAACCATTTGGTGAATCAACTGCTTGGTGCGGGTTGAATCTTCTTTGGCATCGTCACTGCCTAAATGGGCTCTGGCGCCGCCGATGGTGTAGCCTTGCTCATATAACAAGGATCTTATTTGCCGTATCATCAGTACGTCATGGCGCTGATAATAACGACGGTTGCCGCGTCTTTTTACCGGACTAAGCTCGGAAAACTCTTGTTCCCAATAGCGCAGCACATGGGGCTTTACGCCGCACAACTCACTGACTTCACCTATGGTGAAATATCGCTTTGCCGGTATGACCGGCAATTCATTATTATTACTCGGCTCCAGCATACGCTTCTACTCTGGCTTTTAGTTTTTGACCGGATCTGAATGTGACCACGCGACGGGCGGTTATAGGGATTTCTTCGCCTGTTTTTGGATTTCTGCCGGGGCGACTGCTTTTGTCGCGCAGTTCGAATTTGCCAAAACCGGAAATTTTTACCTGTTCGCCGTGTTCCAGGGAGCCTTTGATTTCCTCAAAAAACATTTCGACCATATCTTTTGCTTCGCGCTTGTTCAAGCCAAGCTCGTCAAACAGCCTTTCGGCAAAATCGGCTTTAGTTAATGCCATTGTTAATCCCTCAGCTTTGCACTTATGTTTGTGGTCAATGTTTCTAACAGTCGGCTAAATATAGCATCTATTTCAGAATCTGTTAGTGTTTGTGAAAAATCTTGCAATATTAAACTTAAAGCCACGCTTTTACTGCCTTCTTCGACGCCTTTTCCGCGATATAGATCAAAGACCACTATGTCTTGCAAGGTCTGTTCTGCACAGCTTTTAATACAATTAATTATATCATTGGCGGCGATTTCTTCCTTAACAATCAAAGCTATATCTCGGCGTACCGACGGATACTTGGACAGCGGCTTGAATTTCGGAATTTGTTTGTTCAGCAATAAGTCCTGATCCAATTCAAACAGGAAAACCTGGGTGTCAAATCCCAACTGTTTTTCCAATGTTGGATGCAGCATACCCAGCCAACCGATTTTGTCGCCTTGTTGAGATAAGATTTCAGCCGTTTGTCCGGGATGCAATGCAGGATGCTTGGCCGGAGCAAATTGTACATCTGAACCGGTCAATGAAAATAAGGCTTGCACATCGGCTTTAACGTCAAAAAAATCAACTTTGCGGGTTGCTGTGCCCCATTGTTCGGAATAAGCGCTGCCCAAGGCCAGACCGGACAGCATTTTTTGCTGCTGAGTATTTTGGTCTTTATTAACAAAGCGCAGGCCGGTTTCAAAAAAACGGACCCTGTTTTGCTGGCGATTGGTGTTGTGCAGGGCGGCCTTTAACAAACCGCACCACAGGGTCGTCCGCATCACCGATAAGTCGGAAGAAATCGGGTTTTTTAACCGGACAACATCATCGTCAGGGGCGATGGCTTGTTGTATTTCTTCATCGACAAAGCTGTAGGTAATCGCTTCCTGATAGCCACGGTCAACCAGCAAATCTTTGGCACGATCCAGGTCCAGCACCGCTTCGGTGGCTTTGCCAAGTTCCGAGCGCATTAGCAGGCGGTTGTTCGGCAGATTGTTGTAGCCGATAATGCGGGCTATTTCCTCGGTCAGATCGGCTTCAATAGCGATGTCAAAACGACATCCCGGCGGAGTCACAGACCAGCTGTCCGGCTGCGTTTGTACCGACATTCCTAAGCGTTGGAAAATATCGACAACTTGCTCGTCCGCCAGATTGATTCCCAGCGTTTTTTCCAGGCGCCGCTTTCTAAGCAATACAGCTGAGCGTTGCGGCAGGGCTGACGCCGTTGTCGCTTCAGTAATTGCACCTACGCTGCCGCCTGCAATGTCGATAATCAGTTGGGTCGCGCGCTCTATGGCGCGTTCCTGCAAAGTTGGATCAACACCGCGTTCAAAGCGGTGCGATGAATCGGTGTGCAATCCGTAGTTCCGCGCTTTACCGGCGATGCTTTGAGGACTGAAAAACGCGCATTCCAGAAACACATTCTGGGTTTCGTCGCTGACCGCAGATTCGCTGCCGCCCATTACGCCTGCCAAGGCCAACGCTTGTTTGTCGTCGGCGATAACTAAGGTTTCATTGTCCAGTTTAATGGTCTGACCGTTTAACAGGGCAACGCTTTCGTCGGTTTGAGCGTAGCGCACATTAATGTTGCCGGTTAATTTGGCGGCGTCAAAGGCGTGTAACGGTTGGCCTAATTCAATAAGGACGTAATTGGTAACATCGACGACTGCGCTTAAGCTTCTTACGCCCGAGCGGCGTAGGCGTTCCTGCATCCATAGCGGAGTTTCGGCTTTAGGATTTACGCCTTTAAGCAATCTGCCCAAATAACGCGGACAAGCGCCCGTGGCTTCTACGGAAACGGTCAAGGTGTCGGTATGACTGACTGCGGCTGTTTCAATCTGGGTGGCCGACCAGTCCATTTTATTGAGCACCGCCACTTCGCGGGCTATGCCTTCAACGCTCAGGCAGTCGGCTCTGTTGGGGGTCAAGTCGACTTCGATAATATTGTCGTTAAGCGACAAGTAGGTACGTATATCAACGCCTACCGGTGCATCGGCAGCCAGTTCCATTAAGCCGTTGGCATCAGCAGCCAAGCCCAGTTCTTTTTCAGAACACAACATGCCGCAGGATTCTACTCCGCGGAGTTTGGATCTTTTAATTTTAAAATCGCCCGGCAATACTGCACCAATCAATGCCGCAGGAATTTTTAAGCCGACACGAACATTGCTGGCGCCGCAGACGATTTGCAACGGTTCCGCTTCGCCTACTGCGACTTGGCAAACTCTTAAGCGGTCGGCATCCGGATGTGGCTCCATAGCAACCACTTCGCCGACGACCACGCCATTGAATACGGCAGCCGCAGGCGTTACGGAATCGACTTCCAGGCCTGCCATGGTCAATTGTTCGACCAGTTGTTCTGTGCTTATTGCCGGATTGACATATTCTCTTAACCAGGCTTCACTAATTTGCATGACTCAAACTTTATCTCCAGGAATGGGGTGTATGCCGCAAGCCTGCCGGGAGCAGACGCGGCGCCTGTTTAATTAAATTGTTGCAAAAATTTAAGATCGTTCTCAAAGAACAATCTCAAATCATTAATGCCGTAACGCAACATCGCCAAGCGCTCAACGCCCATGCCGAATGCAAAGCCGCTATAAGTCTCGCTGTCGATGTTAACCGCCTTGAAAACTTCGGGATGTATCATGCCGCAGCCCATCACTTCCAGCCAACCGGTATGGCTGCATACGCGGCAACCTTGGCCGCCGCACATCACGCATTCAATATCAACTTCCGCCGATGGCTCGGTGAACGGGAAATAGGAGGGCCTAAAGCGTACTTGTATGTCTTTTTCAAAGAAGGCGCGCAGGAATTCGTAAACTACGCCTTTCAAGTCGGCAAAGCTGACATCGGTATCGACCAGGAAGCCTTCGACCTGATGGAACATCGGCGTATGGGTAATATCCGAGTCGCAACGATACACCCGGCCCGGCGCAATTACTTTCAACGGCGGCTTTTCCGATTCCATGACCCGGATCTGTACCGGCGAGGTATGGGTTCTTAATACGGTGTGGGCATCGAAATAAAACGTGTCATGCATCGCCCTTGCCGGGTGATGAGCAGGAATATTCAGTGCCTCGAAATTATGATAATCATCTTCGATCTCAGGTCCTTCGACGACTTGAAAGCCGACGCTGGCAAAAATCTTGGAGATTCGGCGCAATGTGGTAGTTACCGGATGCAGGCCGGCAATATTTTGGCCTCTGCCCGGCAGGGTAACATCTATACTTTCGCTAGCCAGCCTTGCTTCTAATGCGGCATTTTGCAACAGATCTTTTTTGGCTTCCAGCTGCTCTTGAAATTGATCTTTGGCTTGGTTGATGACTTGACCTGCGGCGCGTCTTTGTTCAGGATCAAGAGCACCAAGCTCTTTCATCTGTAGGGTAAATAAACCCTTTTTGCCGAGATAGTGAACACGAACTTGATCGAGTTGATTAAGGTCTTGTGCGTCGCGAAGCTGCTGTAATGCCTGCGCGAGAATTTCTTCTAGGGTAGCCGACACGGTTTAGCTCGCTGTGTGGATGTTTGTTAGGGAAAGGCTTAAAGCTCTAATTCCAGCCCTCCCCGGAAAGAGGAGGGGGAACAGTAGGATTTCAGTTAACTAAAATCCGGATCGTTTTTTAAGGTTTGCTTTGATGTTCCTTCGCAATTTTCGCAATTTCCGCAAATGCGTTAATGTCGCGAACTGCAATATCAGCCAGAACTTTACGGTCTATCTTAACATTGGCTTTAGTTAAGCCATTGATGAAGCGGCTGTATGACATTCCGCTTAAGCGGGCTGCCGCATTGATACGGACAATCCACAAGGCGCGGAATTGGCGTTTTTTCTGCTTACGGTCGCGGTATGCATACTGACCCGCTTTAATTACCGCTTGTTTGGCAACGCGATAAACCCGGCTTCGTGCGCCGTAATAACCTTTCGCTTGCTTTAATACTTTTTTATGTCTTGCTCTGGCTGTTACGCCGCGTTTAACTCTAGGCATTGATCTACTCCTTGATTAACTGTACGGCATCATGCGTGCAGCCATGCGCACGTCTGATGGATGAATAGTTGCCGGCGCGCGTAACTGTCTTTTTCTCTTAGTCGATTTTTTTGTCAGGATATGACGTTTGTGGGACTGGCCACATTTAAAACCGCCGTTGCCTGTGCGTCTGAAACGCTTGGCAGCTCCACGGTTAGTTTTGATCTTTGGCATTTGTTTGCTCCAATTAATTAAATATAAATCCCTGAGTTGTAACCCAGCAAGGCAAAATGCATGGCCCTGAAGAATTACCGGTATCATTTGCATGATACCTAGCAGCACTTCCTGTGCTGCTGTATAGATGTTGCCAGCGCTTTTTAATTATTTCTTCTTTTTCGGCGCCATAACCATAACCATCTGGCGACCTTCCATTTTAGGAAATTGCTCGACGATGGCTATCTCTTCCAAGTCTTTTTCTATCCGTTTCAATAGATCGACACCGATTTCCCGATGAGCCATTTCGCGTCCACGGTAACGCAAGGTAATTTTGGTTTTATCACCGTCGTTAAGGAATTTGGTTAAGCTTCGCAGTTTAACTTGATAATCCCCTTCGTCGGTTCCAGGTCTGAATTTAATTTCTTTGACCTGAACCTGTTTTTGCTTCTTTTTGGCGACGGCCAGTTTTTTGTTTAACTCAAACTGGTACTTGCCGTAGTTCATCACCTTACAAACCGGAGGATCCGCATTTGGCGATATTTCAACTAAATCCAAGTCTGCAGCGTACGCAATCTGTTTGGCTTCATCTAACGATATAATACCTAACGCCTCACCCTCCGGACCTGTTACTCTCACCCGTCTGGCGGTGATTGAGTCATTCAGGCGCGTTTCATCTTTTTTAGCAGCGATATCCTAATCCTCCAAAATCATTCATTTTCTGCCTGTAATCTCTTGTTTTAACCGTTCGGTAAATTCATGGATTGACAGGCTACCTAAGTCATCACCTTTTTGCGTACGTACCGTAATGCTTTGTTGTTCTAATTCTTTGTCGCCGATAATGACAAGATACGGTACGCGCTGCATAGAATGCTCGCGGATTTTAAACCCGATCTTCTCATTTCTCAAGTCAATTTTTACTCGGATGCCTTGTTTTTCAAGGTCTAGCATCATTTGCGAGGCATATTCCGCATGCCGGTCGGTAATGTTAAGCACGACCACTTGCACTGGAGACAGCCATAGCGGGAAGGTTCCTGCATGTTGTTCGATTAAGATACCGATAAAGCGCTCTAGTGAGCCGAGTATCGCTCTGTGCAGCATGACGGGGACTTGCCGTGATCCGTCTTCGGCAATATAGGTTGCATCCAAACGGCCCGGCATCGAGAAATCCACCTGAATCGTGCCGCATTGCCAGACCCGTCCGATACAATCTTTTAATGAAAATTCAATTTTAGGCCCGTAAAAAGCGCCTTCGCCCGGTTGCAAATCCCATTTCAAGCCTTTAGTATTAAGCGCCAGCTCCAAGGCGTTTTCCGCCTTATCCCAGACCAAGTCATCACCAACCCTGTTTGCAGGGCGGGTGGATAATTTAATGATAACTTCTTCAAAGCCGAAATCTTTATAGACATCGAACAGCATGTCGATAAAGGTCGAGACTTCATCCTGAATCTGGCCTTCGGTACAAAAAATATGCGCATCGTCCTGGACAAAGTTCCTGACCCGCATCAAGCCATGCAAAGTGCCGGAAGGTTCATTGCGATGACAGGAGCCGAATTCCGCCAGACGGATAGGTAAGTCACGGTAGCTTTTAAGGCCTTGGTTATAAATCTGTACATGACAAGGGCAGTTCATCGGCTTGATTGCGTAATCGCGATTTTCAGAGTGTGTGGTGAAAATCATGTCGCCGAACTTTTCCCAGTGACCGGACCTTTCCCATAAAGAACGATCCACCACCTGCGGTGTTCTAACCTCACCGTAACCGTTTACCCTTAATTTCTCGCGGATATATTGCTCAACCTGTTGATAGATGACCCAGCCTTTTTCGTGCCAGAATACCATTCCGGGAGCTTCTTCCTGGGAATGAAACAAATCCAGTGTTTTAGCCAACTTGCGGTGATCGCGCTTTTCCGCTTCTTCCAAGCGATGCAAATAAGCCTGTAAGTCTTTTTTATCGCCCCATGCCGTACCGTAAATACGTTGCAGCATTTCATTATCGGAATTCCCGCGCCAATAGGCCCCGGCAATCTTCATCAATTTAAAAACCTTTAGCTTGCCGGTGCTGGGCACATGCGGGCCTCGGCACAGGTCGGTAAACCCACCCTGTTCATACAAAGATAAATCTTCATTGGCAGGGATGGATTCGATAATCTCGGCTTTATAGGCCTCGCCCAGATCCCTGAAAAACTTGACCGCCTCATCCCGGGACAACACCGAGCGATGAATCGGATAATCTTCAGCAACCAGCTGCTCCATCTTTTTTTCAATGGCGCTCAGGTCTTCCGGAGTAAAAGGTCTTTCATAAGAAAAGTCATAAAAAAAGCCGTTTTCGATAACCGGCCCGATGGTCACTTGCGCTGACGGGAATAACTGTTTGACGGCCTGAGCCAATAGATGTGCGGTTGAATGACGAATAACGCTGATGCCGTCTTCATCCTTTGCGGTAACCAGTTGCAGTGTTGCATCCTGATCGATTAAGGTGCCGGCATCGACCAAATTGCCGTTAACCTTGCCCGCCAAGGTCGCTTTGGCCAATCCCGAGCCGATAGATAGCGCAACATCCATCACTGTTACAGCTTGGTCGTATTCTCGCTTGGAGCCATCGGGAAGGGTAATTACCGGCATCGTTTATCTATGTTTAGTGTCTACAATAAAAAAAGCACTGCGGTGCAGTGCTTTAATGTTTGGTAGGCACGAGTGGACTCGAACCACCGACCCCCACCATGTCAAGGTGGTGCTCTAACCAACTGAGCTACGCGCCTGAAGTCTATCTAACTTCGAGCCCGTCATTATACCCATAGATTTTTATTACGCAAGCCTCTGTTAGCTTCTTATGCTGTAAAATGAATCAAAACTTACTGTGTTTTTTATAAATCAATGTCGAAGCTTGAGTTTACTGCATGAACTATAGATTTGTTTCCTCACCTTCGACCGGCTCTACTTCGAATACTTCCCATACCAGATTCGGTTTTTTATTTTTGGTTAATCGACAATATTTGCGACAAAAAAGACCGAAAATCAAAAATATTTATTTCTACCCATTTAGTTTTATGAGCATTGTCATAATGAGAGTTACTGACCAACGCCGCTATTATCCGCCATGCGGCGTTAAACGTAATATAACAGCCCCCAAAAAACCTGTGTCCACCAAACGTATACACAAAGCGGCTGGCCGGAATGATTCTGTTGGCTCAGTTTTTTAATGCGGTAGCCTAGTATGCTAAGCCCCACCCCGTTTATAATGGCCTTATTAGTTTAATGAGCGTAAATACGATAGATACTAACCTGCCTGTTCATAGTGACACATTAAGGCTTTTTCAAAAGACAGATCGAAAGCGCCAAGAGACGAATCATAACTTTCAGGAGACTAGCCGAGAAATTAAGGCAGTAACTGAATCCAATCTGTTGGAAGACTATAATCGCTTAGGTAATTTTGTCGAAGAAATGGCACTGCCTGGAGTTACGAAGCAGTTGATTGATTGCTTCGCGCCTACTCATATCCCCTTTCTGATTGAAGCCAACGGCCAGTGCCAGCCGGCTTGGCTCTGTTTTCTACCAACCGATGGCTATGTGGAAGTGGCGTTCCGGGCTGGCTCTTTGGCTACCGGTATGAAGTCGAAGACGATTCATTCTGCAGCGCTATGAGGTCGCCAGAAGTGCTAGGGAGCGCATGGCGAGACTATGTGGCAACGCATGGTAACGATAGTCAAGCATGGTACACCCTAGGCAGTTTGCGTTCAGTATTGTCACCGGACGAATGGTCGCATTTGATTGAATTTATCAGGGCGCTGACTCCTGCATCGCCCGACATGGCTTTTTACCGCGCCATTTTCCTATTGCGCTTCACGCATGAGCGGCACTGGGCACCCGAAGCACGAAACGCCCTTGCCGCCTGGCGAGGCCGCAGCTCCGAACATGTACTGAATTTTCTGTATTTCATCTGGTCTGAAGCTTGTTCTCGCAGTCGAGGCGCATCCGAATTTCGATTGTTGTTTGAACAGGCCGGAATTCCTGAATTGTTGCAAGACTACGGGGTCGCATTAGCAATGACTGAGGAAATACCTGCTCCTTCACGTGTATCACCACCTCCGCTGCGTAAAGTTGCTGTTTTGTCGCCATATCTGACAGATTTTGCGCATGCAGGCACTCAGCTGGCATTGGAACATGCCGCATTACTCAACGCAGAGGGACTTGAAACAGTAGTCTTCGCATCCCAGGATGCCCTTGGTTTAGGGGTAGCGCCTTGGTTAGGCATTCCTTGGGGACTGAAACTTGCCCAGGGAAACCCGAACACATGGAAACCGGTCTCTGGAAGTGGATCCTTTTCGGTGCGCATGGCTCCGGCGATGATGCCGCACAAGAGCCGATGACAGATGATACTCAAACAACTTTCGGCTTTCTCTCCCGATGTGGTGTTATTCGTGGGCTTCTTTTCACCACTGCTGACGTGGGTATCGAAATACTATCCTGTACTGGGAATTTCTTTGCATACTCAGCCCCCAATAGGTCCGATTGATGTGTGGCTGCACCAGTTCAGCGCAGGCCAGGTTATTCCTGAGCGATGGCCTGGGCAGTCGGCATATCTATTGCGGGAATATCACTTCAGGATTGCTCTGCCGACAGTCGTCCCGGTTTCCTTGGCAGCATTGAATCTGCCACCAGATACCTTGTTTCTGGTGTCTGCGGGAGGCCGTCTGAGTAAGGAAATAAGCACAGAGTGGTCTAGCCAGATAGTGATGCGCTTGGAACGTTATCCACAATGGTGCTGGCTATTGATAGGAGAGGGCGAGCCGATTCCTCATTTGCGGCCGTCGGCACGTATTCATATATTACCGTATCAGGAACATTTACCGGGGGTATTAGCCCAATGTGCGTTGTATCTCAATCCGCCACGGATGGGCGGTGGATTCAGTGTACTCAATGCCATGGGTGTAGGGCTTGCCGTTATATCACTGGCAGACTCAGACGGAGGTAACAAGCTCGGCCCTTTTGCGGCCAACACAGAACACGATTACTGGGACCAGCTCGATAGGCTCATGACTGATCATGATGCACGTAGACGACGGGGTTCTGAACTACAAGCACGATTCAAGAACTTCTACGACCTGCGCCAGGCAGGTCCGACACTGATGGCCGCCCTTCGCGAAGGGCAACGACATTTCATTGACCGCAATTTATGAATTCTCAACAAAACAATCTGGTCATCTTCGGGGCGAGCAATATAGTCTCGGATCTGTTCGATGCAGCGCTGGCTTGCGGCCTGATACCGACCAAAGTCGTGCTCAATCAGCCCGAAGTCTGCGGTGAGCGGGACATTCCCCTTGCCCTACGCGTACAAGCGTTGGCATGCCTGTGCCCCCCTCCCAGAATTCAGCCGCTGGCGGAGTTCGAACCCGCCGATGACGAGTTGTACGTGCTCGGGCCCACTACCCCGGCCCGCGAGGCTCTGGCCGTTCTGCTCGAGATGCGCTTTGGCCTGAGATTCCATACACTGGTGCATCCCTCGGCCTATATCTCCCCTCTGGCCAAGCTGTCAACTGGCGTGTTTGTGGGCGCGAATTCGGTCATTGCTCCGGGTGTTCATCTGGAGCCCCATGTCTTTATCAACCGCGGCGTCACCGTAGGGCATGACAACCAAGTAGGGGCTTTTACTCGCATCCAACCCGGCGCCAATCTGGGTGGACTGTCATACATCGGACGGGGCGTGACGATAGGCTTAGGGGCGACATTGATTGAGCGCTTGCGGATTGGGGATGGAGCCGTCATCGGTGGCGGCGCAGTGGTTCTGAAAGATGTCCCCGAACGCGTTTTAGCGGTAGGCGTACCTGCCAAAGTGCGCAAGCACCTGGATTCGAACGAATGAGCAAGCTATGAAAATCGGGGCTCCATTAATCATCAACCTAGCATGTACAGGCGTAGTGCCGATCCGGGCCATGAGTCCGCATGTACCTCTGTCGCATTCGGAAATCGTCGATAATGTGGCCGTCTGTCTGGAATCTGGGGTTCAGATGGTGCATTTGCATGCTCGAGACGCGCAAGGGTGTCCGACCGGCGACCCTGAACCCTACGGCCGTTTGATCGAGGCGATCCGCGCCTTGCCCGGCGGACGCCAAGCCGTTATCGGTGTGACAACCAGCGGCCGCCAGGACGCCTCGTTCGCCGTCCGTAGCCAAGTGCTCGATCTTGATGGCGACATGCAGCCTGACATGGGCAGTCTGACATTGAGCTCGCTTAACTTTGCGCAGTCCGCCAGCGTCAATGCACCTAACGTGATTCGCGCCTTGGCTGGCCGAATGTTGGAACGTGGAATTCGGCCTGAACTGGAGGTGTTTGATTCGGGCATGGCTAACTTTGCAAAGGTTTTGCTCAAGGAGGGAGTTATCAAGCCCCCTCTGTATGTCAACGTGCTACTGGGCAACGTCTCGGGATCTCAGGCGGATTTACTGCAATTGGCCGCGATTCTCGCCGCCTTACCCGAGGAATGCACAGTATGCGTAGCCGGCCTTGGCCGATTTCAGTTACTGGCCAATGGGCTTGGTATTCTGGGAACCGATGGGGTACGTGTTGGCTTGGAAGACAACCTTTGGCTCGATCAAGCCCGCACGACCCCGGCAACCAACCTTGCTCTGGTACAGCGAGTGATTGCCCAAGCGGCGCTGTTCGAGCGCAGCTTGATGCCACTGATGGAACTCAGAAGCCGCTTGGGAATGAGCGCGTGACTAAACCCTTTATTGTGTTTGGAGCTCCTAGCATTGGAGATGAAGAGATAAGCGAGGTTATCGATACCATGCGCTCAGGTTGGCTGAGCTCCGGGGAACGCGTGACCGACTTCGAAGCACGGTTCGCCGAGTTCAAAGGCCGCAGAGAAAATCAAGCGGCTGCGGTGAACTCATGCACCGCAGCCCTACACTTAGCACTACTCGCAGCCGGCATTGGGCCGGGTGACGAGGTCATCACATCACCATTAACCTTTTGCGCTACGGCGAACGCGATTCTACATACGGGGGCGACACCTGTGCTCGCTGATGTTGATCCCCTGACGATGAACATCGATCCTAATAAAATCGAGGGAAAAATCACCTCTAGGACCAAGGCATTGCTGCCTGTACATTTTGCAGGCCTGCCTTGTGATATGGATAGCATCATTAACATCGCCAATCAACACCAACTTCAGGTCATCGAAGATTGCGCCCATGCCGTGGAATCGATCTACCGGGGCCAACCCACAGGAACTTTAGGGGACTTCGGCTGCTTCAGCTTCTACGTTACCAAAAACATCACCACCGGCGAAGGTGGAATGGTGCTCGCACGGAATGCTTTCCAAATTGAGCGCATCAAGATAATGGCGCTGCACGGTATGACACGAGGTGCGTGGAAACGATTTTCTGATAGCGGTTACAAGCATTATCAAGTGGTAGCGCCGGGCTTCAAATACAACATGATGAACTTGCAAGCGGCTATCGGTCTGCATCAGTTGGATCGCGTTAAGACTAATTGGATAAGAAGACAGGCTATTTGGTGTCGTTATCAGGATGCATTTGCTGACTTACCCGTCAAACGGCCATGCGGGCCGCCATCAGATGTGCGACACGCCTATCATCTTTACACTGTATTGATTGATGAAGAAATATGCGGAATTTCCCGAGAGATGTTTATCGCACGTATGACAGAAAAACAGATTGGGGTTGGCGTCCACTATCTCGCCCTGCCGGAGCACCCCTATTACCAAGAAAGCCTAGGGTGGCAACCGGAAGATACACCAACTGCCACCAAAATTGGAAGGCAAACGGTGAGCCTGCCTTTGATGCCGCAGCTATCAGATGACGATGTCGAACGAGTTATTGAGGCAGTAACCGAATCCGTAAGAAAAACTTAGGAATTATTCAATCATAAAGTGGTGCGCGCAGAACGACATGGCCAATAATCTGAAAATTATCTTTGATGTCAGCATCCGGCCTAGCTGATTATTCCATCCTGATGGAAAATACCACCCACCTAGGCCATGCCGCGCTTTTTCTTGATCGAATTTCTAACTCTAGCCGCCTATCAACTCTGCTGTTTTTCCAACAAATAATCCAACCAAAGATTAGACAACTTTTCCTGCACGGTATTTTGCCGCAACCTGGCATTCAAATGCGGAAAATCAACCTTATCTAATTCCTGATCCTGATCGTAGCAGGAATAGACGAAGTATTCCTTGCCGGTCTCTGCATCGACATGTTTGCATAAACATTGTGCGCAAATACCTTTCATCATGCATTGCATCGGCGAGTTGATCGAGCCGATGGCGTGATGCGCTTTGTTCAAATAAGGCTTCAACACGTCGAAGCGCGCGCTTTTTACCGCCGCCATCATCCGATCCGAACCGATCACGATCAGGTGATCGACATCCGCCAGCGAAACAGGCTGCTCGCCTAACTCGCCTTGGGCGTAAGCCAGCATGCATTCCAGGATATTGCCGACAAAGGTCTTGTCTTGAGGACGAGTCGGAGTGATGGCGGTAACGCCTTCGCCTTTATCGACCGACCAAACGATAATGTCGGCGGCGGCTTCGACATCCTCGACTTTAAAACGGTCTTGCGCGTATTTGTAACCGGCGAAATAAATCACTTTGTTGCCGGCCGCCCGTAATGCCTTGCCGATGGAAAACAGTACCGCATTGCCCAGGCCGCCGCCGAGCAACAATACGGTTTTGCCGGTCGGAATGTCGGTCGGGGTACCGGTTACGCCCATGATCACCAGCGGGTCACCGACTTTCCAAGTTGCGCACAGACGCGAGGACGAGCCCATTTCCAGCGCGATCAGGGAAATCGTGCCTTTTTCCTTGTCGACTTCAGCGCCGGTCAGCGCCAAGCCTTCGGCCGCCAGCACCGTGCCTTCGACGACTGGGGCAAAAGCTTCATAGTTTTGTACGCGGTAAAATTGTCCGGGATGGAATTTTTCCGCAGCCATCGGGGCTTTGACCACAACTTCGATAATGGTCGGCGTCAGGCGGTTAATGGCGACGATAGTGGCTTTAAAGGCGTCGTCCAAACGGGCAAACAAGGCTTTTAACGCCGCATCGCGTTCCGATTGTTGTGCCGGGTTTAATCCGGCCAATTCCTGTTCGAACAGTTTGACCACATAAGGGTAGCCATTCTTTGCGCTGGCCATGGCCTTAACCACGTTACCCGCGTAAACGGGATGGTTGTCGCCATAGAAACTGATGAATTTGCCGTCTTTTTGATAAGAGGTCAGCGGCGCGGGCTTGCCCAGTTTGGGGAAGGCTTCATCGTGCATCGGCACTAATCCGACCGAATCGTTGCTCCATTCCGGCTCGTAACGTTGGAAAAACCATTTATCCATCACAAAAGTGTCGGGGTATTCGCTTTGATAAATAGTGTTCGGCGAGGTGCCGGCGGCAACGTATAAGCTGCGCAACGGAACATTGACGGTTTGGCCCGCGCTAAGCCAACGGCCCTCTTCCAATACCAGTTTTTCAAATTCCACCGCGTTTAAGTGCCCATATTCGTCAGCTTGTGCGCCAAGCGGGCTCATGCCTTCGGCCAAGGCGATGCCTTCTTCCAGGGCTTTAACGATTTCTTCATGGTTTTGGCGATAGGCGGGCGCATCGTGTATGCCTTTGCGATAAAACAGCGTAACGCCGCCCCAGGCTTGTATCAGCGCTTGAAAATCCGGCAGCTCGCCTTCCGCTTCGGCGCGTTGGCGTTCGGCGGCGATAGCTTTGCCGTGCGCCAGGAATTCATCAAGTATGATGGTTTCTTCCTGATCGTAACGCTTGCGTACGGTTTGCTCGCCGTACACGTTAACCAGTGTTTCATAACGATGCAGGATTTTTTCGACCTGCACCGGATAATACGCCAGCAATTCGGTTGCGGTATCCATCGCGGTCAAGCCGCCGCCGATAACGCCGGCAGGCAAACGCACCTGCAAATTCGCCAATGAAGAAGCTTTGGCCGCTCCGGTCAATTGCAAAGCCATCAAAAAATCCGAGGCTTTGCGGATGCCGCGCATCAGGTTGTTTTTCAGGTCGATAACGGTCGGCTTGCCGGCGCCCGAAGCGATACAGATATGGTCGAAACCCATGCTCCACGCGTCTTCAATGGTAATGGTGCCGCCGAAACGCACGCCGCCGTAAGCACGGAATGCTTCGCGCCGTTGCAGGGTCAGGTAAATGACTTTCAGGAAGTTTTTATCCCAGCGCACGGTAATGCCGTATTCGGCCACGCCGCCGAAACCGGCCAGGATGCGTTTGTCCAGATCTTCGTAAAGGTCTTGGAAATTGACAATCGGCATAGGCAGGTTGTCGCTGTCGCCGGTCAATGCCACCGGTAACGGCTCCAGTTTTAAGCCGTCGATACCGGCAACGCCAAAACCTTCGTTTAATAAATAATGGCTCATTGTGTAACCGGCAGGACCGAGGCCGACCACCAGCGCATTTTTGCCGTTGTAAGGCAGCATGTACGGACGCTTGACGTTTAACGGATTCCAGCGGGTCAGCAAGCTGTATATTTCAAAACCGTAGGGCATGAACAACACATCGGTCAGTACATTGGTTTCAATTTGCGGAATATCGACCGGATCGGTTTTTTGGTAGATACAACCTTTCATGCACTCGTTGCAAATACGATGACCGGTGCCAGGACACATCGGGTTGTCGATCACAATGATTGCCAGCGCGCCGATATTGTCGCCGCCGCGTTTAACCAAGTGCATTTCCGAAATTTTTTCATCCAGCGGACAACCGATCGTGGTCACGCCCAGCGGATCAACCTTGAAGGTATTGGTTTTCTTGTTGCGCATGCCTTTGGAGCAGGAATCGGTATCGCGCTCGTGGCAATAAATGCAGTGATTGATTTCGGACAATGCCTGACGTTGATTAAAACGCGGGTCGGTCAGTTTAAAGCCATCGCGACGGCGGCGGTGTTCCTGCTCGCCCATCCAGGCCTTAAACTCGCCGCGGTCGACCAGTTCGTGCTCAACCAGATGATCGAAATCGCGCTTTTGCGGGAGTTTGAAACTCGGCCAGTTTGCAACCACATCGTTATCTTGTTGGGCGACAAAACTCCAGCGCAATACGATGTCCATCAAGGCGTTGATAAATTCGGCAGGGTCTTGTTGATTGATGATGTCGTTAAATTCGGTGGCGGCCTCTTCATGCGCCTTGAGCTTGGCGCGCAAAGCCTCTGCAACCCAATCGGCATTTTCGTAATCGCTGTCTTTGCCTTTGGCAACCAGTTTGTAATGACTGTACAGCCGCCCGATCGCCGCACCGACTCCGGCAACGCGGTGTTCGGGATCGTCATCCTGGTTGGCTTCGGGAAAACCCGCCTCAATCAGCAGGTCAAAACGGTTCAGGATCGCCGGAATAGCCCAATCGCCGGCATCCTGACCTTTAAAAAAGAACGCCAGCTTATCGACGACTTCATTTTTATAGGTAAAAATGGTGTCGATCTCATCCTTGATTTTTGCGCTCTGTTCCTGATGCGGTTCGGAAACATTAAAAAGTCTGGCGACAAACTGACCGACATAAGGCCCCATGCGTACCAGCAGATCGGAAACAGCCTCTGCCGATAACCCTTCGCCCTGATTCTCGCGGTAAGCTTTGAACTCACTGTGTAGCTGCGAATCATGACGTTCAACCGAAAGCAAAAACACATCCAGCAAATCTTTCAGACGCGCAGAATCATATAAATCAGGGTAATTAAAGCCGGGGATGCCTAGGGTAAGAGTGTGTTGTTCCATAGTTCTCGTGTTTGATTAGTTCGTTTGATCATACAGGCCATGCGGAAGCGGCTTTGTCTGTATTTAAAAGGTTACCGAAAAGACTGGCAAAACTGTATATTGTAAGGAGATATGACTTTGTTTGCCACAGATAATCGTTTTGGCTTTCACTTAAAAACGGGATAGACGCCAGTACAACGCACCGCTAATTTATAAAATAATATCACGCTAGGCGTATCGGTTTGCAATCAGGTGCGCTCCTTCGAGCTTGATGGGCGGCGTACTGGCTCCGCCCGTTTTGTCGAAACTCCGGACATACTCGCTGCCGAGGAAATTGTTCCATGCAGGACGAGGTTTATAACCGTCCCGAGCGTTTAACACTGCCGCTATCTCTAAACCTGCGAATTGCTTGCCATACCCACGTATTTTAAGTAAATTCCTATCAAGATCCGTTTCATCATCTTTGGAGTAGGCACTATTGGATAGTTTGCAGGTACAACAGGAACACCGCCAAGTCATCGGAACCATCGTCGAAGTGCATGGCCCGGTGGTGATTATCGACTGTACTCAATTGCCGCCTTTGCGCCAAGCTTTGTATGCCTGTTTCGATCACATTGTCTATCTTTTCGAGGTACACCAGCATCTGGATGAACGCCATGTCCGGGCTATTACCCTGCACGGCACTGCCGGATTAAGCCGGGGCATGAGTATATTCGATACCGGAGCGCCGTTGCATGTGCCGGTGTCCGAACACTGTTTGGGCCGCTTATTGAATATCTTCGGCGAACCGCTGGATGGACAGCCGCCTTTACCTAAAACCGAATTCCGCAATATTCACGCTAAACCGCTGCCGTTATCCGAAGCCATCGGCATCAGCGGTATTTTGGAAACCGGCATTAAAGTCATCGATTTATTATGTCCTTTCGTAAAAGGCGGCAAGACCGGGTTGTTCGGGGGGGCCGGGGTTGGTAAAACCGTGCTGGTTATGGAATTTATCCATGCCGTTTCCGCTATCCACAAGGGGGTTTCGGTCTTTGGCGGCGTCGGCGAGCGCATCCGCGAAGCTCACGAATTATGGCGGGAAATGCAACAGGCGGGAGTCATGGACGATACCCTGATGGTGTTCGGGCAAATGGACGAATCGCCCGGCGTGCGTTTTCGCGTCGCCCTGTCGGCGCTGACTTATGCCGAATACCTGCGCGATACCCTGCATAAAGAAGTGTTGTTTGTGGTCGACAATGTATTCCGCTTTGTTCAGGCCGGTAGTGAAATCTCCAGTCTGCTGGGCCGCATGCCGGCGACAGTAGGTTACCAGCCGACCTTGACTTCCGAAGTCGCCGAGTTGCAGGATCGCATCCTTTCCACCCGGCAGGGTGCGATCACTTCGGTGCAGGCGGTCTATGTGCCGGCCGACGACATGACCGATCCTGCGGTCAGCGCCATACTCAGCCATTTGGATACCACGGTTATCCTGTCCCGAGATCAGGCCAGCAAAGGCATTTATCCCGCCGTCGATCCGTTACACTCCAGCAGTAAGCTGATGGACAAACACACTTTGGGAGATCGCCACTATACAGTGGCCGAAAATGTGCGCGAACATCTGGCGCGTTATCATGAATTGGAAGATATTATCGCGATGCTGGGCATCGAAGAATTGGGGGAGGTCGACCGGAAAATCGTTATGCGCGCCCGCAAATTGCAACGTTATCTGACCCAGCCGTTTTCGGTTTTGGCCCAACACAGCAAACAAACCGGAGTTTCAGTGCCTCTGGCGCAAACACTGACCGATTGCGAAGCCTTTTTGGCGGGACACTATGATGAGCTGCCCGAAGAACAATGCTATATGCGCGGCTCCATGCAGGGCGAATAATGAACCCATTCGTGCTGAACCTGTTCGATGTAAGCCATGAACAACGCATTGCCGGCGTCACCTCCTTTGTCGGTGAAGACGCTTCGGGCTGTTTCGGCATCCAAGCCAATCATGCGCGTTTTATGACCACGCTGGTTTTCGGTCTGGCGCGCTTTCGCCGGGCTACAGAAGGCTGGCAATATCTGGCTCTGCCGGGAGCGGTTGTGTATTTCAACAATAATGAGTTGACGATCAGCACTCGGCATTTTCTCGTCGACACCGACTTTGAGCGGATCAGTACTTTATTGGAACAGCAATTGATCGCCGAGGAAGAAAACCTGCATGCCGCTAAAGAGAGTCTGCACAAGATGGAACAAGCCATGCTGAAACGTATGTTGATGCTTAAACGTAAAACCGGTTGGCAGTCATGAATAACCAAAAGCTCCTTAAAAAGAAAATTGAAAGCCAGGTCAAACGCATCAAAAAAGCGGAACAAGAGCCGCCGAATTTGCCGTCTATCGGCATGCTGGGTCTGGTCATGATATTGCCTATTATCGGCGGCGTTTACTTAGGCCACTGGCTGGACGATAAGGTAGAAGGCTACTCGATACATTGGACACTTAGTTTATTGTGTACGGGATTGGTGGTTGGGATTTTTAATGTGTATTTCTTAATTAGAGATTAGACCGAATCATGGAAAACGAATTAACTTTTGCACTCGGTCCTGTGGAGATAGGCGGATCAATTATTACCACCTGGGGCATCATGCTGGTGATTACGCTGATAGCCTGGCTTTCAACCCGGCATTTGGAGATGCTGCCAGGAGCCGTGCAGACCACCGTTGAGGGCATTGTCGCGGCTATCGACGAGGCTATTACCGCCGTCGCGCCGGAACACGGGCGGCAAATCATGCCTTTTATTGCGTCCCTTTGGTTGTTTCTGATCATTGCCAATCTGCTCAGTTTAATACCGGGATTGCATTCGCCGACCCGCGATCTTTCAGTTACCTCGGCCCTGGCGATACTGGTATTTTTCTCGGTGCACTGGTTTGGCATAAAAACTCAAGGCTTGAAGAACTATCTGCATCATTACCTGAGTCCCAGCCCGATTTTGCTGCCTTTTCATATTCTCAGCGAACTTACCCGCACGCTGGCACTGGCGATCCGTTTATTCGGCAATATGATGAGCCTGGAAATGGCGGCCATGCTGATCTTGCTGGTGGCGGGATTTCTCGCCCCGATTCCGATTTTAATGCTGCATGTCATTGAAGCGCTGGTGCAGGCTTACATATTCGGTATGCTGGCGCTGATCTACCTGGCCGGCGCGATACAATCCCAACAACTTAATTCCCCGGAGTAACTTATGTCTGACATTGCCTCGATTGTTCTTGGCTCCAGCATCGCCGCTATTATCGGTATCGCGCTGGGAGTGATGCTCCCTGCCCTGGCTATGGGCAAAGCCATCGGCAGCGCCTTGGAAGCCTTATCGCGGCAGCCGGAATCGGAACGGTCGATTATGCGCACCTTGTTTATCGGCTTGGCCATGATCGAATCGCTGGCGATCTATTGTCTGGTTATTATTTTAATCGTGCTGTTTCGGAATCCATTGCTTGAATATATCGTTAAGTGATTGGATAAGAATTCACCAAGAAGACACACTGTAACTACTCAGCCATTAAACACAATGGAACGCAGATCAATTATGATGAACGCGGATAATTCAAAAAATCTTATTTGATCTTAACTATCAGCGTCATCTGCGTTCCATTTTTCGGCTTCCAATTTAAAGCGAGACGATTTTACAGATAACATCCCTTGAAGGGATGTTATCTGTCCCGGCTTAAGTTGGTAACCCATTTTTCAACTGCTAAGTAAATACCTAAACCGGCAATAAAGCATATGGAATTCAACCCATCCACCTTTGTTCATGAAATCATCAACTTCCTGATCCTGATCTGGATATTGCAGCGGCTTTTTTACAAGCCCTTGCTGGAAGTCATTGCCAAGCGCAAGCAGTTTATCGACCAATCGCTTAGCGAGGCTAAAAACCTGAAACTCCACGCGGAACAACAATGCAGCCTTTATGAAAATCGGCAAAAATTGTGGGAGCAAGAAAAACAGGCCGCTGTCAATGCGCTGCACCGGCAGCTTGAAGCCGAAAGAAGAGCCTCTCTCGACAAGCTGAATGCCGACCTCGAGCAGGAGCGGCAAAAAGCTAAAGTGACACTGTTAAGACAGCAACGGGAACTGCGGCAGCAGACCGAAAAACAGGCCTTACAAAACGGCGCCAAATTCGCCGGGATGCTGTTGCAACAATCCGCAGGTCCCGAGCTGGAAGCCCGTTTATTTAACCTGCTGGTGGACAATCTAACAACCTTGCCGGAAGCTTGCAAACTGTGCTTAACCCTGCTGGGAACTAAAAAATCGGTGCCGGTCAAAATAACCAGCGCCTATCCCTTACTCGATGAAATGCGTCAACAATTGGAACAAAAACTGGCATCGTTAATCAACAGCCAAATCAATTTTCAATACCATCAGGATGAAACGTTGATTGCCGGTTTACGTATGGACATCGGTGCTTGGGTGCTAAACGCCAACCTGCAACACGAACTGATTGGTTTTACCGAAATTGGCTATGAGTCAGACTGAAACCGCAACACCCGCCGGCTTATTGGACCAACAAGCCGACTGGCTGAGTGACTACCGGCCGGGGCTGCGCATTATCGAACAAGGCACAGTAGTCTCCATCGGCGACGGCATCAGCTGGATCAAGGGCTTGCCCTCGGCGGCTATCGAAGACATCCTGGTTTTTGCCGACGGCAGCCGAGGCATGGTCTTTGACCTTAACCGCGACCGAATCGGCGCGATTTTACTGTATGAAACCGAAGCCTTAACCGCGGGCACCACGGTTCATCTTTCCCGGCACTCGCTCAGCATACCGGTCGGCAACGCATTTTTAGGCCGGGTTATAGACCCGCTGGGAACGCCGCTGGACGGACAAACGCCGCCGGCTCAGACAGGCCGCGAAAATATGGAAAAAGGCTCACCGGCCATTATTGCCCGCGATTTTGTCCATAAACCGCTGTATACCGGCATAAAAATTATCGACACCCTGATTCCGATAGGCAAAGGCCAGCGGCAATTGATCGTCGGCGATGAAGGTCTGGGCAGAACCTCAATCGCCATCGACACCGTGATTAATCAAAAAGATAAAAATGTGGTGTGTATCTACGTGCTGATCGGCCAGAAGCGTTCCGCCGTGGTCAGCACCCTGGAAACCTTAAAGAAACACGGCGCGCTGGACTACACCGTGTGCGTGGTCGCCGAAGCCAGCGCTCTGCCCGGTTTGCAATATATAGCCCCGTTTGCCGGTTGCGCGCTGGCCGAGTACTGGATGGCTCAAGGCCGGGATACCCTGATTATTTACGATGATTTATCCACCCACGCCAGAACTTATCGGGAACTGTCTTTGTTGCTGCGAAGGCCGCCCGGACGCGAAGCCTATCCGGGCGACATTTTCTTTGTCCATTCGCGCCTGCTGGAACGTTCGACCTGTTTGAATGCCGAAAACGGCGGCGGCAGCATGACCGCGTTGCCGATCATCGAAACCAAACAGGGGGAAATTGCCGCTTACATCCCGACCAACCTGATCTCCATTACCGACGGGCAAATCTATCTGGATAACGATTTGTTTGTGTCAGGCTTTCGCCCGGCTATCGATATTACCCGCTCGGTGTCGCGCATAGGCGGTAAAGCCCAGGACATGAGCATCCGCGATCAAGCCGGACAAATGAAGCTGGACTACCTGCAATTCTTGGAATTGGAAGCCTTCACCCGTTTCGGTCAACGCCTGGAAGCCTCAATGGAAGCACGGATCAAACGGGGGCGGTTGCTGCGGGAAATATTAAAACAGGAGCGACTGGTTCCGCACAGCAATCTTTTTCAACTGGCTTGGCTGACCGCATTTAATTTTGGGCTCTTTAACCAGGCAGCTCCCAAAGACATTGCACAGCTGCTGGTGGGTATTGAACAAGGTATTAAATCCACGGCACTGACGTTGGAAAGCGATCCTGAACAATGGCGCCTAACGGTCAGCGAGTGGCTTAACATCAATCCTGAGCAAATGCCATGAGCTTAAGCCGAGAACTGCAACTGCATATCACCCAGCTGAAAGAGATACGCAGCATTTTAAATGCCATGAAAAACCTGGCTTTTATGGAAATTCATAAACTACAGCGTTTTAAAGCCATGCAAGGCCAGGCGGTAGCTAATATCGAACGCGCGGCGTTCGATTTTCTGAATTTTTACCCCGATCTGGCCGAGGCTGACGAAGATGCCGCGCATATCTGTATTTTGCTGGGGACAGAACGCGGGTTTTGCGGCGATTTTAACGAAAGCCTGGTTAACGCCATCGCAAGCCAAACTTATACCGGCATTATTGCGATCGGCAGCCGGCTTTGTAATCGGCTGGAGGGCGTTACCCCCGCAGTTATGGCTATGCTCGAAGGCGCCAATGTCGCCGAAGAAGTCTCCGAGATCATTAACCGCCTGATTGACACTATCAGCTCAAATAGTGAGGCTATGAATGAAGTCGCCTCCCCATTTCAGTTAACGGTTGTTTATCGCGACGACACCAGCAACCGAATCAGCCGGCGGCAGGTGCTCCCCCCCTTCCTTCAGCCGCCCAAGCAAACCTTTCATTACGGCAACCCGCCTGTATTGAATCTGCAGCCCGGCGAGTTTTTTGCAGATTTGGTCGATCATTATTTATTTGCGGTATTGCATGAAATTTTTTATATCTCGCTGATGGCCGAAAACAACAGCCGCCTGCAGCATCTGGAAGGCGCGGTCAATCACCTCGACGATGAAACCGTAAAACTGCAAAGAAAATCCCAGATTTATCGCCAGGAGGAAATTACTGAAGAGATTGAAGTCATATTGTTAAATGCGGAGAATCTGTGATGTGCTGAACGCAGTGAAGCACAGCAATATGGCGATAGTCAAAAAACATCCTGCATAAACGTCTATAAAAATAAAGTTGTCATCATAGTAAAATAAATCGATAATAGTTTCGTATCGCTATCTTTTTCAGCCAACTTCCTCGGGACTGCAATATGAACATCAAAAGCATATTAACTTATCCGGCCATATTAACTTTGTCATTTAATGTTTTCGCTACCGAAGTTCAAGAACAACCGAAGATGACTGCGGCAGAGCAAGTTGCGCTGAATCAGGAAAATTCACCGGCCCCCCCTCCAGCTCCCCCTATCGTCAACAGCCATACGATTCCTCAAGCTTCAGCCGAGAAACCCAGTGAATTTCTAACTTCACTCAGCGTGTATTTAATCATCATCATTGTTTATTCAATTTACGGTTTCAAGGCTAACGCCAAAAACGCCGGAAATTGAGCATTCATACACTGAGTTGATACCAGTTAAAAATCGATATAAGGGGTTAACCTTCATCGCTTAAAGCGATGAAGGTCTTTTTTAAGACCCGATTTACCGTTCCCATGCTCCTACGTTGCGCAAGAACGATGAAAATCAATAGACTCTTGTTTTAGCCTCACGCTCCTGTTCGCGTGGGGCGACTTTGGCCAGTTCCGTTATCTCCTCGGCCAGAAGATCCAGCATATCGTCTGCGGACATAATACCTACCAGCCCGCCCTCCTGGTTAACCACCGGGATACGGCGAACGCCATGAGAGCGCATCAATCGAAGCGTCTCAAATACGCCTTCTTTTTCCTGCGCACTGACGAGTTGCGGTCCCATGATATCACCCACGCTAAAATCATTGAGAGCCAGAGATGGAGCAATAATTTGGATGACCATATCGCGGTCTGTGACAATGCCGACCGGCATCCGCTTACCGTCAACCTCATCGACAACCACCAAATCGCCGACATGGTACTCGCGCATCAATTGCGCCGCTTCCGGCAGACTCATTTCTCTGGTCGCGAACACCACGTCGCGATTGCAAAATTCACCAATAGGCATTGTCATATCCTCTATTTAGTTAAGTAGGAACAGTTGATAAAGCGACATTTAAAATACCCCATCCCTAAGCTCATCTCCCGATGGAAGAGGAGACCTTGCGCCGCCTTACCAACTTCGGGTCGATTAGAGCGGCATCCGGGACATTCTATTTTAACCAAAATTCGCGCTATCATAATCAGCAATTGTGCGTATAAAAGAGGCTTTATTATGGAATTACTTTGGGTGGGTACTGCCTATCTGGCCGGTTTGATAACCAGCCGATTGTATTTACCGCCATTAGTAGGCTACTTGACGGCGGGGTACATTTTGAATGTGGCTGGCGTTGAAGCCAACGAAACATTAAACTATTTAGCAAAGATAGGGATTGAATTACTATTGTTTACTGTCGGCCTGAAACTAAAACCTTCCTCGCTGTTACGGCGCGAAGTGCTTGGCGTCGGCAGCTTACATTTATTGATCGTAACCTCAATTTCCACGCTGGTTTTCTTCAGCGTTCATGGGCATATTACCGGCGGCTTAGTGATAGGCGTGAGCTTGGCTTTCTCCAGTACCATTCTCGCGATTAAGGTATTGGAAGACAGAGGCGAGCTTTCCACTTTGTATGGCCGGGATGTTCTAAGCATATTAATTTTACAAGATATTGTCGCCATCGGCCTGCTGGCTGCGGCTAATAACAAGCAACCATCACCTTGGGCGCTTTGTTTGCTGCTGCTGCCTTTTCTGCGCCCTTTGGCCTACAGCTTGCTTAATGCCAGCCGCGACGATGAATTGAAATTGTTATTAGGCGTAACATTGGCAATAGCTGGAGGCGTGCTGGCGGAAAACGTCGGTATTTCCAACGACATCGGCGCATTGCTGATGGGGGTTATGTTGGCCGGACACATCAACATAGACGAGCTTGCCAATAAACTATGGGGATTAAAAGAAACTTTTTTAGTCGCATTTTTCCTTCAGATCGGCTTAGCCGATTTACCGGGTTATGACGAAATCTTACAGGCGTTGACGCTAATATCCCTGTTGCCATTGCAAGGCGTACTTTTCTTTGTCTTGTTTTTGCTGGTCGGGTTACGTGCCCGCACGGCTTTTGTTTCTTCGTTGGCGTTGATGACCTACAGTGAGTTTGCATTGATTACCTCGAACGTGGTCGTCGAAGCGAATCTGCTCCCACCTACGTGGGAATCTATCATCGGTCTGGCGGTGGCGCTTTCCTTGGCGGTTGCGGCGCCGTTAAACCGGTTTTCTCACCGTTTGTTTTCCTTGATGGAAACGGCATTAGTTCGTTTCGAACGGAAAATCGAACACCCGGACAGGCTGCCCAGCAGTATCGGCGGAGCGGAATGGCTGGTGGTAGGCATGGGACGCACGGGTGTTTCTGCCTATCTCGCTTTCAATCAACAAGATACCCGTGTTTTAGGTTTGGATGCAGACCCTACCGTGCTGGAAAATTTGTTGGCTGAAGGGCGTAGGGTGTTTTACGGTGATGCCGAAGACTCTGCATTATGGGAGAAACTGCCTTTAGAAAAAATTAAAGGCATTATCCTTGCCATGCCGGAATTCGAAGTCAGGTCATCGTCGATAAAGCAACTGAAAACCCTGCAATTCGCCGGTTCTATCGGTACGGTTTGTTTTCATAATCATGAGGAAAGCGAACTTTATCGACTGGGAGCTACTTTTGTCATTCATCCTTTTATCGAAGCGGGTAAGCAATTGACTGAGCAGATGTTGGGATCGACAGGTAAGATGGATTTGTAACAATGGTATGGAAACAGCCGTGAAAATGCCTAGCCTACCTCACGTATTGCCGCTTGCTTCTTCGACTGTTTTGATCGGGAAAGCTACACTCAATAAACAAGCCTGCCGCAGATAGAAACATTGATTAGTATGACAAAACCCGCCAGCCAAAATTGAATTTTTGTTGTAAGTCCGGCGGGATAAATGATGGGTGGAAGATAATATTCAATAAAACTACCCGAATAACCGACATCACCGGCAATTCGGCGAAATCCGATTTCCAACAGCGTAAGCGGACACAGTCCGCCGGTTAATTCAATGAGGTGCGGCCTCAATTCCGGCGTATTTAACTCCAATCATTTACCTTTTTCTTTATCAGTGATTACGGTATAGACGACATAAACCACAAAGATAACGGTTAGAATATAAATTATTGTTGACATATCTGTTTACCACGCAAAAGTGAATTGTTTATTATTTTGCCTAAACTGACGCTTTAGACAATCCATACAGCTTTATTGAGAATATACCAAAAGCGATCCTGATGCTATTGAGCGGCAGCGAAAACAAACGGAAGCAACGGGCAGGCAATGCAGGGTTGCGCATATTACTCTTTCATGCGGGCTGATTTGCCGTCATGGGAAATTGTCGGCACCAACATGGCTGACTTCTTCAGTATCCACTGTCTGTAATTCTGAGCCTTGCTGAACAATATCGAGGGGGAGTAAAAATGTCCAACTGACAGGCTGAAGATTTTTTTCATATAACGATCCGTGGTTACACAATCTATTGATTCCATTTTACTCAAGGCTCTTCGGCCATCCCACAATCCGTTACAACTAAGGAACGTGCATGAAATAACTTGAGCAAGTTTTATTTTTAAACCATGAAGAACATGAAGAGCATGAAGGATTTAAGTCTTCATGTCCTTCATGTTCTTCGTGGTAATTGCTTAAATTAATTGATGCATGTTCTTCACCCTATTGTTGGGGCGCGCTGAATGCCGGCTTAAACGCATTTTCGGGAAATTACTTGGGCATGAAATCAATCGTGCTTGGCATGAATCAAATAACCCCGTCCACGCAAAGTTTCAATCGGTTTACGGGTACCGTCGGGATCAAGTTTTTTTCTCAAGCGCCCGATAAAAACCTCCAGGACATTGCTGTCCCGGTCAAAATCTTCATCATAAATATGAGCGGTTAAAACGGATTTCGAAACCACTTCGCCCTTGCGAAACATCAGGTATTCCAGCACCTTGTATTCGTAAGCGGTTAAATCCAGTTTGACTCCCGACACGGTGACTTCCTGAGCCACAGTATCCAGCTCAATATTGTCATGGGTTAACACCGGATGGGCCAGCCCGGCTGAGCGTCTTATCAAGGCGTTAATCCTGGCCAGCAACTCTTCATAATGAAAAGGTTTAACCAGATAATCATCGGCTCCCGCTTCCAGCCCCTCTACTTTTTCCTGCCAACGGCTGCGGGCGGTCAAAATCAGTATGGGGACTGTCACTTTGTCTTTACGCAAACGCTTGATCAATTCGATGCCTGAAAAATCGGGCAAACCAATATCGATTACGGCCGCATCAATCGGATATTCCTTGCCCATGTAATAACCGTCACGGCCGGTGTTTGCGGTATCGACGGCAAAACCTTTATCGGCAAAGAATTGATGAATTTGTTCGCAGAGCTTTAGCTCGTCTTCAACAACTAAAATACGCATGTTTTTCGTCTGTTAGGCTAACTGACTAATTGACCGGTTTCCGCATCAATTTTGAAATACTGGATACGACCGTCAGGTGTCAGTACTTTAATGACATACACTGTTTTGCCGTCAATTATTTCCGTTTGCGCGCCAAGCACCTTGTTGTAAGTCCCTTCGATTATTTGTTTGGTTGCCTCGTCCAAGCTGATACCTGCCAGCATAGCGTGTTCCGCAAGACAGCTGCGGGAAAACAGCAAGGCGATTACAACTACTTTAATCGAATTCCTCATGGCCAATCCAAGCTATTTGAGCACAAGATGTTGGTTCAACGTAACGACGCGCCTCGCACCATACTGCCGATGACTTGTTCGAAGGATGCGCCCAACTTGCCTGCGATTTTATCAAGCAATTGCTCTTGCCGGCTGAAATCGACCCGTGCTTCTGCGCCAATCAGTTCCTTGGCGACATAATCCTGATTGCCGACGCCGTCAACTATACCCAGTTTCACGCCTTCTTCACCGGTCCAGACCAGTCCTGAAAATAATTCGGGAGTCTCTTTAAGCCGGTCGCCGCGGCCGGCTTTAACCGCACCGATAAATTGCTGGTGTACCTGATTTAACAGGCCTTGGATATAGCGTGTTTCGTCTTCTTTAGGCGGCGAAAAAGGATCCAGCATGGCTTTGTGTGCACCCGCCGTAAATAAGCGGCGCTCTACGCCCAGCTTTTGCATGACGTCAACAAACCCGAAGCCGTCCATCAATACGCCGATAGAGCCGACCAGACTGGAGGGGTTAACAAAAATTTTGTCGGTGGCCGATACAATAAAATAACAACCTGATGCGCAAATATCGCTAACTACCGCATAAATCGGCAGATTGGGATGTTCCTTTTTGATTTTCCTGATTTCCTCGTAAACATAAGAGGACTGCACAGGACTGCCGCCGGGCGAATTGGCATTCAGAATGATGCCTTTGGTGCTCTTGTCTTTGACTGCATTTCTCAAACTTTCGATAATGCTGTCTGCATTGGCGTCTTTGCCTTCGGCAATCATGCCCACTACATCGACAACGGCGGTATGATCCTTGCTGTCAACGCCAATATCATGGCTGATCTTCGGATACATCGCCACGCCGAACACCGCAAGCAAGTAAGCAAACATCAGGCTCTTAAAAAAAATTCCCCAACGTCTTGCCCTGGTTTGCTCGGTCACTGCGGCCAGGGCCAACTTTTCAATAACCTCTCGCTCCCAACCGGGTTCGTTTATAACTTCTGCTTTGTTCTGATTGTCCATGCCTGTTAACCTCTAATAATATTCAGTAATTCCGCAGGCTGCTGCAAGCACAGCAACGGACGGTATTGTTGCAATATGTCTTCCGGATGCGCTCCGCAGGACACCGCTATCGACGATATTTGGGCATTCATCGCCATTTGCAAGTCATGAGTGGAATCGCCCACCATTAAACTCCGTTCATTCGCGGCATTAGTATGTTGCATAATCTCATGCAGCATGCGCGGATCGGGTTTAGAAGCGGTTTCATCGGAACAACGGGTGATGCAAAACAGTTCTTCCGTATCTGTCGCTTTTAGCGCTTCTTGCAACCCTGTTCGGGTTTTACCGGTAGCGACAGCCAGCTGATACCCTGTCTGTTTCAGCTCCACCAGCATGTCGTAAACGCCGGGAAATAAATCCTCCCTGCTGAGTTGTCTGGATAAATAGGTTTGCTGATAACAATCTGTCAGTCGCGTCAAGGTGTCCTGATCGGCTTCAGGAAACAGCTTGGCACAGGCATTTCTGATGCTCAGACCGATCACGTCTTTTGCCGCCTGGGCTTCTGGAATACCGCAGCCGCATTGTTTCCCAGCCGTTTGCAGGCAGTGGACGATCCAGTCTATCGAATCGATCAGGGTGCCGTCCCAATCGAATATAATTAAATCAAATCTGTTGTTCATGCTTTAACAAATCTTCCAATGGCTGTGGCAAAGGCGCCAAAATGGTTAGCAAGGCCCCGGTCACAGGGTGCTGAAATTTTAATTTTTCCGCATGCAGGAACATGCGTTTATAGCCTCGGTCTTTAAATCCGCGATTAATTTCATCTCTGCCGTAACGCTCGTCACCGACGATCGGATGTCCAAGGCTGGCGGCGTGAACGCGTATTTGATGAGTGCGCCCGGTTTTTGGCGAGGCCTCAACTAAAGTCGAATCGCCAAATAATTTCAAGCGCCGAAACAGCGTCTCGGCCTCTTTGCCGGATTGGCTGATCACCACCATGCGCTCACCGCCTTTGCTGACGTTTTTTAACAAAGGCGCGGTAACGACCAATTTTTTCCTGGCCCATTGACCTGCCAGCAAGGCCAAATAAGTTTTATGAACGTGATTATCGCGAAACAGCTCATGCAACTGTTTCAGCGCGCTACGTTTTTTGGCAATGATCAGGCAGCCGGAAGTATCCTTATCGAGACGATGCACCAATTCCAAAAAATGCGCTTCGGGCCTTAGCAGACGCAATCCTTCGATAATACCGGAGCTCACGCCGCTGCCGCCGTGCACCGCATAACCGGCTGGTTTGTTAACGATTAGGAAGCCCTCGTCTTCAAACAAGATGCCCTGTTGCAACGCCGCCTGCAAACCCTGAGGAACATACGATTCTTCGCTACGTTCGGCCACTCTGACCGGAGGAATCCTGACTATATCGCCGGTAACCAGACGGTATTTGACATCGACGCGGCCTTTATTGACCCTGACTTCACCTTTACGAACGATCCGGTAAATTCGGCTTTTAGGCACACCTTTCAATCGGGCAATTAAAAAATTATCCAAACGTTGATCGCAATGCTCTTCGGTAATTTCGACCAGTTGGACTTGGGGGGATACGCTTTTTGGTTCACTATTCATAGTGCAAATAATACCAGCATCTGGTTATGATTGATTCTTTAAATTGATGTGAAGCAATAAGATTGCTATATTAGGCGAGTTTTTAATATTAAAAAACATACTTTTGCTCTGCGGTTTTAGCTGACAAACTGCCTTGAAGCACCGCTTGATGATGATTGAAATCAGCGTTCGATTACCACGCTAACTCATCATTGTAAGATTTTCGGGTTCATCGTTCGACCCTAGACGAACGATTTATAACTCCTGTTTAAGACGGAATTTACAACCAAGACTGAAAAAAGAATATTTATTTGCTTAGCTCTGTCCGTGCAACTATGCACGGTCTTCACCTAAGTGAAGACCGTGATACCCATTACAACCGCGCAGAAACGGAACATTAAAGACCGTAAAAACTAAGGTATGTAGAAACCGTTTTAGCTACGCTCTCTACACAAACACGATAACCAAAACCAGTCTGTTCAGTAAAATCTGACCGTGGAGCAGGACACAACAAGGAATATTGAATGAAAAGAATGCTTATCAACGCTACGCAGGCAGAAGAACTGCGAGTTGCTTTGGTAGACGGTCAAAAGCTGTATGATTTTGACATAGAAGTACCTTCGAAAGAACAAAAAAAGTCTAATATTTACAAAGGCATAGTAACCCACGTAGAACCCAGCCTAGAAGCCGCCTTTGTAAACTACGGCGCTGAAAAACACGGCTTTTTACCTTTCAAAGAAATCTCTCCGCTCTACCGTCAACTACAAGATGGCGCCGAAAACGACGGCCGCCGTCCAGCCATCAAAGACCTGATTAAAGAAGGCCAGGAAATCGTTGTTCAGATTGAAAAAGAAGAACGCGGCAATAAAGGCGCAGCTTTAACCACCTATATCAGCCTGGCCGGCACCTATCTGGTGCTGATGCCCAACAACCCCAAAGCAGGCGGCATCTCGCGCCGCATAGAAGGCGAAACCCGTAGCGACCTGCGTGAAGTCATGGCGGCGCTTGAGATCCCTGAAACTATGGGACTCATTGTTAGAACCGCCGGCTGCGGCAAAAACGCCGAAGAATTGCAATGGGACTTGAATTATCTGCTGCAACTCTGGGAAGCCATAGAGCGTTCGGCCAGCGAACATTCTGCGCCGTTCCTGGTGTTTCAGGAAAGCAACGTCATTATCAGAGCCTTGCGCGACCATTTGCGCGGCAATATTGACGAGATATTGATCGACAATGAAGAATCGTTCAAGCTGGTGCAAAACTTCTTAAAACAAGTCATGCCGCACTTTTTACCCAAGGCAAAACTGTATCAAGATGCCGTTCCGCTGTTTAACCGCTACCAGATCGAATCTCAAATTGAAGTGGCTTACGGCCGCGAAGTATCGTTGCCGTCAGGCGGATCTTTGGTTATCGACCATACCGAAGCGTTGACCTCCATCGACATCAACTCTGCACGCGCCACCAAAGGCAGCGACATTGAGGAAACCGCGTTAAACACCAATCTGGAAGCGGCCGATGAAATCGCCCGCCAATTGAGACTGCGCGACTTGGGCGGCCTGTTTGTTATCGACTTCATCGACATGATGTCCAACAAGAACCAGAAAACCGTTGAAAATCATCTGCGCGACGCGCTTAAAATCGACCGTGCCCGCATTCAGACCAGCCGCATTTCGCGTTTCGGCCTGCTGGAAATGTCCAGACAAAGAATGCGTCCTTCATTGGGCGACTCCACTCAACTGCCGTGTCCGCGTTGCAAAGGCCAAGGTACGATTCGCAACGTAGAATCGGTCGCACTTTCCGTACTGCGCATTATTGAAGAAGAAGCGATGAAAAAAGGTACGGAAAAAGTGATTGCCCACTTACCTATTGAGTGCGCGACTTTTCTATTAAACGAAAAACGCAGCGCCATTGAGCAAATTGAAAACCGGCTGAAAGTCGGCATTGTCATCCTGCCCAGCAAGCATTTGGAAACACCGGCTTACGACATTGAGCGGATCAAGGAAAAAGAGGCCGGCGACAGCAAAGCCAGCTACTTACAGATCAAAGCGGAGGACATCACTATCCCTGAATTTGCTCAGCAAGTAAAACCGAGCATTGCCAAAGCGGCGGTCAAGGAGTTCCTGCATGATTCCCCTGCACCGGTGCAAAACAAAAATGAGTCGGCCAGCCTGATCCAACGTTTTTGGCATAAACTCATAGGCTCCGGCACTGAAACTAAAACGACAACAACAATACAAACCGTCGAAAGAGCCAAACCGGCTGATGAATCCCAACAAAACAGAAACAGGGGCAACCGGCAAGGCCAGGGGCAAAACCAGGACAGAGGGCGCAGCCGCAATCGGGGACAAGGACGAGGCCCGAATCAAGAACAAGCTCAAGCCTCTGAACAAGGACAGCTCCCCAAGCAGAAACCAGAACAAAATCAGGACTCACCCCGTCCAAACCGTCCTCCTCGCGGCCAAGGCAGAAACGTAAGACGCAATCTCGACCCGGCTAATATGCCTATAGCAAACACCGAGCAAGTTAACGCTGAAGCGGTTGAGCTTGGCGAGGTTATTTCAAGTGCGCCGGAATTTGCGCTTTCTCCCGTTGTTGCCCCCGGAGAACACCCCAAAAGAAACAATGCCAGAAGGGGGCCGAATCGTAGAAGGCCGCGTAATCCCAATTACAAAAAACCTGAAACAAACGGCGACTCAAATACCGTAAATGACACGCCCGCTGAAAATAACGACGAGCCGCGCTCGGCGGAGCCCCGCTCTTACGACAATGACTTTGCAAAAAAAGCGGAAAGAGCTGAGTATCCGGAGTCTCAAACCAATGCCCCCAGTCAGGTTAAAGTCGACAAACAGGATGCGGAAGTCAAGAAAGCGGAGACTATTACTGAACCAACGCCGGCACCAAAACCGGTTGAAACACTAAAACAGGAAATCGAATAACGAAAGCACCGGTCAGAGCGGGCTTTAGTCGGCTCTGACCGCGGCACTACACGTCATACCCCCAACCTCTCCATTGAACGCATCAAACCGATGCGCTATTTAAACCTGGATTCAACAAGCCGGCAGTCTCGGCCTAAAGATTTATATGCCGTGGGCGCGAATAAATTCGCGCCCACGGCCTTCAGCCATAATTATTTCCGGCTTAACTGAATGACAGTAACACGCGACGAAGAAATGAACTCAAGCCGACGCTACAATTAAATAAATACCCAGCCCCACCATTACCAAACCGCTGATTAATTTAAGCCACCGGCCTTCCCTTTCCTGAAGCCGATGCTGACTTAAAGTAATGACACCTATCGCTAAAATAATAACGTCATCGAACATATAAGCCAGATTGTAAAGCAACAAGTAGCTGTAATAGCTCGGTCCGTCCAACTGTTTCAGCGTCAGAATCCTTGTATACAGCGAGGGAAAACCTGAAGTACACATAAATTCGACAATCTGCACTAAAATAGCCAGCACCACCGCTCCAATCAGTGCGCCGGCAAGATTTTGCGCATGCAGAATACGCCGCATTCCGGCATAAATACCCGGTTTGGCGGAATACGGAATCGACAATGAAACACCCCGACCGTAAAGCCAAAAATCCTTGAGATTAACCAGCCCGGCCAATAGCGCAATAGTTGCAATAACTATTTCCGAGATGCGCGATAAACCGATGAGCAAGAAAAGATTAAGCCAAGCCGCCATGAAAATAAAATAAGCCAGGCCTTCAACCGCAACGAAAGTACCTGCGATCGCCAACATCCTGAGCCGGTTATTCATCGGCGCCAGCAACGAGATCATCAAAATCAATACCCATAGCGAACAGGGATTGAAACCATCCAGCAAGCCCATGGATAACGTAAACAGCGGTAAACCGATCTCATCCAGCGACAGTCGATAGCCAAAGAAGTCAAGGATAAAAGGTTCGGTTGCTTGGGGCGGTGCTTCGGTTACCGCTTCGCAAGACAATGCTTGCTCGGCTTCGCAACTGCCCGAAGCATCCTGATTTTTCAGAACCTGCACCGGCATCCGGGCTTGAGCTAAAGCACTGCGAATAAGCCGGCCGGTTATTATGTCATCGGAATATCCGACAATCAATTGTCCTCCCACCTGAAAAGCCGGCACCCTCACCGTGCCTATACCTTGATTTTTAGCGAAGCGCTGTAATTGTTCCAATGCTGCCGGATCTTGCGACAGTTCATGAATGACGACCCTCAGCGTCGGCTGCTCCCGTTTAAGAGCCTGTAAAAACAGCTCCGCTTTAGCGCAATGCGGACAGCCATTGCGAACAAAGACTTCAATATCTGCTAATTGTGCGGCCGAGTCATGGCTTTGCTCCGACAACAAGACATCTACCTCGGCAGAGGAGGCCGTCGAATTCAAAGCAACAGTTGATAACAATATTAAACCGGCAATAAAAATCCTGGCTATCATTCTTTCAAAATACTCCCTAAAACAACTGCCGGAGCACCTGTAAAATGTGCGCCGTTATGCTTGAATACAGCAACCGGATAAAACATTTTCAACAAAGGCTAAAACGCATGTCCGAATCACTGAGTTACGCTTCCGAAAAATCAGGCTTGCCGCCCGGCTCCCTGGTGCATGTCGGCGAAGTGCATGAACACGAACATAAAATCACCGTCATTGATTATAACAAATCGACGCTAACCCAATGCACCCTCAAAAATATTGCAGAACTGCTGCCTTATAAAACCACCGATACCGTCACTTGGGTGATTATCGACGGCTTGAAAGACGTTTCGATTATTGATGCGATCGGCCAACATTTTGATATTCATTCCCTGGTACTTGAAGATATTCTTAACACCCATCAACGCCCGAAATTCGAGGAATTCGATGATTATTTGTATATTGTGATAAAAGCGCTGTCGCTGGCCGCTGATGATTTCAACGTCGAATATGAACAGGTTAGTTTATTGATCTTAAACAAATTTGTTTTCACCTTCAAGGAAAAGCCCGATGCGATATTTGATCCCATCATCACCCGGCTCAACAACGATAAAAGCCATGTCAGGGAGCTTGGCACCGATTACCTTTGCTATGTGATCATGGATACCATAGTCGACGAGTATTTTGGCCTGCAAGATGCCTTCGATGAACTGGTTGAAAGCGTTGAAGATGAGTTACTGACCAATCCATCAGCACAAACGCTGTCCACCATCCAGAAAATCAAACGTGAATTGATTTTTTTACGCCGGACCGTATCGCCGTTACGGGAATTGCTGGCCTCCATTCAACGTAGCGAATCGCCGCTGCTGAATGACAAAACCAAACGCTACTTCGGCGATGTTTACGATCACGCCATTCGTGTGACTGAAGCCATGGAATCCTACCGGGACTTAATCACCGGTATGCTGGATATTTATTTATCCAGCATCAGCAACAAAATGAATGAAACCATGAAAGTGCTGACCGTATTTGCCTCCGTTTTTATTCCCTTAACCTTTATTGCCGGAGTCTACGGCATGAACTTCGAGTACATGCCGGAACTAAAGTGGCATTGGGGTTACCCGGCATTGTGGAGTGTATTTATCGGGGTAACGATATTTCTGCTCAGGTTTTTCAAGAAAAAGAAATGGATTTAACTGATCAGCAACGACTCACTCCCACTACAGAAACTAAATCAGGCGACTCGCACAACGACTACTCAAATTCTGTCATTTTTGCAACACGATTCATTTGAGCTTCCTACTTGAGCTTGGTTGGATTTTCAAGTAACCGCAACCACACTCCTGCACGGCATTTTATTATTTATTTATCAATAAGTTGCTGTATTTTTTAACTCGGAAACCTTAGTTATAAAGCTATCCCGCTTAACCATCGCGGCATCCCGTTAAAAAATCCCCCCGTCTTCATTTTCATATCCGCGATAATATTTCTTCAATCAATTAAACCCTTTATAATGGTCGGATTATATAAGGACTACAGGGCATGTACCCATTCTATGACTAATTCGAATAACGCGCTTTTAACTCGTTTGGATCAACTCACTGCAAACAGCCACCAGCAACTGCTTTGTGGAGGGCTTAAAGGAATTGAGAAAGAAAGCCTACGCATATCCAAAGACGGATTTATCGCCCAAACCTCACATCCCAAAGCATTAGGCTCCGCACTGACTCATCCGTATATCACCACGGATTATTCCGAAGCGCTGATCGAATTGATTACCCCGCCGTTTGTCGATATAAAAGACTCGCTGGACTATTTGCATAACATACACCAGTTTGTTTATGAGCATCTCGATAACGAAATGCTGCTGGGCGCAAGCATGCCCTGCGGCATTAACGGCGACGAAAGCATTCCCATCGCCGAATACGGATCATCCAACATCGGCCGGATGAAACATGTTTACCGGCACGGTTTGTGGCATCGCTACGGTAGAACCATGCAATCCATTGCCGGTATCCATTTTAATTATTCGGTGCCGGAAGCGCTGTGGCCTGTTTTACACCAACAACAAAACAGCCCATTAAATCCGGAAGAGTTCAAAGCCGATGCTTACTTCGGATTAATCAGGAATTTTCAGCGTATGGGCTGGTTAATTTTGTACCTGTTCGGCGCCTCGCCGGCCATCTGCAAAAACTTCTTCAACAGCCGCCCTGCATTAATGGCGCAGTTTGCAGAGCTCGACAACGGCACGCTTTATCATCCCTATGCGACTTCATTACGCATGAGCGACATCGGCTACAAGAGTAAAAATCAGGCCAATCTGAAAATCGATTACAACTCCATAGACGGCTATGTCAGCAGCTTGAGTGCCGCCATTAACACGCCTTATCCTGAGTATGAAAAAATCGGCACCGTGGTTGATGGCGAATACCGGCAACTGAACGGCAATATTTTGCAGATTGAAAACGAGTTCTACAGCACCATCCGCCCTAAACAAATTGCCCAATCCGGCGAAAAACCAACCTTGGCGCTTAAGCGTCGCGGGGTCCGTTACATAGAAATGCGCTCTTTAGACCTGGATTTGTTTAACCCTATCGGTATTGATGAAGATAAAGCCCGTTTTATTGAGGCGCTGTTACTCACCTGTTTGTTGCAAGACAGTCCGAAAACTTCAGATCAGGAACAACAGGTTAACAACGCCAATCAATTGGCTGTTGCCAATTTTGGCCGAAAACCGGGGCTGGAACTTAATAAAAACGATCAAAAACTTCTATTGCGGGATTGGGCAACTGAAATTCTCGACTCCATGCAGCCGGTATGCACGATTCTCGACCAGGATCATGCCGAAAAGCGCTACAGTTCGGCTTTGGAAAAACAACGGCTGTTAGTCGAAAATCCTGATTTAACCGCATCGGCACGAATACTGGAGCAAATGACGCAGCTTCGGCAGCCGTTTTCCCGTTTCGCATTAAAGACTTCGGCCGAGCACGAACAGTATTTTAAACGCAATAAACTGAATGAAACCAAAACTCTACAGTTTAATGAGATGGCGGCGCTATCCCATGCCAAACAGGAAGAAATCGAACACAACAAGCAAATGCCTTTTGACGATTACTTAAAGCAGTATTTTTCGCAAACCTAATTCAGCGAGTGCGCAGGGCGAGTTACAAAGCCGACTTTGGCCGGTTTAAGACGGCATAGCAACAAGGAAAACACATCATGACGACCATTGATATAGAACAACTACAAATCGAGCTCGACCATAAAAATCCGCGCATCATCCTCAGAAAAGCACTGGAGCTGTTCGATAATATTGCCATTTCTTTCAGTGGTGCGGAAGACGTGGTGCTGATCGATATGGCTTTGACGATCAGAAAAGACATACAGGTTTTTACCTTGGATACCGGGCGTTTGCATCCTGAAACTTATCGGTTCATAGAAAAAGTCAGAAAGCATTATCAAATAGAGATTGACGTATTGACGCCGGACCGGGAAATGCTGGACAGCTTCGTCAAAAACAAAGGCTTGTTCAGTTTTTATGAAGACGGGCACTTGCAATGCTGCAGTATCCGCAAGGTTGAACCGTTAAAACGCAAACTGGTTCATTTGGACGCCTGGATTACCGGCCAGCGTAAAGATCAAAGCCTGGATACCCGGCAAACCATTCCTGAAGTACAGATAGACACGGCGTTTTCCAGCGCAGAGCGTCAACTGGTTAAATTTAATCCATTGCTTAACTGGAGTTCGGCGCAAGTCTGGGATTATATTGAAGCCTATCAGGTGCCTTATAATGAATTACACGAAAAAGGCTTTATCAGCATAGGCTGCGAACCCTGCACCCGTGCCGTGCTGCCGAATCAACCTGAAAGAGCCGGCCGTTGGTGGTGGGAATCCGAGGCGAAAAAAGAGTGTGGCTTGCATGCGGGGAACATGAAAGAGTCAGCCTGAGGCAACTCGTCAACAGCAAAAATAGAACGCAGATACCGCCGCAGATGATTATGATTGAATAGGATTTATCTGTGTTTATCATAATCATCCGTGTTATCTGCGTTCCATTATTTAACCACTAGGTATTTTATTTATTGCGGCGCATTACCTGAGAGCTTAACGCCGCCGCAACGCCCAATAAAAAATCAACGCCCCGAATGCGGCGCTTAAGTGTTTTAGCGAATGTCCGCTGAACAAGCCAACAACGCTGTAAAGCTCGGCATCGAACCGTTCCATCAGTTTCGATGCCGCATAAGCGCCGATGATGCCCCAAATATATTTGCCGTTATCCCGCTTTGATTCAAACAAGCACAGAATCAGCGGTATCAGCACAATCGGTAAAAACTGCACCAGTGCATAAGGGCGTAAATCGCCGTGACCGTTCAGTTCGGTCACCTGCCAGTAAATCACTGAAGCCATGCCCAATATCAGCAACGGAACAAATAGTTTCGTTGCCGACTGAATTGAAATATATTCCCCAATAATAGCGCTGAACAAGGCCATGAAGGCTATTGTCATCGGCAGGCGATCCCAAAGCAGGGTTTGATTGTCGGGCTGGTAGTGATAATACGCAGAACCGAAGCCGGTTAAAAACACCCCGGCAAAAAACGTCAAATACAGAGTCCGCAATTCGGCCAATCCGCCGTTTGCCTTACGTAACGCGACCAACCGCATTCCCATGATGCCGATAATGACGAACGGTAAGTTGGACAGCACATTGAAAAAATTGGCGATGTTGAAGATGCAACGCCGGTCGGCGAAATGATGGTAAGCCGTATCCTGAGCAATGGGGCCGATGCCGGCAGTCGCGATAATGGCGGCAACCGTTATTGCCAGCATGATTTTCAGGCGCTTATCGGTAGGCATGAGTTATAAATTAAGTGACGACTCAGGGCTAATTTTATAATGGAACACGGATACCAACAGTAGGCGCTTTAGGCGACACTGATTGGACGGGTTTAAACGGATTTTAAGGCGTCAATGGATTAGACACATTCATTGGTTTTATCCGTGTTTATCAGCCTAATCCGTGTCGCCTAAAGCGCCTACTGTTGGCATCCGTGTTCCATTTTTCTAGCGGCTGAGTAGTTACAAAACAACAGAGATAAGCTGCCGGAATCCACGCCGGTGCAGCTTTCGTTATTGCCTCGAAACCCTGCCAACATTCGCGGTGCCAATCTAGCGACTTAACCCAACCGCCCTCTTGGCAAAATCACTAACTCCACAATCTCCATTAATTTCGCTGCATACGATAAATGGCAAGGCCAATATTTGCCTGTTGGGTGAAATATTTAAAAGCATCAAAATCTTCTCTGGTTAATGATTCACCGCTAATCGCACGATCAGTATAAATCAAACCGATCGGTGTTTTGTTGGAAAAAATCGGCATCATAAAACATTCATTTTTTCCAATCACATTAATGTCACGGAGCGTGTACATCCTAGCATTAGCAATAGGTTTAGCCCAGAAAGCCTGAGTGTCGGATAAAGCATGAAAAAAAAGATTAAGCGGTGTTTTTGAAACATTAAAAACAACCTTATGCTCAAACACTGCTTTGCGCCACCCCAAAGACAACTTTTCTTTAAGAGACTGTTTATCTGCAACTAAGATGGAAAAAACAGTCCTATCCATACCGATACTCCGATGTATACCTTCCAGCACCGTTTCTAACAACAGATTAATGTCAACCTGACCGCTTATCATTGAAGTTATATCTTGTGAAATATGTAGTTGCAGTTGTTTTTTATCAATAAGCGGTGACGCTTCCTCCAAATCGGCAGGTTGATTTAGACTCTGTTTAAGAATCGTAGAGGCTTCAATGGCGCCAAATTGTCGCGCAATATCTGCCGCAATACGGGTATTATCTACAAACTGATCAGTTATAACTTTTGTAGATTGCTTGCTAAAAACCTCAATCTTCCTGACACAAGACGCATATTTTTTTGAAACAGCACCTTCTTTTAAGGCCTCGGTAATTTCATAACCTAATTGAACGAAGCCGACCCTCGTTTTTTTAGATAACTCGCTAGGATTGATCGCTTCTTCAATCAAACCACCTAATTCCCAAGCTTTGCATAAAGAAGCGTCTAACTCTGTCAACTCAAATCCCAGTACTTGTCTTTCAGCTTCTTCGCGCTTGCAATTGCCTTTATTTATCAGAGCCTGGATACGCTCTCCTTCTTCACCGCAAAAGCACCAAAAAGAAATGCTGCCAATATGGTTGAGCAATGTAGCAATAAAAATTTCTTCCGGTGATGAATCGTTCACTGCAATTGCGATGGACTTTGCATGTACCGCTGCATGAATCGCTCGGGCTATTTCTTCGTTGACCTGCTGCTTGTTGGTTGCAGATAGAATGGCCTCAAAAAAAGAGCAAGCCAACGTTAATTCACGAATAACCTCGGAACCGATCATAATAATGGCCCGTGACACTGTAATCATTTTAAGACGCGCCGGATTGTAATTGGGACTATTGCTGATTTTTAATACCTTAACCGTCAGATTCGGATCTTGTAAAATAACCGATGCCAATTCCATGGCGCCTTTTTTATCATCGCTTAAGACATCATGAATTCTTAGTGCGGTATTGGAAAATATCGGCATTTCTTGATTACACAGAACATCTGTCCATTCATGAAGAGAATGAGGTTTTGCTATCGTTTTGAGGGGGGCTAATTCTAGGTCCATTGCTATTATCAGAGTGGGGAGAGATTCAAAATGAAAGTTAATGCATATTCATGAACAGTGTCGTGTTTGGTTTGAGCAGAATTCTGTTCAAACCAAACACGACAAATTCCTTGCTCCATTTATCTTCTGCCTTAGAAACAGCCGCAGCAAACAGTTTAGATCTTTCGAATCGTGGGAATGCAATATCCAGTCAGCCCTATAGATTAAATCAAGCAATATCCGAGATTCTGATTTTGTAAAATTTATTTTCTTCATGAAGCCGTGTCGTTTTCGTAGGGACGAGCATTATTTAGATGCAGGATTATAAGCTCACGGTCGGCCTTGTCCATCTCGTTGAACGATTTCTCAACACTAAGCTGTCAAATAAATAACCTATACTTTTTCTCGTCGCGATTTGATGGCATAGTTCCAGTCTTTGCCATGAAACTTGGCGGGTATGAGATTGACTTTCCGCAGGTCTTCATCGCTCACCTTGATCCCACTAGGATAAGCATTATCATCCAGCTCAGCTTGTATCGTAAGTCCAGT
>JAUGSS010000134.1:0-34110 GCA_044426515.1 Methylococcaceae bacterium | reverse complement strand
AATAATAATGCGTGTTGAAGATTTAATGACTTCAAAAGTATTTACAGTCGAGCAACACGATTTGATTGATCGTGTCTTTTTCTTAATTCATTACGAAAGAATTCGTCACTTACCCGTCGTTGAAAAAGGCAAAGTTATCGGAATTGTATCCGACCGAGATCTGTATAAAGCACTGGGCCCGAAAAGCAACTCTAATGCAATTGAAGCGGCAACCGGCACAGGCACTACAGAACTGCACGTGATCCCGAAAAAAGTGCAGCATATCATGCACCGGGGAGTAATAACCGTTACCGCTGACACCTATGCATCGGAAGCGGCTGCAAAAATGGCCGATAATAAAATCGGCGCATTGCCGGTTGTCGATAAAGACAACAGACTGGTCGGCATACTATCTTCCACCGACATACTGCGGGTTTTCTCAAAGATCGAAAAAGCAAGCGAGGAAAGAGAGAAAAGAATCGCGGCCGGCGTCAGTCATCAATAAAATGACGTAACTTGTCCCCCCCAAAAGCCCCAGTTTAATGGGGCTTTTTCGTTTTAACCGGCGTGAATCACCATGACCCATAAAATCCTTCCAGACCAAGATGTTAAAGCCGCAACACTGGCTTGGTTAAAATCCGTCATCGTCGAATACAGCATCTGCCCGTTTGCAAAGCGCGAACTGGATCGAGGCAGTATTTATTTCAGCGTCAATCACGACACCCTAATTGAACCCTGCCTGTTGCATCTGATAGATGAGTGTGACCGACTGGATACAGAACCCGGCATTGAAACCACGCTGCTGATTTATGCGGATATGTTTACAAAATTCGACGACTACCTGGATTTCCTTGAAATCGCCGAATCACTGTTAATTGAACAAGGCTATGAGGGTACTTACCAGCTGGCAAGCTTTCATCCCGAATACTGTTTTCAAGGCGGCGATCCGGACGATGCGGCAAATTACACTAATCGCTCACCTTACCCCATGTTACATCTGTTGCGGGAAACCAGCCTGGAACAGGCCATAGCCAACCACCCTGATCCGGAAAATATCCCGCAACATAATATTGAACTGACACGAAAACTGGGATTAGCCAAAATGCAGGCTTTATTAGCGGAGTGCACCCGGTTAACCAATAACTTTCGATAGCTACCGGATACACTTTGGCTTGCCTATCCGGAGAATAACAGCAAGCGAAGAACGTTGTCCGAACAAGCTGTTAAAAACTACTTAACAGCGTCAACCGCACCTTCTGTTTTTTCGTTTTCAGACGCGTCTTCGTCAACTACCGCATTATGTTCAACAACAGCTTCGGGTTCATCGTTGACCACAATTTCCGCTTCTTCGTTTGCAGCTGCATCTGCAACAACATCTTCAGAATCAACGGCAACTTCACCGCCTGCAACCTCCTCTTTAACTTCAACAACCGGTTCCGGCTCTTTATTTAAAGCCCCCATAAACTCGACAAACCAGTCCTGATCTTTAACACGATCAAGATCCGGGTCAGCAATAATATCGGCAGCAATCGGTAAATAGCCCTTTCCTTTAGAGATTTCCAACGCGTTTAAGCATCCCTCTTTATCACCTCGCAAACCATAAATACAAGCCACATTATAAGAAGCCGCTCCGGCCTGAATGGCGTTGGCTTTTTCAAAATAGTTTTTGGCCTTTCCGTATAAACTGTCATCGGCTTGAACCGCTTTAACACGAGCCAATTCCATATAAGCAACACCGCCATCCAATGCCGCGCCAAGATAGGCGGGCTCAAGAGTCAAGCAAAAGGAGAATTTAGCAATGGCATCCAGATAAAGATTGGCTGCCGGCTCGCCGGACTTGGTTCTCGCCTGATGCAACAAAGCAAGCCCCCAATTATATAAAGCTTCAGCAATCAAGGGCTCGTCGGCGACGACTTCGGCATAATCCTGATAGACTTTCTTAAATAGTTGATCGGCCGTACTGCCTTCGCTGCTGCGCGCCTCCGCTGTTTGCTTGATAGCAGCTTTCAACTTGGATTTCTTTGATATTGACTCAAAAAACGACATGATTTATCTCTCTTGATTTAGTAATTTATAATCGCACGCTATAGAATAACAGCTGATCCGATAAGCACACCATGCAAATGTGTAAATACCCTATTACCGCCCTACAATAAAGAGAAAACCATGAATGAATCAAACTGTTGCGATATTGCCAGAGATAAAGTGAATCTGGAGACATCAAAAATCGCCTGGAAGGAATTGCAGCGTTTTTTTGCCAGCGGTGCGGCTATATCGGTCGCCTCGGATTTGGACTTAGTCGAGGTAGCCTACCAGTTTTCCATCGACAATAAAGATCAGGTTGCATTATGGATGCAAAACAGTCAGGTTGCGTTAGTATCCGACCAACAGGCAATTGACTGGTTTGAATCCGATGCTGATGTATGGGCTGTGGTAGTGAAACCCTGGATATTGGTACAAAAGTAAATACGCTTACATCAACTAAAGATACGCGATTCGCACCTTTGCTGATCCCCCCGCTTTTTAATGCGCATTATCATGATGCCATCTCGGCATCATGATAATGCAGTTAGGATTAAGCCCTTGTGTTTTCAGAGTATCGATACTGGCCTTCACTTCCTGTTTGTTCAGGTCGATTACGGTAATTGAACCGTCACTCATATCCGGTAAATTTAAAAAACTGTTCTGCACGAAGGCATACTGTTCATCGGGCGAAATGACTACATGGTGGGCGCCGCCTGCGGTGGGTATGGCTTTTATTAAAGTCGGTTTTTGCGCGGATTGGCTGATGTCGAAGATATTGAAATAGCCGGGGTTCGCTGTGGTGATGTACATGCGCTCATGCTTGTCATTGAAGTAGATTTCCAACGGTACGCCCTGCTTAACGGAACTAAAGTCGAACACTTGCTGAAAATCAAAATTCTTGTTGCCCGCATTCCATGTCCCCGTCCAAAGCGCACCGCCAAACATAGTATCGACATAAGCCAGCGGCGGATTCGATTCGGGCAGAAAAACCGCCTCTACCGGTGCCACTCCGGAAGGAGAAGGTTTATCGGACAGTTTATGACTGGATAAGACTTTGCCCGAGGAAGCCTCAATAACGGTTACGGTTTCGCCGGCATCGCCCAGATCGGAGGGACGAACCGTGCTGGTGACCATAATGCGGTCGATGTCGTCATTGATACTGATGCCGTGCGGGTAACGAATAAAAGCCTTTTCCGAATCGGCGGCAATCACTTTGATCTGTTTGTCGGTTTGCGCATCGCCGACTATCACATTACTCGAGCCCATGCAGGTCATATACCAGGTAAGGTTGTCTTTGGAGAAGACCACGTCCTCACCGACTTTACAGTCAGGCACATCAACTTTCTTGGGGACATAGGGAACATGTGTCATGTCCATAACATGAAGCGCGCCATTACCTAAGGAAGTGATATAAGCCTTACTGAGGTCTTTGTTATAGAAGATATGATGAGCGACTAAATCGGTCGGCAGAGGGATGTCGTTGAGGATTTTGGCAAAATTTTTCGATGCCGGGTCGACGTCGATAATCGCTATGCCTTCACGTCTTGGCGTTTGGCCCGGTTTGCTCTCATAATTAACCATCGCCAATATTTCCGCATATCCCGGCACCGGACAAAGCAGCGCCGTGCAAACGAGCATTGAGCGAGTGGCTTTTATTATATGTTGTGTTTTCATCGTAGTGTCTCTGAATGATCTGTTAGGTGACAGGCCGAACGCTTGTGTAGACAACAGGCCTGTCCTCCTCTGCGTCTTTAGGTGCTACGGTGGCGTTGGATCATTCTGCGGTAGTGGGGTCAATCACGGTTCTGATCAGTGAAATACGGTTGGCCGGGAATCCGCCTTGTTCTGCATGTGCTCTTATGGTTTCTTCATCCGGTGCGATATAGATGCAATAAACTTTATCGTCGGTCACGTAGCTTTCCAGCCATTGTATTTTCGGCCCCATCTCGCAAAGAATGCCGCATGATTTTTGCGAGATGCCTTGTAGCTCGCGATAAGCTAATGAACCTGCGCCCGGAATTTCGCGCTCGATAATATATTTTGGCATGTGTGTCTCCTGATTGATGGTAAAAATAACGGGTCGGCTTTTTAAAGCGCAATCAAGATTACGCTTTAAAAAAATCCCCTAATAAATCCTGACAACACTGTTTAAGCGGTGCGGACGATTTTTCAATTTTCATCCTTAATAAGGCTCCCTGCCAAGCGTTAACCAACAAGTCAGCCATGTCTTCAGCCGATTTGTCGAGCCTTACCGTGCCTTGTTGTTGTGCCTGGGCCAGACCTGATTGCAATAAATCCCGGTAACGATTGAGCGCGGATTGCAGGGATTTTTGACAACGATCGCTGGTATCGCCGATTTCGCCCATTAGATTGCCCAGCAAACAACCGCCTTTGAAGTCCGCTTTCTCAAGCTCTGCAATCCCTTCATTAAAATAACGCTGTAAAGCGCCGAGCGCGTCACCCTCAGACTGTTGCAAATGCCCGGTCAATTGTTTAATAAACGGATCGATATAGTGCTGAATAACTTCCGCACCAAAGTGTTCTTTACTATCAAAGTAATTATAAAAAGAGCCTTTAGGAATCTGCACCGCATCCAGAATCGCCTTCAGCCCGGTACCGTGATAGCCCTGCTCCATAAGCAAAGTTACGCCCTGATTTAACAGGTTTTCCCGGTTGATTTGTTTTTTTGTAGTTTCAAGCATGGCCGCATAATACGACCGGTTGTCTCATCTTGTCAAAAGGTTTTATGTTGCAACCGACAACTTGATATTTCTTTTGCATGTTTTCGTGGACCAACAAATTCAAGCTCCGTAGCAACAGGGTTTGGTATCATAGGCCGCTAAATCCACTTAACAGGAAACAACATGGGGAACCCGGTTGAACGCGAACAATTAAAATCCGATCTTGTCCTTCCCTGGCTCATTGTCGGCATAATGCTGGTGATGCTGGCGGCTTATATCATTGTTTGCCACACCATGGGCGAACAGCTGCAACAGCCGTTGCCGGAAGCCCGGCGGGTGCTGATCAGGACGGTGTTTTACGCTGTTGCTATCGTGGCCTTCCCGCTGACTAACCTGATCAGGCACATTCAGCTGCGCTTGAATCAAACCATGCCTTGTTCCCCCGCAACACAGGGAGCCGTTGCTACGGCAAAAAGCCGTTATCTGGTGACCGTTATCGTTTCCATGTCGCTGATTGAAGCCGTCGGCGTTTTTGGCTTGATCATGTTCGTGCTGGGCGACGGTTTTAACACCTTGCACATATTCACCGGACTATCGGCTTTGGGACTGTTTTTGTATCGCCCCAAAGCCGATGAGTACTCAGAAATAATTGAAGCGATAACTGCACAAAAACATGAATAATTTATTAGCCGACGCAGACATCTGCGTTAAATGCGGCTTATGCCTGCCGCATTGCCCCACTTACAATAAAACCCAAAACGAAAACGAGTCCCCCCGTGGCCGCATTGCGCTAATTCAAGCTTGGGCAGGCAGGCATCTGGAAACCTCAAAAAAACTGATTGAGCATATCGACAACTGTCTGTTGTGCCGCGCCTGCGAACGGGTTTGCCCGGCTGTGGTGCCTTATGCGCGATTGATTAATAATTTTCGCGAACAAATAAGAACGGAACGGGATTCGACGCTGGCCGTATCGTTACTGAAAACAGTGTCGCACAATAAAACCATCGCTCATCTGGCGCAATCGGGCTTAAGATTTTATCAAACCACCTCTTTGCAAAAAGCGGCGCGCTTCCTAAAATTACCCCGATTGTTAAGGCTGGATAAAATTGACCGCCTATTGCCCGGCTATCATAATCCCACACCTTTCGCGCCGCATTACCCGGCAACTACTGAAGTAAAAGGTCATGTAGGTCTGTTTACCGGCTGCATGGGATCTTTGCTGGATCATGAGACCGTCGCTGCAGCAGTCAAGGTGCTGACTGCGGCGGGATTTAACGTGTCCATACCCGAACAGCAGACTTGTTGCGGTGCGCTGGCTTTGCATGACGGCGATAGCGAAACCTCCGGGCAACTGGCTTCAGCCAATTGCAACGCTTTTGCAGATAAAAGTTTGGATGCGATAGTGACCATCGCCAGCGGTTGCGGCAGCCGGATGCAGGAATATCAACAAGCCGATCCGGCCGGAAAAGTAGTCGATATTAGTCAGTTTCTAATCAAATCAGGTTGCGATTTCAGCGACCGGCTGCTGCCGTTGACCGCACCGGTATGTCTGCATACTCCCTGCTCGCTAAAAAACGTCATGCGCGAAGAGCAAGGAGCATTAAAATTGTTACAACAAATTCCCGATATTAAAATGACGCAGCTACCGGCGACAATTCAATGCTGCGGCTCGGCGGGCAGTTATATGCTGGATCATCCGCACATGGCGCAAGCCTTGTTAAATGACCTGCTGGCAGCCGCTTCAGAGCAGCAATCCGGTTATCTGGTCAGCTCCAACATAGGCTGCGCCTTGCATATATCGGCGGGATTAAGGGAGCGGGGGGCAGCACTGGAAGTGCTTCATCCGATTGCTTTAATCGCGAGACAATTAAAAGACAATCAGATTGATTAATTGATTAACCATGAAGGACACGAAGAAAAAACTTCGTGCCTTCATGGCGATATACTTTGAGTTGATGCTTGAGCTTGATCAAGCCTCAGGGCTTAACTTCTTCATAACGCTGACGGTAGTTGTGACCATAAAAAATTTCAGTCACTTCCTTATGCAGCTTGCTTTCTATTTCCGCTTTTTGATCGGCGGACAAGTCGCACTCCTTCTCGAATAAATAGTTCTCCAGCTCGGTTTCCTTGAGCATCATTTTGGTGTGGAAAATATTTTCCTGATACACATTCACGTCAATCATCTGGTAACTTTCTTGCGTATCCAACGCAATATAATCCTGAATTGAAGTGATTTTATGATCGATATAATGTTTTTTGCCTGAAATGTCGCGGGTAAAGCCGCGCACTTTATAGTCCATGGTCACTACATCGGACTCAAAGCTGTGAATCAGGTAATTGAGCGCTTTCAACGGCGAAATCCGGCCGCAGGTTGAAACGTCAATATCCGCGCGAAAAGTGCTGATACCGTTATCGGGATGGCTTTCAGGATAAGTATGAACAGTAATATGGCTTTTATCCAGATGCGCCAGCACCGTTTCAGGCAAGGGGCCGGGTGATTGGCTGTTCATGCTGGGCGGCGGCGGCGCATCGCCCTCGGAAATCAGCATGGTAACGCTGGCGCCTTGCGGATCATAATCCTGACGGGCGATATTAAGAACTTGCGCGCCGATGATTTCAGCAACATCCTTAAGGATTTGAGTCAGCTTATCGGCATTATAAGCCTCATCGATATACTCAATATAAGCCTGCTGTTGCTCAGCAGGAGCGTAGCAAATATCATAGATATTGAAACTGAGCGACTTTGTTAAATTATTAAAGCCGTGTAATTGCAATTTATTCAAAATAGTTAAACCTCGATAACTTCAAAATCATGGGTGATTTCCACCGCCTTGCTTAGCATTATGGATGCAGAGCAATATTTTTCTGCGGATAACTTTACGGCTCTTTCCACAGCAGATGCCTTTAGCTCATGTCCACTGACAATAAAATGCAAATGAATCTTGCTAAACACACTCGGAATAGCATCGACACGCTCAGCAGTGACCTCGGTCACGCAGTTTACAATGTCATTTCTACCTTTCTGTAAAATCTGCACTACATCAAAAGATGAACAACCACCCACACCCAGCAAAAGCATTTCCATGGGGCGCATACCTATATTACGTCCGCCGTGATCAGGAGGACCATCCATAACCACAGCATGCCCACTGCCTGTTTCGCCGACGAACATCGCGCCATCAACCCACTTGACTGTTACTTGCATTTATTTTCCCGGTTAAAAATGACGCATAGGGTAGCATAAAAAATGCTTATTACCAGAGTGACAATGTTGATTTTTTTGTTAAAATCCTTCATTGTAAGTTGAACCTACCACGACATTGATAATAGATAAATGGTTGCTATGACACTTAAATCACAAGAAAATCCCCACAAAGAAGCGCTTGAGCATTTCTTGCGCTTTTGCCATGTAAAAAAATATCCCGCCAAGACCACTCTTATTCGACCTGGCGATACAGGTGACCGGCTGTATTTTATTATAAACGGCTCGGTCAGTGTCTGCATGGAAGACCCCGAAGGCGAGCATGAACGGATTCTCGCTTACTTAAATAAAAATGAATTTATCGGTGAAATTGGCGTTTTTAAAGCATCTGAAAAGCGAAAAGTGAGTGTTATAACGCGCGGGGAATGTCATTTGGCTGAAATAAGCTACGAACGGCTCCGCCAGGTATTGAAAAAAGAGCTCAAGGACTATGGGCCTGACATATTGTATATGATAGGCGAACAATTATCGTCCCGGTTATTAAACACCAGCAGTAATTTATGCGATTTGGCGTTTATGGATGTAGAAGGGCGAATTGCCCGAACCTTGCTGGAGCTGTGTAAAAGCCCCGACGCCATAACCCACCCCGAGGGCATGCAATTGCATATCTCCAGACAAGAAATCGGCCACATGGTCAGCTGCTCAAGAGAAATGGCAGGGCGTGTTTTAAAAGAGTTGGAAAACAAAAAACTGATTACCGCTCGCGGCAAAACTATCGTGGTGTTTGGCACGCGTTAGAATTATTCTTTTCGGCGTAAACGGCTCGACAACTAAAATCAAACGCTGATACCGCTCGGCGCATGATTAAACAAGAATTCTCTGCGTTCCCTGTATGTCAAGGTGCCGAGTAGTTCTTATTCTTTTGAATTAACTAAAGCCTCAACCAGCGAACGCAGTTTATTTTGAATGATGCGAGTGTTCTCCGGCCCCATGCGTAGCATCTGTTTTTGTATCGGATTTAAGGCCTCAAGTGGTTGATCGGCAAATTTATAGTATTCCGAGTGTGTTACCAGCGCAATTTGCCCGTCTATAATAGGTGCGGCAAGAATTACCGCCGCCGCTTTTATAAAAATATCTTCCGGACTGTACTCATCCGGATAGCTAAACTCCCTAAAAACCTGTAACACCAACGGCCTGAACTTTTTATAAACAGCCAGCGTTGCCGGTATATCCAGCGCATTTATTGCCGCAGCCGGCCGGTCATAGCGCTGATAGCTTTTAGCGGCAATAAACAGTTTTCCATTATCCTGATCGACCGCAAACGGCTGATCCGGTTTAAGAAAGCGCAGATGCTTTTCAACCCGCAATCCCTGCGAAAAATCATTGGCGATAACAACATATTTTCTGATCAACTGGTCGGTATTCAACCATCCGGCAAGCCCTGAAGAAATGCCCGCCAGCTCCTCTCGCAACAACGCGTCACTATTGTCAAGATCGGGCAAAATAAATGAGTTGTCCTGCTTTAGTTCAATAATATTATCAGGAGCAGCCGCCCCATTTCCCGATTCACTGGTCGGCAGGGGATCGATAGCCCCGTTCTCTGCGGGCGTTGAAGGCAGGGCCAAAACTTGTGTTTGGGGACCTGTTACCGCATCATTTTGCTGATATTTAAAATAAAACCAGCCAACACTCGCCAAAACACCCAAAGCAATGATTACCCGGATCGCTGTTCCACCCGATTTTTTAGCTTTAACTTGATCGTATCGATTCATAACTTTAAAAAAAGATGCATCATAAATAATTAAACAACGATAATTTTTTTATGGTGGAAAAAGTCTGCTGAGCCGCCTGTAAAGCTGTAGATTGCAGCTGATACCTGCTGATTGCGTCGGCATAGTCAAGGTCTTGAGTATCGGAAAGCATTGTTTGAGTGTCTAATACCAATTTTTCGTTCTGGGACTCTTGATCGTCCAAAACATTCAGTCTCACTCCGACACTGCTTCTTGCCTCCAAAATACTATTCCGTGCCGCATCAAGATCTTTTAAAACATCAGTAAGCTGACTTTGAAAAACATTAGCGGGTGCCGCAGGCAAATCAACGCCGGCCTTGGTTTGACCGTTGCTAAAACCGGCATCGGTTAAAAAGGTTCCCGACGTGTTATTAATTTGTATGCTGGAGGCGGCACCTGTGGCTACCGAAACAAACTCAAGGTTATTGCCATTGCTCCTCGCCTGAATATCCGTATTAAAACCGCCTGCTGTAAGTTGGTTATTAATCTCGGAGACAATATCCTCCACACCGGCAAATTTTTGCCCAGTCAAGTCTATCGGCGCAGTGACTCCGCCTGCAACCAAGTCAAATTGAGCCGCAGCAGCAGAATAATCCAAGCCGTAGCGCAAAAACCTGTCTCCGGTGATTTCCGCCGGAGAGGCATTAAAAGTAGCGCCCAAGCCATCAGATAGCGCCTTTAAGGTATTAAAAATACTGCGCTTGCCATTTTCATCGGCAGCAGGACTACTTGAGTTTACATTTTCGAATACATTGAAACCTAAATCGCCATCGGCAACTTGCCGAGTAGGACTAATTTGCACCGCCCGCTGCTGTGTACTGCCTTGATAAACATATTCACCTGTAGTCGGATTTGTCGTAAAAGCGGGCACCTTCGAAAGACCGCCCGAAAAAATAAATTCGCCATTGGCATTTTGAGTATTTGCTGTAGCGGCCAATTGTTGAATTAACTGATCCACTTCAAATTTTATCGATAACCTGTCGGTGCTGTTTTGACTATCGTTCATACCTTGCATAGTCAGCTCTTTGGCGCGATCCAATAGATTGCCCGAAGCTTCCAACGCAGATTCCTCAAGACTCAACCTCCCGCGGGCAGTAGCAATATTAGTTTGATACTGATTTGTTTTTGCAATCGAGCTCTCTAAATCCAATACCCTTGCCGCTGCTGCGGGATCATCGGCAGGGGCGGTCATTTTAAGTCCGGTGCTTAATTGCTGTTGCACTTTGGATAATTTGGTTTGCTGACTGGACATCGCGTCAATATTTAACTGCTGTGCCCAAGCTGTTGAAATTCTCATCGCTATTACTCCTATCTAACTGCGCCGATCAAGGTATCGAATAAGGACTTGGCTACTGAAATCGATTGTGCGGAGGCCTGGTAAGCTTGTTGAAACTTTATTAGGTTAGCGGCCTCTTCATCCAAGTTTACACCTGCCAAACTTTCTCTGGCTCCCTTCGCCTGATTTAATAACGTTTCCTGCGCCGAAGAACTCAGTTCAGCCGAGCGCGTCAAAGCGCCGACACCGGAAACTATTTGACCATAGGCCTCACTAAATGAGGCACTCCCTGCTGACATAGCCAATTTATTCTGAAGATTTGCCAGTTGCAGTGCGTTTCTATTATCGCCGGGCATTGCGCCTTGGGCCGTGACATAAACGGGATTGCCTTGTGCGTCTACAACCGGGGCGCCCAATGAGTCTAGTTTTGGCACCGGCAACTTGGTCAGCGGATCGACCTCTATATTAGTCGCTGCCGCGATTTTTTTCGGGTCATCAATATTAACCCCTATTTTCTGGGCCGCATTGTAAGTCGGCCTGGTTAAAAACTGATCGCCTACCGCTAGGGTTTTACCCCCGCTCAAGTCGACTTGTATATCAATGCCCGGCAAAGCTGCAGCATCGATATTGGCGGGTTGCGTAGCCGCAAACGACAAGCTGAAAACACCCGTAGCCGGCACAGTATCGGTGGCGGTCAGATTAATCACCTGATTATCCCGAGTTCTGGTTAGGGTATAATCAACCCCGCCGCCGGCATTAACATACTTTAAGTTAAAATCGCTAAAATCCAGATTGCCGGCGGCCGCAGGATTGACATTAACATCCTGAAAATTGACCGTAACAGTCGCATTGCCGCTATTAAGCGTGTTTTTTATCACCGGAATCCCAGTACCGAAAAAACCAAATAAATCCGCTCCTGCCGTGCCGTTCAGGTCAAAACCGTTTTTATGCAGCGCATTAAACTCCATGGCCAAACCGGCGGCGACCTGGCCCAGTTTCTGCTGCGCAGGGTCCAACACTTCATCCCGAAATCTTAATGATCCCGCCAACGAACCGCCGCTGATCTGGCTGGTTACATCGATAGTACCGTTCGCTGTTTTGATCCCAATGGCTTGTAGACCGGGATCGAATTGAGACTGAAATGTGGTAAATTCTGCCGCCCTGGCATTAACGACCAACGCCTGTCCGCTGCCGATAAAAACACTGGATGAACCATCCTGCTGAGGAACGACAGAGACATTGACCAGTTCGGATAACTTCGACAGCATAACATCGCGTTGATCCAACAAGTCATTCGGCTGTTTCAAGCCTTGAGTTTTACCTAAGTCCGCTATGATTTTTACATTAATATCCGCTAAAGATACAGCCAAGGTATTAATATCATTAACCTTAGCTTGTATATCATTATTATTTTGGATACGTATACTTTCAAATTGGCCGCTTATTGCGTTGAAATTTTGTGTTAAAGCGTTCGCATCGGACAACAGCACTTGCCTGGCAGGAATCGATGAAGGATCGGACGATACGCCACTCAAGGCATTAAAAAACTTGGTCATAACCGGAGCCATACCGGTACTGGGATCGGCCATTAGATTATCAACCTGAGTAGCCAGCCGATGATAACGGTCCGCGTCTCCGAAAGCAGAGAGACTGGAGCTCAGTTGCTTATTAATAAACTGATCGTAACTACGTGTAACATTAGTGACGTTTACGCCCTGGCCAACATAGCCGTCACCGGTAAACTTGGCGGCATTAGTGCCCAGCTCCACGCGTTGCCGGCTATAACCCTCGGTATTTGCATTGGAAATATTATGGTTGACTGTTTCCAATGAGCGTTGAGCAGCCATCAAGCCTGACAATGATGTTGCTAATAATCCACTCATGATAGCGTCCCCCGCAAGTTAGCCGCCGGACTTGATTTGATCATTGATTCATCGCCACGATGACATCCGGCTCAAATTCGGCCATTGTATTACCCTGATAAATGCTCATTACCTTGTCGGCATATCTCGGATCGGTCGCATAACCGGCCCGCTGTAATTCATGCATATATTGTTCCGCATTACCTACTTTTTTCAATGCCTCGCCATAACGTGGATTACTCTTGATAAAGTCGACATAATCCCTAAAACTTTCCTCGAACGAATCGTAGGATCTAAACCCGGCATTAACTTTTTTAGCGATACCTTGATCAAATTCAAGTGTGGCCAATTTAGCTTGTTTTCCCTGCCACGCTTTATCGGCTTTAATGTTAAATAAATTGAAACTGTTGCTGCCGTTGCCGTTTTTTATTACCGAGCGCCCCCAACCGCTTTCCAGCGCCGCTTGCGCCAAAATAACTTTGGGTTCCACGCCCAATTCCTTGGCGGCCTTTTCGGCATAGGGGTGCAAGCGTCTGACAAACTCTTCCGCCGACTGTATCGGCAAAGCGTGATTTGCTTTTAATACGTCGGATGATTGCAAAGCGCGATCATTATTGAACGGAAACTCAGTCATCTCATCAAACGGGTTGGCATCCTGAACATAAGGAGTAACATTGACTTGCCCCTCTCCCTCTGTTGCCAACGAAGGATTGCTTCTTGCCTGCCGATTAAGCGCATGAGCGTGCCCTGAACCGCCGGCTGATATACCGCCCGACCTGTTCAGGTAATCCTCAACATCCAGCTTTTCATGTTTAGACTTATCGGGACTCAATTGCTTGACGATTAAATCGGCCAAACCAACGCCGGGAGAACCCGACAAATGCACGGCTAACTGCTGATCATACATTTCGTTATAAAACTTGCTTTGATCGTTATCCAGAGCGCCGTCGGCCAGTTTGGCCTCACGCATGCTTTTAAGCACATTATTGAGAAAGATTGATTCAAATTGCTTCGCAACTTCCTTCAATGCTTCCGGCGACTCTTTTCTGGCCTGATTTTTTAATTTAGCCAAGCCGTTAAAGTCGGTATAAACATCGGCATTTTGCGTACCACTTAACATAACAACCTCCGCCTAAATAATGCCCTTAAAAAATTGGCCGCTTTAAATAACGATTAACTCGGCATGTAAGGCACCGGCTGACTTCAGAGCTTCAAGGATAGCCACCAAATCACTGGGCGCAGCCCCTACATTGTTGACTGCTTGGACAATTTCATCCAAGGAGACGCCGGGATTAAACACAAACATACGTTTTTTCTCTTCCTCAATCTTTAGATTCGATTTAGGTGTAACCGCTGTTTGGCCTTTGGAAAATGCGTTGGGTTGGCTAACCTGAGGATTTTCACTGATAGTGACGGTCAAACTGCCGTGAGACACCGCCGCCGGCTGCACCCTGACTTTACCGTTAATAACGACAGTGCCGGTGCGGGAGTTAACAATGATACGCGCCGGCGCATCATCCGGCGTAACCATCATGTTTTCGACCACGGAGGCAAAGGTCACTTTTTGGTTGGGGTCCACCGGCGCGCTAACCCTGACAGAAGTCGCATCAATCGCTTTTGCGGTATTAGCGCCCAAGACATTATTAATAGACTCCGCCATCCGATTGGCCGTCGTAAAATCCGAAGTATGCAGATTAAAAATCAACGCATCGCCTTCAGCAAAAGAGGTGTTAACCGTCCGTTCGACAATGGCTCCATTCGGAATACGGCCCACACTGGGATTGTTGACGGTAATGTTGGAGCCATCCTGGCCTGATGCACTCAAACCGCTCACCACCAGACTGCCTTGAGCGATGGCATAAACCTGTCCGTCAGCCCCTTTCAGCGGGCTCATTAACAACGACCCGCCGCGTAAACTCTTGGCATCGCCAATAGAAGACACGGTGACATCAATCGCCTGACCCGGTTTGGCAAATGGCGGCAGTTCCGCCTGAATAGCGACTGCCGCAATGTTTTTTGCTTTAGGATCAACGCCGGGAGGCAAAGTCAGGCCGAGACGCGCCAGCATACTGCGCAAGCTTTGTCCGGTAAACGTGGTTTTATCGCCCGATGTAGCCAGACCGACGACCAAACCATAGCCTACCAACTGATTACTCCGCACACCTTCAATAGAGGCAAGATCCTTGATGCGCTCCGCATAAACCGATCCGCTGTAGGCGGCGCCCAGTAAAAGTAAAAAAACCAGGCCCTTATGTATTGTGTTCATAGCAAAAATCCTTGTTTTAGAATGGGAACCATGGGCTTTGAAGAATCCTTGACAGCCAGCCCATTTTGCTTGCATCCGCCATGGCGCCCTCGCCGACATACATAATGGTTACGTCGGCCACTTTGTCTGAGGTAATAATATTGGATGAAGTGATATCTACCGGCCTGACGATGCCGGATAACCTGATAAATTCGTCGCCCTGATTTAAAGTGACTCTTTTCTCGCCGCGTACGCTTAAATTGCCGTTGGGCAACAGATCGACAACCGTAACGGAAATATTGCCGCTTAAACTATTGCTTTGATCGGCGGCGCCCGTTCCTTTAAATTCTTTTGTCGACGCCAGTTCGGTTTTAGGACTCTGCCCGGTCAATGCAGATGCCGCAATACCGAATATCGAGGGAGCCGAAGCTGACATCGCGGTATCTTTTTTGGTATTAAGATCGTCGGCCTTTTTTGCTTGAGTATTCTCCAACAGGGTAATGGTTAAAATATCCCCGACCCTTTTAGCCGTATGGTCTTCAAACAAACGCATGTCGTAACCGGCTTGATAGATTGAGCCGCTGTTTTGTACGGGCGGCCGCAAGTCAGCCGGAGCAACCGGAGCAAAAGCAGGATCTCTTTGCGGTATAGGCGTACAAGCCTCTGACAACGACAGCGCGACGGCAAGGATGGAATAGGCAAGGCCGTTCGCTACAGAAACCGTTTTTTGAGTGTTCATGCTATCACTCCCCTAACTTATAGTTGTTGCGTCACAAAGGACAGCATCTGATCGGCGGTTGAAATCGCTTTGGAGTTCATCTCATAAGCCCGTTGCGTTTCAATCATGTTAACCAGCTCCTCAACGACATTGACATTGGAGGTTTCCAATGAGCCTTGATTTATCGTTCCATACTCTCCTTGTCCCGGCGTTCCGACTATCGGCGCACCGCTGGCGGCGGATTCCCGGTAAAGATTGTCGCCCACCGCCTGCAATCCGGTAGTGTTGATAAAATTAGCCAGCTGGATTTGCCCTACCACGGTTGGCGCGGCGGACCCCGGCTGTAAAGCGGATACCGTACCGTCAGTGCCGATACTGACACTCAATGCATCGACCGGCACCGTAATCGCCGGATTTAGCGTTAATCCGCCTGAAGTGACCAACTGCCCGGTCGAGTCCAATTTAAAAGAGCCGTCACGGGTATAATTGGTATCCCCGTTAGGCATCAGAATTTGCAGGAAGCCCCGGCCATTAATTGCCACATCCAGGTCATTACCGGTTTGTTGAACATTGCCCTGAGTATGAACCTTTTCAGTTGAAACCGTTTTGACGCCGGTTCCCAGCGCAGTTCCCGTTGGAGATTGAGTATTTTGCGTGGTTTGCCCACCCACCTGACGAATATTCTGATACATAAGATCGTCGAACATGGCCCGGTCTTTTTTGAAACCGGTGGTATTTACGTTCGCCAAGTTATTGGATATAACCGCCATTCTAGTTTGCTGGGCATCCAGGCCGGTTTTAGCTACCCATAATGCGCGTTCTGTCATGATAATCTCCTTAGTGCCAATTTATTGTCTTACTTAAATTCAATGCATGGTTCGTGCCATTATCCGTTTAGGATCGCCGAACCCAAGCCGGTATCAAAAAAAAGGCCGAGCTGAGCTCGGCCTTTTATGCTGGTAAAGTTTACCTGTTATGGAATTACCCCATTTGCATCAACTTGGCACTCACTGCCGAGTTTTCATCGACATTTTTCATCACCTTGGTTTGCAACTCGAAATTTTTTGCCAATTCCATCATTTCTATCATAGCGACAAACGCATTAACATTACTGCCTTCCAAAACCCCCGAACTCAAACTGACATCGGCACTGGCCGCCACCGGCTGACCATTTTTAGCATGCAACAATCCGTCCCCCTGCTTTTCCATACCATTCATCTCGGGTTTAACCAATTTGATCCGGCCAATCTCAACCAGCGTTGTCGCATTACCGGACCCCATCGGAATAATACTGATAGTGCCGTCACTGCCGATGGTCACCTTTTCTGCCGGCGGCACGGTAATGGGACCGTTCTGTCCCAATATTTGCAAGCCCGCTCCGGTTTTTAACAAGCCCTCCGGAGTGATACGCAGATCGCCGGCACGCGTGTAAGCTTCTTTACTGTCATAATCGCCCCCTTGAACGGCAATCCAGCCCTCGCCATTGATCGCCACGTCCAAATCACGCCCTGTCGTCTGCAGGGCGCCGGTGGAAAAATCGGTTCCCGGTTTTTCTATCATGGCGTAAGCCCGGGTAGGATAGCCTGCCCCCGTTACCGGCCTAGTGCGAAACCACTCCAAATCAGACTTGAAGCCGGTGGTCTGCATGTTCGCCAAATTATTGGCGTTTGAGTTTTGCGCCTGTAACGACTGTTTGGCTCCGCTCATGGCAATATATAAACTACGATCCATAACAGCTCTCCTTTACCTTAAACCGGATGCAAGCAATGAGTTGTAAGACTACGCACGCAGGATAGTTTCCACCAAACTTTTTTCGGTGGTGATGGTTTGAGAATTGGCTTGGTAAGCCTGCTGCGCAATAATCAATTTAACCAACTGATCGGATAAGTCCACGTTGGAGCCCTCTAAAGCGGATGATTGAATCCCGCCGAAATTATTATCGCCGGCCGCACCATAAATAGGTGTCCCGGAATTTGCAGTCTTACCCCAGGTTGTATCGCCTAATTTAGACAAAGCCTGATTACTTGGAAAGCGCGCCAATGCCACCTGCCCCAAGGCCTTGGAGCCCCCATTGCTGTATTTTGCAAACACCACGCCAGTATCATCAACATCGATACCGGTCAAATTGCCGGCCGGCAAACCATCTTGACTTGAGCCATTAACGCTATAAGGGTTGTTGAACTGAGTGGTACCGGCAAAATCTATATCAAATGCCATCGGATCAACTTTTATATTAGGATCAATAGCCGATAAATTAATGCTCCCGAAATCCACTTGGGTCGCTTGGGTCGCGCTGGCTGCTTTAGCCTTAACAGCGTTGTTGTATAGATTAACCGCATCCAGGGCGGCTTGAGCAGAATCTGCCGCAACTTGGGCGGCATCAGCAGACGTTTGAGCCGAAGGCGCGTCGGTAACAATCCCGGCAACACCAACGTAAAAATCAGCATCTGCTAAGGCTTGATCGGCAGCAGCTTTAGCCGCTGCTGCAAGAGCTGAAATATTAACGGAATTGCCGTTGCTATTGACAGTAGAGACAGCGGCAACCATAGCCGCGGCGGACGCAGATGCCGTCAAGGCCTCACTAAGAGCCGTGGCGGTTGTCGTAAGCTCATTTCCATCAGCTGCGTTCCATGAAGCCGTCGCATCGATCGACGCAGTATTGGCCTTATTAATATCCGCAACCGCTGCCTTCCCCGCTGTCACCATCCCCGCCGTTGCAACGGCAGCCGCACGAACTCCCACTTCATCAAGCAATCCTGAAGCGTTAAAAGACATCTTTATCGGTAATCCAGGGACATTAACCGCGGCTGCCACAGTCGATTTCGGCGCCGTTGCCGGTGGGGCAGCCTGCCCCCCCGTTGTGATGCCAAAATTATCGATAAATAAATAAGCATCCCATACGTTAGCCACCGGCGTTTTTACATAATAGGTTGCTGCGATATGCGCATTACCCTGAGAATCGTAAGTGGTAACCGACGTTGTATTGTTATAGGAGGCCGGATCGGTAGGATCAAACACTGCAGCTGTCGGCGCAACCGCCGACCCGTCGACATTCAATTTCAGATTGACATTGGTAGTAGAGCTGGGTAAGCCCTGCGAAGTATCGATGGTCAGAGGCCTAAAAACACCGACGCTAAAACCTTCCGCTGCGGTAGTGCCGTTAGGCGCGAAAGCTAATAGATACTGTCCTTTATCATTAACGACATTACCTGCGTTGTTTAATTGAAAAGCGCCGTTCCGGGTATAGGCGCTGGGTACCGAAGGATCTACCGGGGCATTTAGATCCGCCGCATTAGGCAGACTCACGGTATCCGCCAAGACAAAAAAACCATTGCCGCTGATGGCAAGGTCGAGGCTGTTTTGAGTGGATTCAATGTTACCGTCATTAAATTGCTGCGCCACTTCGGTAACTCTTACTCCTGAGCCTGCTTGCGTCTTACTGACACCACCGAGACTGGAAGCGTACACGTCGGCAAATTCCGCCCGTGATTGCTTAAAGCCGGTCGTTTGCGAGTTGGCAATATTGTTACCGGTTACTTGTAAATTTGTTGATGCGGCTTTTAAGCCGCTTAATGCTGTTGCAAAACCCATGTTACACCCCCAATCCTAAAGAATTTGTTTAATCTTATTAAAATCAACACTGTCCAATCCGGTCAGATTAACTTTTAAGCCATTGACGCCGCTGCCCATGCTGACACTGTCAACTTGCGAACTAATATCTGTTTCCATGCCGGTATTTTTCCCATCGACATAAGCGGTGGCGTTAATTTTATAAACGCCGGGATTAGCCATTACACCGTTTGAACTCAGGCCATCCCAAACAAAAGGTACGGTTCCTGCCCCATGAGCGCCCAATGCGATCTCTTTTACCACTTCGCCCGTTGCTGCATCGGTTACGCTGACATTAACATTGGGTGAACTGCTTGATAAATTAACATTCCCTGTAATATCGCCGCCGACCTTCAACACACCTTGCGTTCCCGGCGCCAATACGTTGCGCCCGACTAGGCTCGTCGCCTGCAATGCTTGGCTGGAGGTAATTGATCCGGCAAAATCGCCAAATGATTTTTGCAAGTCCTGGATTCCGGACACCGTGCCAAACTGCGCTATTTGCGTTAAAAACTGACCATTCTCCATCGGTTTCGACGGGTCTTGATGGGTCATCTGTGTGGTCATCAACTTTAAAAATTGTTCCTGCCCTAATGACGTTGATTTAGACGCTGTCGTCGACTCTTTTTTGGGCGTAACCGTTAAGCTACTGTATGGATTTACTGCGCTTGCTATAGCCATTTCTTATCTCCTTACTGCCCCATTTTTAAGGTCTGAAGCATCATCTGCTTTGCGGTATTCAACACCTCTACGTTGTTTTGGTAAGAGCGCGATGCCGACATCATATTGGCCATTTCTTCAACCGTATTAACATTCGATTTAAAGATGTAACCGTCTTTATTAGCCATAGGATGGTTTGGTGCATATTCCATGACAGGAGGGGCTTTGCTCTCAACGACACCCAGCACTTTCACCTGACTAACGGCATTCTGTTTGTCCATCGCATTATTCAATTCCGCGGCAAACACCGGCTGCCTGGATTTATAAGCGCTCTCCGCACTGTTGCCGACACTGTTCGCATTCGATATATTACTGGCGACTAAATTGAGTCTTAACGACTGAGCATTCATGCCGCTGCCGGCAATATCAAAGATACCTAAAGCCGCCATGACTATTCTCCCCTGACTGCGGTCATCAGACCGGAAAACCGGCTATTTATGAACTGCAAACTGGCCTGATACTGCACCGCATTTTCTGCATATTTAGCCTGTTCGATATGGGGTTCGACGGTGTTGCCGTCTAACGACACCTGATTCGGATTTCTGTACATAAGATTGGCACCGAATAATTGTTGCTGCGGAGCAATATGTCCCGCATTAGTCCGCTCTATGGTCACGCCTGACGGCATGCTTTGTTTTAGAACCGATTTAAAATCCAAATCGCGGGCTTTAAAATCGGGTGTATCTGCGTTTGCTAAATTAGCAGCCAGTATCTCGCCCCGTTTTTCTCTAAGCACCAGAGCTCTAGGATCAATGCCGAGTGCTGTGTCAAAATTAATAGCCATGATGTATCTCCTGATTACTTTTACCTAAGACAAAAAGCACAGCACATGCCATAAATTTATAATCAAGTTAAATCAATTAGATATAATTAACAGCTATTATTTGCCATGTATCCAACGTTACTTATGTTTAAATGTTTTGAATAATTCGGCAAAAACCGGCCGTAATAAATAAATCGGCAGGCTGCAAAGCGGCATGTCAATAAATTGACTGACAGCTGAAAAACAATATGGCATCAATCATGCTTAGTAATCAACACAAGTCATAAAGCGAACCCTAACGATGATAAAAAACACCCTACTCATTTTGGCATTGGCCTTTATTTTTTCGGCCGCGACTTATGCGGAGCAAGGTTCGCAATCACACGAATCTATTGCCGAGGCCGTTAAAGCTTATATTGCGCAAAATATAAACCTGTCTGGCGAATATGAAGTCAATTTAATTCCATTGGACGAACGGCTCAATTTGCCTCAATGCGTCGAAGCGCTGGACGTGTTCACCACAACTGATCTCATTAAAGCCGGCAGGACAACCATAGGCGTGCGTTGTAACAGCGAAAAAAAATGGTCAATTTTTACTTCCGCCATTATCAAGACTTATCAAATGGTTGTGGTCTTAGTCCAGCCGGTGCAACGCGGTGAAATCATTAGCCGGCAACATCTGGCTATCGAAAAAAGAGAGGTCACCAATTTGAGAGAAGATTTTGTCACTCAAATAGAACAAATCGAAAATAAACAGGTCACACATCAATTAGATGTCGGAACCATTGTCAGCTTGAGATCGCTTGTCGAACCCAAGCTTATCAAAAGAGGGGATGCTGTTGTTATCAGCACAACAAAAGCGGATTTCTCTATCAGGATGAGCGGGGTAGCGATGATGGACGGCACTAAAGGGCAACTTATCAGGGTTAAAAACCAGAACTCGGGACGCATCATTAATGCAACCGTCATTGAGCCTGGATTGGTCTCTGTTAATTACTAACCACACACAGACGAACCGGTTAAATAAACAGTTAAAGTTTTCCGCCGCAATGCCGATAAAAATTCCAATCGGAAAATATTAAGGAATTTGACATGGCTATCGAGATAACCGGCAGAACCAACAGCCCAGCATTCATCAAAACGCCACCCAAAACTGAAACCAATGGCGAAAGAAAGGTTTCTGTTACAAACAGAGAAAAAAATGACAGTATTGCGCTTACCTCCGCAACGCAAGAAATAAAAAAGGCCGTTGGCTTATCATCTGCATCTCCTGTAGACATTGACCGGGTCAACGCGATAAAAAAAGCGCTTGCTGACGGTAGTTACGCGGTAAATGCTGAAAAAGTTGCACAGAAGTTGATTCAATTTGAGAAGTTAACTCCACCGGAAAATAGTACATAACTATGATAGAAAAAATATATCCCATTACCGAAAAACTAATCCTTAACGCTCTACAATTGGCGCATCAGCTTCATCAGGAACTCAATCGAGAAGCTGAAGCCTTAAAAAAAACGCAACAAGCCGAACTGATTACCGCTATCGCTGCCGGCAAAAGGCAGCTGGTTATACAGTTGGAGCAGTTCAATTCACAGCTCACTCAAGTCTTGGCAACCGAAAAGCTGCCTAACAATCAAGAAAGCATTCAAGAATATTTTAAACGGGCTGAAGCAGCAGGTCTGGTAACCGCCGAATCAATTGACAACTGGGCGCAGTTGATGCACGTCTGTGCAGAATGCAGAACCCTGAATGAGCAAAACGGCGCCGGTATTGATCTTTTATCTCGCCACACCAGGCGCTCGCTGGACATTTTAAAAGGCAAACCGGAGTCTGCAAACACTTACGGTTCCGATGGCACCACCAGAAGCGACCGATATACCCGCCCCCTGATTTCGGTATAGCCACCGACCTTCATGCTTGACATTCAGTCAGGAGAAGTCCGCTTCGCCAATACCTCTTTTCGACTTATCGGCTATACCCCGAACAGAACAAATGAATTAAATACCTAGCTATGGTAGAATTAGCCTTGTTTTTGCCCCGATAGCTCAGCAGGATAGAGCGGTCCCCTCCTAAGGGACAGGCCGGTGGTTCAAATCCGCCTCGGGGCACCATTTATATCAACAACTTATAACACTCTTGCACACCTGTCCGTCGACAAGCGACTTCACCCAACATCATCTCGATCAAAACGCCAACATTACTGCAATCAATTTGACCCCCGTTTTTTGGCGCGCTTTTTATTTCACTCTTAACACCCTTTTTCACAAAGCTGCAAGACGTTTGTCAGCAGCAACCTTTTATTGAGACTCTAACTAATATGCCATTTACCACCCTCGGTTTATCTGATCCATTGCTACGCGCCATTGCCGATGCCGGCTATACCACGCCGTCCCCGATCCAGTCACAAGCCATCCCAGCCGTTTTAGGCGGTCATGACGTTTTGGCTGCCGCGCAGACAGGAACGGGGAAAACAGCAGGATTCACCCTGCCCATTCTGCACCGCTTATCGCAAAAAGCTTACGGCAATAACCGGCCGATTAGGGTATTGATATTGACGCCAACCAGAGAACTTGCAGCGCAAATAGGCGAATCGGTAAACAAATACGGGGCACATCTGCATCCCCGATTAAAATCCGAAGTTGTTTTCGGCGGGGTAAAAATCAACCCGCAGATGATGAGATTAAGAGGCGGCGTCGATATACTGGTGGCCACGCCTGGACGCTTGTTGGACCTGGTCAACCAAAACGCGGTGAAACTCGATCAAGTGGAAACACTGATACTTGACGAAGCCGACCGCATGCTGGACATGGGATTTATCCGGGATATTCGCAAAATTATCGCTTTGCTGCCGAGAAAACGCCAAAACCTGCTGTTCTCGGCAACCTTTTCAGAAGATATACGCAAACTCACCACCGGACTGCTGGTGAATCCGGTAAAAATCGAAGTCGCTCCGCGCAATACCGCAGCAGAGCTGGTCGAGCAAGTCGCTTATCTGGTTAATAAAGCCAACAAAACCGAGCTGCTTTGCCATTTGATCAAAGAAAATAATTGGCAACAGGTTTTGGTGTTCACGACCACCAAACACGGCGCCAACCGGCTCACCGAAAAACTCAACAAAGTTGACATAAAAGCGGCAGCCATACACGGCAACAAAAGCCAGGGCGCCAGAACCAGCGCCTTGGCGGGTTTTAAAGCCGGCGAAATCAGGGTACTGGTAGCAACCGACGTAGCGGCGCGCGGCATTGATATTAACCTGTTGCCTCATGTAGTCAATTTCGAATTGCCCAGAGCACCGGAAGATTATGTTCATAGAATCGGCCGAACCGGACGGGCAGGCGAAGAAGGCCAAGCTATATCGTTAGTATCCCATGATGAATACAGCTTCTTACGCTTGGTTGAAAAATTGATCGGCAAGGAAGTTAAGCGCCAACAAATTTCCGGTTTTGAAGCTTCCGCCGTTGCGCCGCCGATGCCGCCGGAGCCGCCACGCGGGCCGCGTCCCGGCAGAAACTCAAATCAAGCACGCAAACCTGGCGGTAATCAGGCTAGAAGCAAGCCCAGGGCCAAAAGCGCTTAGATTTTCAGACGCATCACGAGTCAGCATAAGACAACAGAGCGGCAACTCCGGCTATGCGGCGCAGCGCGCCTATAATGCATTCCCACGAAGGCACGAAGAAATAAAGCTTCATGCCTTCGTGGTGAATTAACCCACTCACGCTTACGTTATTGCTTAGAGTTATCGGCAGTCTAGCCCAACAAGCTCATCCCCACTCCGATTTACGGACATTAAAATTACGTCCCTTAATCTTGCCGTTTCTCAAGCAGGCCAAGGCTTTATCAACACTGCCGCGCTTGATAGCCACATAAGCATGGGCATCAAAAATATCGATTTTGCCCACTTCACTACCCGCAATCCCGGCCTCGCCGGTTAAAGCGCCCAGTATATCCCCCGGACGCACTTTGTTTTTGCGCCCGCCATCTATCCATAATGTCACCATCGACGGCTCGAAACGCAGCTCATGCCCCATCTGAAAGGGCGCCACTTCGTCCCACTTGGCGGAAATATTTTGATACTCCTCAATAGCCTTAACCCGGTTCAGTTCCTGTTCCGTACATAAACTTAGCGCCAAACCTTTTTTACCGGCGCGGCCGGTACGCCCGATTCGATGCACGTAAATTTCAGCATCCCAAGGCAATTCATAATTAATGACCGCCTGCATATCCTTAATGTCCAGGCCTCGTGCGGCCACATCGGTCGCCGCCAAAACCGAGCAACTCTTATTGGCGAAACGCACCAACACCTGATCCCGATGCTTTTGCTCCAAATCGCCATGCAGCGCCTGAACCGAAAAACCGCTATTTTCCAGCGAACTCGCTACATCCTGACAATCCCTTTTGGTATTGCAAAAAACTACGGTCGATTCCGGCCGATAATAGGATAAAAGGTAACCCAGCGCGTTTATCCTTTTCGACTTTTCCACCTGATAGAAACGCTGCTCAATATCGCTGTCGTGATGGCTGGTTTCAATACTGACGGAAATCGGCTTAAACTGGAATTTCTGACTCATTTCCCGAATAGGATCGGCGTACGTTGCTGAGAACAGCAAGGTTTGCCGGTGCGTCGGTGCGTATGAAATCACATCGGTAATAGCTTCTTCAAAACCCATATCCAGCATGCGGTCGGCCTCATCCAGCACCAGCACCTTTAGATTGCTCAAGCGTAAACTGCGTTTGCGTAAATGCTCTTGCAACCGTCCCGGCGTACCGACCACCACATGAACGCCATGCTCCAACGATCCCAGCTGGGGCCCGAAAGGCACACCGCCGCACAAAGTCAACACCTTAATATTTTGCGTGAATCGCGCTAAGCGCCGAATCTCCTTACAAACCTGATCGGCCAGTTCTCGGGTTGGACAAACCACCATCGCCTGAACCCTGAAACTGTTCAAATCCAGCTTGGATAACAGACCGATAGCAAATGCAGCAGTTTTACCGCTGCCGGTTTTAGCCTGCGCGATCACATCCCTGCCCTCAAGAATGTGCGGCAGACTCTCCGCCTGAATCGGCGTTAACCGGGTATAGCCCAGAGATTCAATGTTTTCAAGCAGGGCGGGTTTTAACGGCAGGGAAGAAAAATCGGCAGTGTTCACAAGGACTCTTTAAGCTTAAGCGAATGGCAGCGGGCTGCCGTCATTCAATCGCTTATGATACCAGATACCGGATTATCAAGGAGACGAGATTGGTTTAGGTGAACACCTTAAATATTCGACAAAATAAGATGTTAGCTCTTAACGCAGCAACTTCCCGGTAGTCTTTTAAAATCTTTTATTCGCCACGAACGGACTTGTATTGCTCCTCGGTAATCGCTCCAGCGTTACTCTATTACAGGCCATCCACGGCCTTATGCAATATCTGCATTCATCACATCCCTGTATCATGCAGCGGTTGCCGAGGCACAAAAAATTTATTCTCTACCCGCTCTTCATACCTTCGTGGTGAAATTTTTAAGCTTTTTATCGAGCTATTACGGGTCACCTGTTATTACCGCAATCGCATCATAAGTACTTGCTATTACAATAATTTAAAAATCAAGTGCAATAATTTCAACTCATGCAAAGCCTTAAATAACTTGTGCTATTATGTTTGGCTAAAAATATAGCCTGATTGGTTACGCCAGAGATAGGTGTTTTATTCTCATCAATACTTACCGCTTCGAATACTCATGAATGCATCGAATGATCTGACTACACAGCCTAATTCTCCAGCAAAATATATTGTGGGTATCGGTGCTTCGGCGGGCGGATTAGAAGCGCTTGAAGCATTTTTTAAGAAAATGCCGGCTAATTCGGGATTGGCTTTTGTGGTAGTGCAACATCTATCGCCCGATTATAAAAGCCTGATGGTGGAATTGTTGTCCAAACACACCGAAATGCCGGTCAATCGCATCGAAGACGGCGTTTTGGTTAAAGAAAATAATATCTACCTGCTGCCGCCGCGCAAAAACCTCAGTTCGTTTCATGGACGCTTGTTATTAACTGATCAGGATCATTCTGATGGCCGACTCAATTTACCGATCGATATATTTTTCCGGTCGCTTGCGGAAGATATGGGGGAATATGCGATCAGTGTCGTGCTGTCCGGTACCGGTAGTGACGGTACGCGCGGCATTCGTGCGATTAAAGAACGCGGCGGCATGGTTATGGTGCAGGATGATGAAACGGCCAAATTCGACGGCATGCCGAAAAATGCGATTGCAACCGGGTTGGCGGATTTTATTTTATCGCCTGAAGAAATGCCCAAACAATTGCTGTCTTTCGTCAAGCATCCGTATGCGTCTGCTCCAGAAACGTCGATATTGCCGGGCGATGATAACGATTTAACACGCATTTTTTTAATGTTGCGTGAAAAAAGCAAGGTTGATTTTACTTATTACAAGCCGACTACCATATTGCGCCGTATCGAACGGCGGGTAACTATCAATCAGTTGAGTGATCTAAGCGAGTACGTGTGCTATTTGCAGAATAACCCGAATGAAGTGGCGACCTTGTTTCAGGAGCTACTGATCGGTGTCACCTGCTTTTTTCGCGATGAACTGGCGTTTGATGAATTGCGCGATAAATGGTTGGCAAGCATTATTGAGCATCTACAGGATGATGAAATCAGGGTTTGGATAGCCGCTTGCTCAACCGGAGAGGAAGCCTATTCATTAGCGATGTTGTTGGCAGAATACCGGGAACAGACGGGCGAATATTTCAGGATCAAAATTTTTGCCACCGACGTTGACCATAAAGCCGTCGAAAAGGCCAGTAATGGTGTTTATCCTGCCAGCATTGCCGCGGATGTGCCTCCTGACTTGTTAAGTAAGTATTTTATGCGCCGTGATGATAATTACCAGATCACCCAAAAAATTCGGGAAATGGTGGTGTTTGCCCAGCACAACCTGATTAAGGATCCGCCCTTTACCAATATCAACTTATTAAGTTGCCGTAACGTGCTGATTTATATGCAACCTGTATTGCAACGTAAAATTTTCGAGTTATTCAACTTTTCCTTGGTCAAGGAAGGCATTTTAATGCTGGGCACCAGCGAATCTATCGGCGATATGGTCGATTATTTCGAGCTGGTAGGGCCTAAATGGAAAATCCATCGCTCCAAAGGCAAAAACATTTCAGGTGTCAGCTTAAGCCACTCAGATCCTGGGCCGTTCATAAAAGGCCCCTTTAATACCCCGCTACCCCAACACAACAACCGTGCCAATCTGGCCTATTATGCGGATGACCGGGTGCTTGACCGTTTTGTCCGTAGTCTGGCTGATGATTTATTGCCATTTACGCTGATTGTTAACGAAAAAATGGAACTGACTCATGTGTTTGGCGATTCCAAGGATTATCTGGCTTATCCCAGCGGTAAACTGGTGCAGGATATTACCAAAATTGTCATAAAAGATTTGTCTATCCCTGTTGCTACCGGGATTAAACGTGCATTAAGCAGTAACGATGACATTGTTTTGACTAATATTCGTATTCGTGAAGTTCAGGATGTGCGTTCTTTGAATTTGCGGTTTAAAACCTTGCCTGGCAAAAAAGGTCAGGAACCGTTATTGGCTATTTTTATCAGCGAAACCGTCAAAAAAGATGTCTTGAGTGCATCAGAATCGTTGACCTTCGACGTTAATCAAGAAGCCGAGCAACGTATTAGCGATCTGGATCATGAGCTGCAATTTACCCGAGAAAATCTACAAGCCGCAGTTGAAGAACTGGAAACCTCCAATGAAGAATTGCAGGCAACCAATGAAGAACTGCTTGCCAGTAATGAAGAGCTGCAAAGCACTAATGAAGAATTACAATCGGTTAATGAAGAGCTGTATACCGTCAATGCCGAATACCAAGGCAAAATCACTGAATTGACCTTGCTCAATAATGATCTGGACAACCTGTTTAACAGCACTCAAATCGCTACGCTATTTTTGGATGAAAACCTGGACATTCGCCGCTTTACGCCGATATTACAGTCCATCTTTCATATCATGGAGCATGATATAGGCCGTCCTTATAGCCATTTGTCGCATCGTATCGCTGATATTAATCTGGCTGAGCTGATTAATTCGGTTGTGCTCAATCACAAAACCATAGTCAAGGATGTGCAAACGGCAACAGGGAACTGGTACATGCTGCGTATTACACCGTATACCATTTCGGATAATATGTACGCCGGGGTTATCTTGACGTTTATTGATATTGACCAGCTTAAAAAGACGCAACTTGAATTGCAACAGCGCGGACAGGAAGAAACACAACGTTTGGCAACCATGGTGCGCTATTCTCATGATGCCATCAGTTTGCAAACGATGGATGGGCAAATTTTGACCTGGAACCGTGGCGCTGAAGAATTGTATGGTTGGAGCGAACCGGAAGCGTTACAGATGAATTTTAGGACATTCATGCCTGAAAACGAACTGGCCGGTGATCAACAAGTTCGCGAAAATCTGCAAAATGGTATCTCGAATTCTGGATTTGAAACCAGTCGCATTGCCAAAGACGGCTCCGTTTTTAATGTTTGGGTGACGGTTTCTGTGTTATATGCCGAAGGCCATCATCGTGAATTGATCGCTTTTACCGAAAGGGATATACGCTCCAGGCAAGTGGTGGAAAATAATGATTGTGTGTCGTGTATGCACCGTTTAACGACGGTTGTGATGGATGTCCAAGATGCCATTATTTTACTCGATCCTCAAGGTAATATTATGGCCTGGAATCAACGTGCGGAAAAACTGTATGGCTGGCAAGAGCATGAAGTGCTCAATACTAATATCGTTGATCTGGTTTCGGCGCAGGAACAGACCTTAACTCGCGATAGAATTGAGGCGCTCGTTAACGGCGAGGTAACGCCGCATAATTTAAAGGTGCAATGCTTAACCAAAGATGGGCGTGAAATCACGGTCAATTTCTCCGCTTCGGCGTTAAATAATCATAGCGGTGAAGTGTTATTAATTGTTATTACTGAGAGCCATCTGATTTAAGTTCTGTTTACGGCATTAATTAAAAGGGGGAGCGTTGATGTCAAACAAAGATTTATCACGTTTTAGAGCGTTAAGACATGAAGCGGAATCCCTTGTTGCCGAACATGAAGAGCACATTGATGATGTCGGCCAAACTGAATTTGCCAGGGTCTTTCATGAGTTAACTGTGCACCAGATTGAGCTGGAAATGCAGAATGAACAACTCAGATTGATACAATCCGAGTTACTGGTTGCGCAAAAAAACCTTAGCCAGTTTTTTGAACAGGCTCCGGTAGGCTATTTGGTCATGGACGGCAAAGCCCGAATTTTGCAGAGCAACCGCACTATTCATGAATTGCTTAATTACCATGCCGACGAATTCGGCCATAAAAAATATTTCCCCCAGCATATTCATGCTGAAGATCTGATAATTTTCAATGCCCGGTATCAGGCATTTTTTAAGCGCCCCGAAAATAAACGCATTGAATTGCGCTTGCAAAAACAAAATGGTTCTTTTTTGCGAGTGGAACTCAGTGGGCGTCTGGTTCAACCCTTTTTCCAAAAAAAAATAAGCACTAATGATGATGCCTATCTATTAATTAATATTGTTGATATTAGTGCCCGTAAACAGTTGGAAGAAGAGTTGCAGCTGGCCGCCAAGGTGTTCGAAAACAGTGATGAAGGTATCCTGATTACCGACCATCAGTCGCGTATTGTTAAGGTCAACCCTGCTTTTACTGCCGTTACCGGCTACGATGCCGACGAGGTGACAGGCAAATCACCGGCTATTTTAAAATCCCATAAACACTCATCTGAGTTTTATCGGCAAATGTGGAACAAAATCAACCGTGAAGGTAGCTGGCAGGGTGAAATATGGAACCGGCGCAAAAACGGTGATTTTTATCTGGAATGCTTAAGCATTAATGCCATTACCGATCAATTTGGCAGGGCAAGCCATTTTATAGGTATTTTTTCGGACATCACCCGCCGTAGACATGATGAACAACAAATTGAAATCATGGCGCATTACGATGCACTGACTGACCTGCCGAACCGGGTATTGTTTAATGAGCGTTTAAAGCACTGCATTGTCCGGGCCACCCGGCATAAACAATGGATTTCGGTATTGTTTTTGGATCTTGACCGTTTTAAAAACCTGAATGATACTCTGGGTCATTTTATGGGAGACTTATTGCTGCAGGGAGTTGCCAAGCGCCTTAAAGATTGTGTGCGCGAAAGCGATACGGTATCGCGTTTTGGCGGCGATGAATTCATGATCGTATTGTCCGACTTTGAGAACGAGCAAACCGTTACCCTGCATACCGCTGAAATTGCCCAAAAGATTTTGTCCGAATTAACCAAAGCGTTTGATTTGTCGGGCAATAAGTTCATGACCACAACCAGTATTGGTGTTGCTTTTTTCCCCAAAGATGGACACTCGGTTGCCGAGTTAATGAAAAATGCGGATACCGCGATGTATCATGCCAAGGGCCAAGGACGCAATAATTACCAATGTTACTCTGATGACATGCGTGAACAAGCCTTGACCCGCAGCACCCTGGAAAACGATTTGCGTTCAGCGTTGGAGAATCAGGAGTTGGTATTGCACTATCAACCTATTGTTAACTTGCAAACTGACGAAATTGTAGGTTTTGAAGCCTTGATTCGTTGGCGGCACCCCAAACGCGGACTTATTTCGCCGGATCAATTCATACCGATTGCGGAAGAGACCGGTTTGATTACCGGCATTGGCGAGTGGGTGTTGCATAGTGCGTGTCAGCAATTAAAAGTTTGGCATGATGCCGGAAGAAGTCATCTAAAAATGTCGGTTAATTTATCGGCAAGACAGTTTATGCAACACAATCTGGTTGAAATTGTTAAACATGTGCTGGATCTGTACGCTTTGGAAGCGCAATATTTGGAGTTGGAAATTACCGAAACCGTCATTATGAAAAACATGAATCAAACCACCAAGATGCTTAGAAATTTACAGCATTTAGGCGTCAGTATTTCACTGGATGATTTCGGTACAGGCTATTCTTCGTTGACCTATCTTAAGCTGTTTCCGGTCAATGTATTAAAAATAGATCGTTCTTTTATAAGAGATATTCTGGAAGCGAATGACGATAAAGTGATTGTTAACTCCATTATTGCCATCGCGCAACATATGCGCCTTAATATTATCACCGAAGGTATAGAGCAGCCGGAGCAAGCCAATTATTTAAAAAATCAGGGTTGCCAGTTTGGTCAGGGGTATTTGTTTGCCATGCCTTGTATCGCGGAAGAATGCCTGTTTTCAGTGGAAGATTTTAGCGGCGGAAATATTAAGCACCGGGACTGACGAATGGAAACCGTGCTATATGGGTCTTGCTACCGGGAAAACAGCGTGATCAAACTCCCCCTGACTTTGAACATTATTCAACACACTATTTGGAACTGAACATTTACTCTCTCGCAGTAAAGATCAAACGCTACGGTCCAGCTTACGATAGCCGATAGCTTCACTTAAATGAGAGGTTTCGATATTTTCCGATTGAGCAAGATCGGCAATAGTCCTCGCCAATTTCAAAATCCGATGATAAGCCCGATGCGACAGGCCGAATTTATCCATCGCCTGCTCTAAAATCCGGTGGCTTTGCTCGGATAGTACGCACAGTTGTTTGACTTCCTTTGCCGTCAACGCCGAATTGGCTTTGCCGCTACGCGCGACAGCAAGATTGCGGGCCGCAACCACGCGCGCCCTGATTTGCTCGCTGCTTTCCTCGCCATCCGGCGAACCTTTACGCAACACTTCGTGCGAGATTCTGGGCACTTCCAGATGCATGTCGATACGATCCAGCAACGGCCCCGACACTCTGGCCCGATAACGCTTCACCTGCTCGGACGTGCAATGGCAGCGGCCCGAGGTATCGCCCAGAAAGCCGCAAGGGCAAGGATTCATAGCGGCTATTAATTGAAACCGCGCCGGAAAATCGACTTGCCTGGCGGCGCGGGAAATGGTGATATGTCCTGTCTCCAGCGGTTCCCTTAATACTTCCAAAACTTTTCGATCAAATTCCGGCAACTCATCAAGAAACAAAGTTCCGTTATGCGCCAGCGATATTTCACCGGGCCTGGGATTACTACCGCCACCGACCAAGGCCGCAGCCGAGGCGGTATGATGCGGAGCCCGATACGGCGGCTTCAGCCAGTTGGCGACATCCAACCCTTGGTCACTGATCGATGCGATAGCGGCGCTTTCTTGCGCCTGTTGCTCAGTTAACTGCGGCAGAATAGTCGGCAAGCGGGAGGCTATCATCGATTTTCCGGTGCCGGGCGGACCCAGCATGATCAAGTTATGCGCACCGGCTGCGGCGATTTCAAAAGCTCTTTTAACATGATATTGCCCGTGAACATCGGCAAAATCGACATCGGTAGTGGATATGACCTGCTCTGCCTGTTGAAACTCGATCGGTATCGGATGTTGCCCGGTCAAATGGGCGCAAACCTCCAGCAAATGCATCACTGGAATAATTTCAATATCTTTAACCAACGCCGCTTCAGCGGTATTTTCTTTGGGCAGTATCAGCTTTCGATGATTATTCCTGACTTGTATGGCGACCGGTAAAACACCGCTGATAGCCCGCAGTTCACCGCCCAGCGACAGCTCGCCGACACATTCGTAGTGATGAAGGTGAACATTCGGAATCTGTCCGGATGCAGCCAAAATACCCAAAGCGATAGCCAAATCGAAACGCCCGCCTTCCTTAGGTAAATCGGCTGGCGCCAGATTGACTGTGATGCGTTGCATCGGAAACTCAAACCGGGAATTTAGTATCGCCCCTCGAACCCGATCCTTACTTTCTCTAACCGCCGTTTCCGGCAAACCGACGATATTAAGCGCAGGTAAGCCATTGGAAATATGAACTTCAACGGTAACAAGAGGCGCCTCTATGCCGGAGCGGCCGCGACTATAGATAACCGCTAAGGACGACATAATTGCTTTTTCCGGCGTCCTACATTTCTTCTTTACTTAACAGCCGCTGTTCCATTTCGGCAACACGCTTTTCCAGATCTTCGAGTTTCGAGCGGGTCTTTGCCAACACCAGCTTTTGCACTTCAAACTCTTCGCGGGTCACCAAGTCCAGCTTGCTTAACGCGCCTTGCAAAATCGCATGGAAACTTTTTTCAAGATCATCCTTCAAGTTGTTTAAACCGGGAGGTATAGCGGCGGCCAAACGGCCGGCAATATCATCAATGGATTTA
>JAUGSS010000007.1:0-1245 GCA_044426515.1 Methylococcaceae bacterium | reverse complement strand
AAGTCGGCGTACGCATGGTTCCTCAATCACGGTATTCGTGAATTGTTCGACGAAGTCACCCCAATCCGCGACTCCATGGGTCGAGACTTGGAATTGACGCTCGGCGAATACTACTTGGACGAGCCAAAGTTCGACGAAGTGACGTCTCGTGCAAAGAACGTCACCTTCGAAGCTCCTCTTCGTGTGAAGACGCGCCTCAAGAACTTGCGTACTCAAGCCGTGAAGGAACAAGAGATCTACTTGGGCGACTTGCCAGTGGTCACTCCTCGTGGAACATTTATTATCAACGGAGTCGAGCGTGTGGTCGTGTCACAGTTGGTGCGTTCTGCTGGTGCATTTTTCACCGCAGAAGTCATCCGTGCTCGCCGTCACTACGGTGCAAAGATCATTCCAAACCGTGGCGCATGGTTGGAATTCGAAACAGACCCAAAGAACGTCATCTGGGTCAAGATTGACCGCAAGCGCAAGGTTGCCGTCACCTCTCTTTTGCGCGCATTCGGCTATTCCACCAACGAGGAAATCATTCCTCTTTTTGCCGACATCGACACGCATCCTTCTATTCGCTTCATCGAAAACACCTTAGCGAAGGACGCAGCAAGTAATGAGGAAGAAGGATTGAAAGAAGTCTACAAGCGCATCCGTCCAGGAGACTTGGCAACTGCCGACAACGCACGTGGACTCATTCACGCCATGTTCTTCAACTACGACCGCTACGACTTGGGCGCCGTCGGTCGGTACAAATTCAACTTGCGCTTTAGCTTACCGTACGAGGAAGAAGAAGTTGCCAAGGAAGAAAATCGCATCTTAACCAAGGAAGACTTGGTCATGATCATCCGCGAAATCATTCGTCTCAACATCTCTCAAGAAGAACCAGATGACGTCGACCACTTGGGAAACCGCCGCGTTCGCGCTGTTGGTGAATTATTGCAGTCTCGTTTCCGCGTCGGAATGGCGCGTATGGAGCGCATTGTTCGCGACCGCATGTCCACGACAGAAATTGACTCATTGACTCCAGGAAAACTCATCAACGCTCGTCCCGTCATTGGCGCCGTTCGTGAATTCTTCATGTCATCCCAGCTCTCCCAGTTCATGGACCAGACCAATCCTCTCGCAGAGTTGGAGCACAAGCGCCGTATCTCTGCCATGGGCCCTGGAGGTTTGACCCGTGAACGTGCTGGGTTCGAAGTTCGCGACGTTCACCCAACGCACTACGGCCGTATTTGTCCTATTGCAACTCCAGAAGGA
>JAUGSS010000199.1:0-1154 GCA_044426515.1 Methylococcaceae bacterium | reverse complement strand
ACATTGAAAGACTAGAGAACTTTTTGGAGTAAGTAATCATGCCCGTCCCGACAAACCTCAGTGATCTCTCCACAACTGCCGCGAGCAACAGCCCCGCAGCGACGGATACCTTATCCACAACAGATGACTACCTGCGTGCGCTCTCCGCGATTCTGGCGAAGGTGGGCGACGGTACGAACGCACTGGTGTCGCCATCGTTCACTACGTCGGTGGTCACGGCTTCGACCACCTTCGCGGTGTTCAATGCCACCGCCACCACAGTCAACGCCTTCGGTGCAGCCACAACGCTGAACCTCGGCAACGCTGCCGGTGCTACCTCACTACTCGGCACTCTGAACGTAGCCGGCAATTTCTCCGTCGCCACCAGCAAGTTCACTGTGAACGCCAGTACAGGCGCAGCGGTGTTCGCAGGCGCAGTGAGTGGGATTACTACGCTGAGTGCGTCAGGGCCAATAACATCATTAAAAGCGCACTCAGGAACTCTCTCGTTACAACCGCGCATCCAGATAAAGAACGCAACGGCGGGAACCACGTTTACCGGACGCTATCAGTTTGTTGATGGCGACGGTAATGAGGGGTGGGAGGTTGCAACTAATGCTGCGGTGGGGTCAGGTTATCTTGAGTTCAATGAAGGAGCAACCAATAGGGCTTATTTCTCCCCCGGAGGTGGCCTCACAGTCGCAGGCGCAATCAGCGGGACGACGGGGAAATTTGGCGGGGCTGAGAACCTAAAGATATGGACTTACGCCCATGTAATCACGGCGGCAGAGATTACAGCCACACTTGTGAACGCAACTATTACTGCTGTCAATACGTCAAATGTGCGGGGTCTGCAAATAACGTACAGAAATGCAGCAGGGATCGTGTACACGGATGCCTACGCCACTGCTCTGACTAAATATGGGAGCGCCAGGATGTCTTCGACGACAAACGTAGAGATTGGTCTTGGGGTAGGTGCGGCAGCGAATGATGTTATTTACATAGTGGTCCTAGAGGCGTTCTAAGTGATCCCCTACCCAATCATCTACACCGACGCAATGGCCGACTACCAAGGCGGCTACACGAAGGGGCCGCTTGTCTACATCAGACCGAAGTACAAGGGTGACCAAGGACTAATCGCCCACGAAGTCTACGGACACGCCCTGATGTGGTGG